>NZ_JBEZIH010000046.1:0-37873 GCF_040650935.1 Streptomyces sp. NPDC048565
TCCTGCAGTTCCTGCTCGGCAGTTAAATTACCACCGATTCGCTTTCCAGTTCTTCGCTTTCGCGTTTCCCTTTCCGGCGAGTCCGACTCTATCAGGCCTTTATCGGTCTCTTTGACCGGGGTCCCTCTTCGATCGAAGGCCTCGCGGGCATGCGAGAGCACAATCAGAAGAGTTACAGTCTGGGCTTGGGAGTCGCTGTCGGCCCCTGACTCGAGGTCGTGTGGGGGCCAGGCAGGGATACGACAGTACACGGCAGCTGTGAGACGAGGCAAATCGTTTCCGGTGCGCCCCTAGGTCGGTCAACCGGTAGCTCTCAGGCGGAACCGGGACTTCATATGACTTACGCTGCTGATCAGTACGCCGCCCTCCAGCAGCCCCGGCGGTGACATACGGATCCCCACCTCTGAGAGGCCCCCATGACCACAGTGACGTCCCCTCTTGCCGGCCGTGCCATCGGGCTCACCGCGGTTCCCGACCCCGTCTTCTCCGGAGCGATGGTGGGTCCTGGTACGGCCATCGACCCCGTACGCGAGCCGTCCGAGGCCGTCTCGCCGGTCGACGGAATCGTCGTCTCCCTCCACCCGCACGCCTTCGTCGTCGTCGACGACCAGGGCCATGGCGTGCTGACCCACCTCGGAATCGACACCGTGCAGCTCAATGGTGAGGGCTTCGAGCTCCTTGTGAACAAGGGCGACACCGTGACCCGGGGGCAGGGCATCGTCCGCTGGGACCCGGCCGCCGTCGAGACCGCCGGCAAGTCGGCCATCTGTCCCGTCGTGGCCCTGGAAGCCACTGCCGAGTCCCTGTCCGACGTCCGGGAGGACGGCGACGTGAAGGTCGGCGACACGCTCTTCGGCTGGCAGTGACACCCTCGGGACAGCGATCGGGACAGTGACCAGCCAGTTGGGCATCCACCGCGGCGGCGCGGCCGCCGCACAATCGGAGACGGGTGAAATGGAGACAACGCTGCGAGGCGTCGGCGTCAGCCACGGTGTGGCGATCGGCGAGGTTCGGCACATGGGGACCGCCGTGCTCGAGCCGCCGGCCAAACAGATTCCGGCGGACGAGGCCGAGCGCGAGCAGGGGCGTGCCCGTCAGGCTGTGGAAGCAGTTGCGGCCGACCTGATCGCGCGCGGCAATCTGGCCGGCGGCGAGGCACAGCACGTGCTCGAAGCCCAGGCCATGATGGCGCAGGACCCCGAGCTCATCGCCGACGTCGAGCGTCGTATCGCGGTCGGCAGCACCGCCGAGCGTGGCGTGTACGACGCGTTCGCCGCATACCGCGCTCTGCTGGCCAACGCCGGGGAGTACCTCGCGGGCCGGGTCGCCGACCTCGACGACGTACGGAATCGGATCGTGGCTCGGCTGCTCGGCGTTCCGATGCCGGGTGTGCCCGACAGCGACGAACCGTATGTGCTGATCGCGCGTGACCTGGCTCCCGCCGACACGGCGCTGCTCGACCCCGCACTGGTGCTCGGCTTCGTCACCGAGGAGGGCGGGCCGACCAGCCACAGCGCCATTCTCGCGCGTGCGCTCGGGGTGCCCGCCGTCGTGGCTCTGCCCGGAGCGGGCGAGATCGGCGAGGGCACGGTCGTGGCCGTGGACGGCAGCACCGGTGAGATATTCGTCGAGCCGAGTGAGGAGAAGCGTGCCGAGATGGAGAGTGCCTCGGCGGCGCGCAAGGCGGCGCTGTCGGCCGTGACCGGTCCCGGGGCCACCTCCGACGGTCACAAGGTGCCGCTGCTCGCCAATGTCGGCGGCCCCGGTGATGTTCCGGCGGCACTCGAAGCCGGTGCCGAGGGCGTCGGGCTGTTCCGTACGGAGTTCCTCTTTCTGGATGACAGCAAGCAGGCGCCGTCCGAGGAGAAGCAGGTCGCTGCGTACCGCGCGGTGCTCGAGGCCTTCCCCGAGGGGCGTGTCGTGGTGCGGGTGCTGGACGCGGGCGCCGACAAGCCGCTGGACTTCCTGACCCCGGCCGACGAGCCGAACCCCGCGCTGGGTGTACGTGGTCTGCGTAGCCTGCTGGACCACCCGGATGTGCTGCGGACCCAGCTGACGGCTCTGTCCAGGGCTGCCGAGGGGCTGCCGGTGTACCTGGAGGTCATGGCCCCGATGGTGGCCGACCGTGCGGATGCGAAGGCGTTCGCCGACGCCTGCCGTGAGGCGGGGCTCCAGGCGAAGTTCGGGGCGATGGTGGAGATCCCGTCCGCCGCGCTCAGGGCCCGCTCGGTCCTCCAGGAGGTGGAGTTCCTGTCGCTGGGCACCAACGACCTGGCGCAGTACACCTTTGCGGCCGACCGTCAGGTGGGGGCCGTGTCCCGGCTCCAGGACCCGTGGCAGCCGGCGCTGCTCGACCTGGTCGCGCTCTCGGCCGATGCCGCCAGGGCCGAGGGCAAGAGCTGCGGTGTCTGTGGTGAGGCCGCTTCGGACCCGCTGCTGGCGTGTGTGCTGACCGGCCTGGGTGTCACCTCCCTGTCGATGGGTGCGGCGTCCATTCCCTATGTGCGGGCGACGCTGTCCAAGCACACGCTCGCGCAGTGCGAGCGCGCCGCCTCCGCCGCGCGTGCGGCGGACTCCGCCGACGAGGCGCGGCTCGCCGCGCAGGCGGTGCTCTCGGGCGAGTGATGCCGGGCGCCGCGCGCGCTCACATGTGTCCGAGGTGAAGGGGGTTCCCGCCGGTTCCGGTGGGAACCCCTTCCGTCTGTGACGGCCCTTCAGTGGTGGCCCGTCAGTGGTGGCCCGTCAGTGGTGGTCCTTCGGGGCGTCCGCGCCGAGGTCGAATCCCGCGCAGTACTCGACGCCGGATTCCGGTGACACCGGCTCTCCCGTGTCGGCGTCGGTGCAGTATGCGCTGAACACCTCGCCCGCCGTGAGCGGCAGGAGACTGCCCCGGTGCAGCCGCCAGCCGTGCACCCGGTCCTGGGCGCCCGGAGCGGTGGTGCGCAGGACGACACCTCCCCGGGTCTCGAGCGCCACCCCCACGGCGAGCACGGTGGCGAACTCCGCGCCTTCCGACGACGCGAGGCGGGCGGGACCGTCCGTGTCCCGTGCGGTGTGCAGGACGGCGAGGAGCTGTTCGCTCTCCGTGGGTGTGCTGCACACGATGTGGTGAGTGCCGGGGCCCGCAGTCTCCAGCAGTCGCATCAGCAGGTGGGATGCCCGGTCGAAGGCGGCCCTGCCGATGTCCTGACCGCACTCGGCGCAGTCGCCGAGGCCCGCCAGCAGCACCGTGGCGTACTCCCAGGTGGCGCGCCTGACCGCTCCGGAGACGAGCTGCGGGATCAGTGTGGCGATGGGCTGGCCGGTGTAGGCCACGGTGGCACCGCCGGCGGCGAGCTCGGCGGTGAAGCGGCTGCGGCTCGTGCCGGCGTCGGGTTCCAGGCCGGACTCGGCGCAGAACTCCGCGTACTCCTCCGGGTCGAAGAGGGCGACGGTGGTGTGCACCCCCTGCGCGGCCAGTGTCTGCAGCAGGCCCTCGACCTGCTGGAGGTAGACCGTGTGGTCCTCGAAGGTGAAGCTCCGGTAGTGCCGCATGGCCGCGAAGTCCTCGGCGTCGGCCAGGAGGCCGACGGTGCTGGGTGCTTCGCGGCGCAGGGCGCGCCGCATGGATGTTCCGGTGCGCTGCCTGCCGCGTCGGCTCTGCTTGATGTGCGCCATGAGTCCCCCTGTGCGCTGTCGATCGATGCTCACTCAGCGTAATCAGGGGGACTGACAACGGCCTTCGCGTCGGTCGGGTCAGTGGCGGGTGCGGGCGAGGTCCTCGTAGAAGCGGAGGAGTTCGAGGTTGTCGATGGAACCCGGGTTGACCGCCTCGGAAAGGGCTGCGCCCTGGAGGAGCCGCTTGACCGGAACCTCGATGCGCTTCCCGGTGAGGGTGTGCGGGATCGCGGGGACCTCGATGACCTCGTCGGGTACGTGGCGCGGGGAGAGGTTCTCGCGGATGGTGCGCTTGATGCTGTCGCGGAGTTCGTCGTCGAGCGTGGCGCCCTCGGCGAGGTGGACGAAGAGGGGCATCCAGTAGCCTCCGTCCGGTTCCTCGATGCCGATGACGAGGGACTCGCGGATCTCGGGAAGCCTTTCGACCGCTTCGTAGATGTCGGCCGACCCCATCCTGACGCCCTGCCTGTTGAGGGTGGAGTCGGAGCGGCCGTGGATGATGACCGAGCCCCGCTCGGTGAGGGTGATCCAGTCCCCGTGGCGCCAGACGCCGGGGTACACGTCGAAGTAGCTGTCGTGGTAGCGGCTGCCGTCGGGGTCGTTCCAGAAGCGGACCGGCATGGAGGGCATCGGCGCGGTCACGACGAGCTCGCCGACCTCGCCGGTGAGTGGCTTGCCGGCGGGGTTCCAGGCCTGGAGGTCGGTGCCCAGACAGGGGGCCTGGAGCTCACCGATGTGGACCGGCAGGGTGGGGACCGCGCCCGCGAAGCAGCTGCAGACGTCCGTCCCGCCGCTGACGGAGGCGATCCACAGGTCATCGGCCACCGCGTCGTGGAGCCAGCGGAAGCCGTCGGGCGGGAGCGGGGAGCCGGTGGTGGCGACGCACTGGACGCGGCTGAGGTCGTGGTCGCGGCCCGGGTGGACGTCCGCCTTCCGGCAGGCCATGACGTAGGCGGCCGATGTGCCGAAGAAGGTGGCGCCTGTCTGTTCGGCGACGCGCCACTGGGCCTGTACGTCCGGATAGCCGGGGCTGCCGTCGTACAGCACGATCGTGGTGCCGGTGAGCAGGCCGGAGACGAGGAAGTTCCACATCATCCAGCCGGTGGAGGTGTACCAGAAGAACCGGTCGTCGATGCCGAGGTCGCAGTGCAGCCCGAGCTGTTTGAGGTGTTCGAGGAGGATCCCGCCCTGGGACTGGACGATGGCCTTCGGGAGTCCGGTCGTGCCGGAGGAGTAGAGCACCCACAGCGGGTGTTCGAAGGGGACCTGCTCGTAGACCGGTTCGGTGTCGGAGGCGGTGAGCGCCGACCATTCGAGTGCGCCTTCGGGCGCGTCGGTGCCGAGGAGCGGGATGTGGACGACCGCGCGCAGGGTGGGGAGTTCGCGGCGGAGTTCGGCCACGGTGGCGGTCCGGTCGTGCTCCTTGCCGCCGTAGCGATAGCCGTCGACGGTGAACAGGACGACGGGCTCGACCTGCTGGAAGCGGTCGAGGACGCTGCGGGCGCCGAAGTCGGGGGCGCTCGATGTCCAGACCGCGCCGACCGCGGCGGTGGCGAGGAAGGCGACGACCGCCTGGGGGATGTTGGGGAGGTATCCGCTGACCCGGTCGCCCGGGTTGACGCCGAGTGCGCGGAGTTCGGCGGCCAGTGAGGCGGTCTGGCGCCGGAGTTCGGACCAGCTGATGGAGACCTGGGTGTGGGTCTCGTCGACGTACAGCAGGGCGGGGGCGTCCCTGCGGAGCGGTTCGTCTGCCATGCGCAGGGCGTGCTCGGCGTAGTTGAGGGTAGCGCCGGGGAACCACTGGGCGCCGGGCATGGTGCGGTCGCCGATGACGGTCTCGTACGGGGTGGAGAAGCGTACGTCGAACCAGTCGGCGACGGCTGCCCAGAAGGTGTCGAGCTCGTCGACCGACCACTGGTGCAGTGCCGCGTAGCCGCCGTCCGCGGGAGCCCCGTACTGTCCTGCCGCCCATCGCTGGAAGCGGGTCATGGCCGCCGTCTCGACGCGCTCGGGCGCGGGCTGCCAGAGGGGGGCTTCGCCGGCTGCTGAGGTCATGGAGGCTCCCTGGCCTTTCGGTGTGTACGCGGGGATGTGCGTGCGTCGCGCGCACGGGCTGGGGTGTGCGCGTGAACGGCTGTCACGGACGATGCCATGTGATCGTCTTGCGCACCAGGGTCCTCCGGCCATGGCCGCGTGTCCGGCTGTGTGGTGCGACCACGGGCGTCCACAGGCGGCCGCAGGTGAACGGAAGCTGAACGGAGCACGTTTCGGTCCTGGTGGATGGCAGGGTGGCCCGCATGGATGGTCGTGACCTGGTGCGCTCGGTGAGAATGGTCGGTTCCGTGCAGGGGATGCGTACGGTGCGCTCGGCCTGGCGGCGTCGGCGTGCGGATGCGCGGGCGCTGGCGCCGCGCGGTGCGGAGCGGGCGCGGGTGCCCGGTCTTCTGGTGGGTGCCGAGCCCGGTCCCGGCGGTGGAGTCGTGCGGTTCGCCCGTTCCCGGCTGCGGGTGCGGGTGGCGGTGGGCGGTGCGGTGTTCTGGTCCTGGGACGACGCCGGGCCGCTGCCCTCGTACGCCCTGGAGGGGACCGGTCCCGAGGCCGACACGCGGGCGCGGCTGGAACCGGACAAGAACGGCGGTTGGCAGGTGGTGTCGGAGCGGCTGACGGTCGCCGTGTCGCGGCACGGGGCGTTGGAGCTGCGTACGCCGGGCGGGGTGGTGCTTCGGCGGGAGCTGCCGCCGCGCTGGTGGGAGCCGGTGGCGGGCGGTGCGGCGCGGTGGGTGCAGCGCTCCGAGGTGCCCGCCGACGCCAGGTTCTTCGGGCTGGGCGGGCGGGCCGGAGGGCCTCGGCTGAGGGAGGGGACGTACCGGCTGTGGAACACCGATCCCGGTGGTCGCTTCGGTCCGGGTGACGACCCGCTGTATCTGACGATGCCGGTGCAGATGGTGGTGTCGGACGCGGGGACGCATCTGGCGTTCCACGACAACTCCTGGGCGGGCAGGGTGACGCTGCGGGAGGGCGAGGAGGGCGCGGGGTCCGGGCATGACCGGCCGGGTTCGTGCGAGGTTCGGATGGAGGGCGGTCCGCTCCGCTGCTGGGTGGTCGTGGGCACGCCGGCCAGGGTGCTGCGGGGCTGGACGGCGCTCACCGGGGCGCCCGCGCTGCCGCCGTCGTGGGCGCTGGGTCCGCAGCACGCGCGCTGGGGGTTCGGCAGCGAGCAGGAGGTGCGGCGGGTCGTGGCGGGGTACCGGGAGCGGGGGCTGCCGCTGTCGGTGCTGCATCTGGACATCGACCACTACGACGCGCATCAGGTGTTCACGGTCGACCGGGAGCGGTTCCCCGATCTCCCCGGGCTGGCGAAGGAGCTCCGCGCGGACGGCGTCCGGCTGGTGTCGATCGTCGATCCGGCGGTGAGGGCGTCGGCGGGCAACGCGGTGTTCGACAGCGGTCTCCAGGTGGGCGCCCAAGGCGCGTTCGTCCTGGATCCGCGGGGTGCGCCGGTGCGGGGTGAGGTGTGGCCCGGTGAGTGCGTCTATCCGGATTTCACCGATCCGTCGGTGCGCGAGTGGTGGGGTGCGCTGTACGAGGAGCGGCTCGGCCAGGGGTTCGCCGGGGTGTGGCACGACATGAACGAGCCGGTGGCGTTCTCGGCCTTCGGGGACCCGTCGCTGCCCCGTTCGTCACGGCACGCTCTGGAGGGCCGTGGCGGGGACCACCGGGAGGCCCACAACGTGTACGCCCTGGCGATGGCGAGGGCCGGGTACGAAGGTCTGCGCCGGCTGCGCCCGGAGGAGCGGCCGTTCCTGTTCTCCCGTTCGGGCTGGGCGGGGATGCAGCGGTACGGCGGGACCTGGTCCGGTGACGTGGCCACGGGGTGGCCGGGGCTCCGGGCGTCGCTGGCCCTGGTGCTGGGGCTCGGGCTCTGCGGGGTGCCGTATTCGGGGCCCGATGTCGGCGGGTTCGACGGGTCGCCGTCGCCGGAGCTGTACCTGCGCTGGTTCCAACTGGGCGCGTACATGCCGTTGTTCCGTACCCATGCGGCGATCGACGCGGGGCGCAGGGAGCCGTGGGAGTTCGGTCCTGAGGTGCTCGCCCATGCCGGACGGGCGCTGGAGGAGCGGGAGCGGTTGCGTCCGTACTTCGTGACGCTGGCGCAGCTGGCCCGGCTGACCGGTGCGCCGTATGTGCGGCCGGTGTGGTGGGCCGCGCCCCAGGACCGTGAGCTGCGGGACTGCGAGGACGCGTTCCTGCTGGGTGACGCGCTGCTGGTCGCTCCGGTGCTGGAGGAGGGCGTGGACCGCAGGCCGGTGCGGCTGCCGCGTGGGCGGTGGTACGACACGGCGACGGGGCAGGTGTACGAGGGGCCGGGCCAGGTGGTGGTGGAGGCGCCGCTGTCACGGATTCCGGTGCTGGCGCGGGCGGGTGCCGTGATCCCGGTGCGGAGCGCTGAGGGGGCTCTCGAACTGGAGGTGTGGGCTCCGCCCGCCGGGCGTACCGGCGGCGGGATGGTGGTGCGGGACATGGGCGACGGGTGGGCGCGCGCGGAGGTGGAGCGCTACACGTCGCGTCTCAGGGGCGGGCGTGTGGTGGTCGAGCGGGACGGCAAGGAGGAGCTGGTGCCGTATCCGGTCCGGGTGCGGGGGCTGCCGGCTCAGAGCCTGTCGGGTGGCCTCGATCGGAAAGCGGACGCGGTCCGGTGCGTGCGATTCCAAGGCGGCGGAATGTCCTCGTAGCGGAGCTGCTTGGGCCTTTCGGCAACGCGGGAAGCGTGCGTGCCGGGGCGTGGCGCCCGATCGGAGGTCGCCCGACAGGCTCTCAGCGGTAGGCGCCGGCGAACCAGGAGCGTACGGCCCGGGTGTGCAGCGGGAAGGCGAGTTCGTCCGGGGTGCGCAGCACGTCGTATCCCGAGGTCTCGTCCGTCGGCGCGGAGGGCGGAAGCGCGGCGGCGGGGCGCGGTGGGAGCAGTCCGAAGAGCAGCAGGTGGCCGTCGGGGGAGCTCAGGGCGTCGGCAAGGCGTACGTCCGTCTCGTCGGCCCGGATGCCGGTCTCCTCGCGCAGTTCGCGTACGACGGCGTGACGCCAGTCCTCGGTCTCGTCGATGTAGCCGCCGGGCAGCGCCGTGCCGCCCCGGTGGGGGTGGATGGTGCGGGTGATGACGACGAGGCCGGTGCCGTGCGGTCCGGTGACAGGCAGGAGGACGACGGCTACGGGCAGCGGATTGCGATAGGCGGTGCGACCACAGGCAGTGCAGGTGCGGGGCCAGGCGTCGGTGGCGTACAGGGCCCCGCAGTTGCCGCAGTGGGAGTCGTTCACGGGCGGACTGTATCCGATCACTCTTCTCCTGCGGCTCCGAAGCTGATAGACGATGTGCCCATGACAGGAATCGCTCGCCCTCTCCGCGCCCTGGCCGTCGCCGGCGCCGCCCTGCTCGCCATGACCGCCGCCGCCCCGGTGGCGGTGGCCGGGCCCGTGACCGGAACCGGGCCCGGAACAGAGGCTCCACAGGAGTTCGTCGACCTCCGCTCCGTCGATCCGACGATCATCACGGAGATGCGCTACCCCACCGCGCACAACTTCATGGGCGAGCCGGTGGACGGCTACCGGCAGCCCGTGTGCATCCTGACCCGGCCCGCCGCCCTCGCGCTGCGTACGGCCCAGCGGAGCCTTCTGCGGCAGGGCTACTCGCTCAAGGTGTACGACTGCTACCGGCCGCAGCGCGCCGTGGACCACTTCGTCCGCTGGGCGAAGGATCTCGACGACCAGGCCATGAAGGCTGAGTTCTATCCGTCGGTCGACAAGACGCGACTGTTCGAGGACGGTTACATCGCGGAGAATTCCGGGCACAGCCGGGGCAGCACGGTTGACCTCACCGTGGTGAAGCTGCCCGCGCTGCCCACCAGGCCGTACGAGCCCGGCGAGGAACTGGCTCCGTGCTTCGCACCGCAGGACGACCGCTTCCCGGACAATTCGGTGGACATGGGGACCGGTTTCGACTGTTTCGACACCCTGTCGCACACGGATGACCCGCGGGTCCAGGGTGTCCAGCGCGCCAACCGGCAGTTCCTCAAGAAGACGCTCACCGACCTCGGTTTCGTGAATCTGGCCGAGGAGTGGTGGCACTTCACCTACCAGCCCGAGCTCTTCCCCGACACGTACTTCGACTTCCCGGTGGCCAGGCGCTCCGTCGCGGGACACTGACGCCCCACGGCCGCAACGGCGGGAACGGGCGGAGAACGGGCGGAGAGCAAGGGAGAACGGGCGACCGGGACCACCCCCGTGGGCTCCGGCCGCCCGTTCTCCTTATCGGGACGCGACAGCGCCGTGTCCGGTTGCCGACCGAGCCATTACGGTGCCTTCATGTCTCAGCAGACGTTCGGTTCGTATGAAGAGTTCTGGCCCTACTACGTCGCCATGCACTCCAGGGCGGCGACGCGATGGGTCCATCTGACCGGGACCCTCACCGGCCTCGCGGTGACGGCGTACGGGCTGGCACGCGGCCGGAAGCGGTACGCCCTGGCGTTGCCCCTGATCGGATACGGCACCGCGTGGCCCGCGCACTTCCTCATCGAGAGGAACAACCCTGCCACGTTCGGGCATCCCGCGTGGTCCCTGCGGGGCGATGTGCAGATGATTCGGATGATGCTCGCGGGGCAGGACGACGAACTGGCCAGAACCGCGGCAGAGTGGCTCGCCGAGAACCCGTGAGCCCGCGGATGCGCACAGGGTTGACGGCCTGTCACCCCGGGTGAAGACTCCTTCCACGCACCACACGGTTCGCGCGGCCCGTACCCCGGTCGGCGGGGGTACGGGCCGTGTCGTGTGCGGTGGGACATCAGGTCGCGGCGGGCTCCCGTAACCGGCCGGCCCGCGCCATGGCGTGCTCCACCACCGCGACGAGTACATCCCGTACGGACGCGCGGTCGCGCGCGTCGCAGACCAGCACCGGCACCTCGGGATCGAGGTCGAGTGCGTTCCTGACCGTGTCGGTGGGGAACTGCTCCGCGCCTTCGAAGAGGTTGACGGCGACCGTGAACGGGATCGCCCGGCGCTCGAAGTAGTCGACCGCCGCGAAGCAGTCCTCCAGCCGTCGGGTGTCCGCGAGGACCACCGCGCCCAGGGCGCCCTGGGCCAGCTCGTCCCAGAGGAACCAGAAACGGTCCTGCCCTGGAGTCCCGAACAGATAGAGGACCAGGTCCTCGCGCAGGGTGATCCGGCCGAAGTCCATGGCCACCGTGGTGGTGCTCTTGCCCTCGACCCCCGCCACGTCGTCGACGGGTCGTCCCGCCTCGCTCAGCCTCTCCTCCGTACGCAGCGGCCTGATCTCGCTGACCGCACCCACCAGGGTCGTCTTGCCCACTCCGAAGCCGCCCGCCACCAGGATTTTCAGGGTGACGGGCTCGACGGGCCGCCTTCTGCGGCTAGAGCGCCCGAAGGCCATTGATCACCTCGCGAAGAATGCTCTCGTCCGGCAGCTCGGCCGGCGGAACGGGACGGGTGACGTGCACCAGCTCGTCCTCGACGAGGTCACCGACCAGGACACGGACCACCCCGACGGGGAGGTCCAGTCCTGAGGCGAGCTCGGCGATCGACTGGGGCAGGTCGCTGCACAGTTCGACGATCTCCACGTGTTCCGGGGAGAGCGTCTGGTTCCGGCCGGGATCGTCCGCCGCCGGTTCGGGGATGACGATCGCGATCAGGTCGAGACGGTGACGGGACGCGCTGCTGGTACGCCCCCGGGTCATCGCGTAGGGCCGGACCACCGGACCCGCCTCGGCGTCGTACCAGCGTGAGGAGCCCGCTGCGCCGGGAGCGGGCGGTGATCCGGGCGAGGTGTCCCGGAAGGAGTCTGCGCTCATCCCCTCACCTCACCCTCCGGCGGGCAGACCGGTGGCCCGGGGGGCATTGGCCAGGTGCGCTCCCACGCGCTTGACCATGAGCGTCATCTCGTACGCCACCTGCCCTACGTCCGAGTCCGAGTCGGCCAGCACGGCGAGACAGCTGCCGTCACCGGCCGCCGTGACGAAGAGGAAGGCCTCGTCGAGCTCGACCACCGTCTGCCGGACCCGGCCCGCGTCGAAGTGCCGGCCGACGCCCTTGGCGAGGCTGTGGAACCCGGAGGCGACCGCCGCCAGGTGCTCACTGTCCTCGCGGGTCAGGTCCTGGGACATACCGGTGGCAAGACCGTCGCTGGAGAGCACCAGCGCCTTGCGGATGCTCGCGACGCGCTCGACCAGTTCGTCGAGGAGCCAGTTGAGTTCGCCGGAGCCCTGGCGTGATGCGTTGTGTGCTGCGGCGTTCGGTGCGGTCATGGACCGTCCCCTCCCGGAGTGGTTCCTGGTGCTGTCTCGCCGGGACCGGCCGCGTCGTCCTCGGCGTTCTGCCGACGGCCTCGCTGCCAGCCGCGTTGAAGCGAGGCCATGCGATTGCGTACTTCGTCCGCGTCACGTTCGAGGTCGTCGACGGTGTCCGCGGCGACCGGACCGGAAGTCCGCACCGCGGAGTCCTCCCGGAGCTGTGGGGCGAGGTTCGCCTGCCGGACCCTGCGCGGGAGGCCGCCCACCGTGTCCGGCGCGGAGGGCCGGGTGGCGGGCCTGAGCGAGGGCGCCTCGTCTGCCGCGGCCCTGTCCCGGCCGGGCTCCCCGGCGCCGGGGGCAGCCTGGGAGGCCTCGGCCGTGCCGGGGTGGGAGCGGCCTCCCTCGCCGATCCGGCGGCTCTGGCCTGTGACCTGCGCCCCCGTCCTGCGGCGTGGCAGCGGGACGGGCCCCGTGGGGCGCATCGGCCGGACGTCCGCCGAGCGGTCGTCGTCCGATGCGTCGAAGGCCTGCTGGTGCTGTTCCCTGTCGGCTTCCCTGCGCAGGTCGCGGGCCCGGAAGATGCCGCCGCGTTCGCTCTCGGTGTCGTCGAGGTCGGACACCCCGTCGAGGACCGGTGCGAGTGCCGGGTCGAGCTCCCGGTCGAGTGCCGGGTCGGTGAACCCGAGTGTGCCCACCGGGCCTTCGAGTTCGACGGGGCCGTCGAGCACGGACGGGTCGGTGAGGCCCGTGGGGACCGGGGAGAGACCGGACGGCCTGCCCGGGATGCTCTGGCCCGCGGCTCCGTCCCTGCGGGTCTTGTCGCTGCCCGGCACGTCGTCGCCCGGCCGGCCGCGGCCGATCGCCCTCTCGGCACGCCGGTCGAGGCGGAAGCCGGTGCCGTGCGTGTCGGGGGCGTCGGTGAGGAGCTGTGCGGGGATGAAGACGACCGCGGTCGTCCCTCCGTACGGTGAGGTCTGCAGCGACACCCTGACGTTCTGCCGCTGGGCGAGCCGGCTGACGACGAAGAGGCCGAGCCGGTCGGTGTCGGAGAGTTCGAAGTCGGGGGTCTCGGCGAGTCTCAGATTGGCGTCCAGGAGAACCTCGGGCGCCATGCCGAGGCCGCGGTCGTGGATCTCCAGCGTGAAGCCGTTGGCGACGCGTTCGCCGTGCACCTGGACCGCGGTGTGCGGGGGCGAGAACACCGTGGCGTTCTCCAGGAGCTCCGCGATCAGGTGGGTGAGGTCGGCGACGGCCGGGCCGCCCACGCCGATGCGGGGCAGTCGCCGGACCTCGATCCGCTCGTAGTCCTCCACCTCGGCGACCGCCGCGCGCACCACGTCCATCAGCTGGATCGGCTTGCGCCACTGCCGGGACGGTGCCGCCCCGGAGAGGATCACGAGGCCTTCCGCGTGGCGGCGCATGCGGGTGGTGAGGTGGTCGAGGCGGAAGAGGTCGGCGAGTTCGTCGTCGTTCTCGGTACGTCGCTCCATGGTGTCCAGGAGCGTCAGCTGTCGGTGCAGGAGCACCTGGTTGCGGCGCGCGAGGTTGACGAAGACGTCGGACACTCCGCGGCGCATGTCCGCCTGCTTGACGGCGGCCTCGACGGCGGCCCGCTGGAGGGTGTTGAGTGCCTGCCCGACCTGGCCGATCTCGTCTCGCTCGTAACTGAGGTTGGGCGCTTCGGTCTCCACGTCGACCTGCTCGCCGGCCGCCAGCCGCCGCATCACGCTGGGGAGCCGCACCCCGGACACCTCGTGCGCGTCCTTGCGCAGCCGGGAGAGGTCGCGGACGAGTTCGCGTCCCACGCGTACGGAGACG
Source organism: Streptomyces sp. NPDC048565 (assembly GCF_040650935.1). NCBI lineage: Bacteria > Bacillati > Actinomycetota > Actinomycetes > Kitasatosporales > Streptomycetaceae > Streptomyces > Streptomyces sp. NPDC048565. The sequence continues at coordinate 13,770 of NZ_JBEZIH010000046.1, forward strand.
AAGACGGATATGAGCAGGGCGACGAATCCGAGGACGCCGGCGACACCGGCCAGGATCATCACGCGGTATCCGGCGGGCTCCGCGCGATCGTGGAAGCGGTTGGTCATCTCGGTGCCGTCGTCGGCCAGGTCCGCGAGGACCGGCGGGGCCACTTCGTCCCAGCGCGCGGCGTCGATGGTGCCCGGCTTCGTGAACGGACCGGCCGCGATGAGCTTCTGCTCGGCCGTGCGCAGCGGCTCGGTGTCGGGGCTGCGCCAGTACTGCTCCATACGCCCGCGCTCGCTGCTCGGCAGGAGCTCGAGGTTGACCTCGTACAGGAGCGAACGGCTGGCGGCGAGGTCGGAGACGACGCGGAGTTCGGGGGCGCCGAGCCGTCCGGCGATGAGGCCCGATGCGACCAGGGCGTCCTCACGCGAGAGCATCTCGCGGGCCCGTGAGATGCCGACCAGGGCCCGGACCTGCTTGTCCATGGACACGTTCTCCATCGAGTGGAGACCGTTGAGGAAGCGGTAGCAGGGGTCGACGAGGCCGTTGTAGAAGTCGAGGGCCCTGGTCCGGTCGACCGTGCGCTTCTCGACGGACCCGCGCAGCGCGTCCAGGCCGTCGACCTCGCTGAGGATCGAGTCGAGCTGGGCCTCCGACTCGGGGCTGAGCTTGTCCCGTACGCTCTCGTCCTTCGCGCTCTGCCTGACCTCGGCCACGACCTGGTCGGTCATGGCACGCCGGCGGCGCAGCAGGGGCAGGGCGTCCGAGGCGCGGGGATCGGCGAGGAAGACAAGTGTCTGGCGGCGTTCGCCCTGCACGGCGCGGATGGTGTCTTCCAGCGGGTGGCCGACCTGCTCCACGATGGCGCTGGCGCCCATCAGCTGGCCGGCCTCGCGGCCGGTGACATAGGTGGCGAAGATCCAGAGGCCTGTGAGGGAGACGAGCGGCACCAGGAGCAACGCCACGATCTTCCTGCGGATGGACTTCCCGCGAAAGCGCATGGCCTCCCCCAGATCGGCCCCGCACCGCGGGGGTGGTCGTGTCGGTTCTGCCGCAGCCCACGGGGTGCCGACAGGAGTTCCGTCAACAAACGGCGTGAGCCTACTACTGACCTACCGGCAACTCGAAGGCCTGTCCGGTCGATTTCAGGCCGCTCTTCCCCGAGTTGCTCACTAGTTGTCCTGGTATTCCCCACGAAGAAATTCACGAAAGCGACAGAGAACCCCTGGCAGAACACGATGTATCCACACAGGGCAGTTGGCTGGAATTCTTCGTTCCTGGGTCTTTTGGGGCAGGCTGCGGGCTCCGGCGGGAATCTTCACAACCCGGCGTTCGTCCACACGTACGGGGAAGAAGAACCTCAGGGGGGTACATGCGGTGGGCGAGCGGCTCCGGTCGCGTAGAAGGAACACAAGCCGGGCATCCACCCTTGAGACGGACACTGGTGGGGAGTTGAAGGTCCTTGGACACGTATGAGCGCCGGGGCACGGCGGCAGCGCCGGCCGGTGCCCGGATCCCGCGGCAGCAGCTGTGGGTGGAGGAACCCGCGATACGGCGCAGGATGCCGGACCCGGTGCGGACGGCCGCCGTGCGCGCGGTCCTGATCATGTCGCTGTCCATCATCCTGGCCATGGTGGCCTTCCTGTGCACCCTGGCCGGGTCCTGGCTCGCCTTCCCGATGGTGCTGAGCGGTGTCGCGTGCACGGTGGCGGCGACCTGGTCGGTGCTGGACGTCTGGGTGACCCGGCAGGTGTGGAACCAGCGCCACGGCGTGGTGTCGGTCCCCAGCAGCACGGCGCGCCGGATGCGCAGGGAGCGACGGGCGGCCAGGCGTGCCGCCCGTGCCCGAGCGCGCGGGGAGGCCCGGATACGCCGCCGGGGCGAAGGCCGGCTCTCCCGGGCCTGACCGCCTGCGCCCCGGGCCCTCCCGGAGCTGTCGCCCCGGCCGTCCCTGAGCTATCCCTTGTCCGTGGCCCGCCGGGTCGGCTCCGCGGGCGCGTCCGCCATCTCCGAACGCATCTCAGGGACGGCGGGACCTGACGCGGTGCCCGTCGCCTCCGCGGTCCGCTTGAACATGCGGGTCGCGGTGATCTCACCGTGGACGGTCTCGCCCGCGGGGTCCTGCTGGGGCAGTCCCGGCCTGAGGTGCTCCTCGACGCTGATGTACTTCAGCCCCGCCCTCAGGTCCGCGTCGTTGCGGAGGCGGATGACGAGCGGGAATTCGGCGAGTGCCGTCGTGTCGAACAGCCCGGTCGTGTAGAGCAGCTGGACCCCCAGCGCGTCGGAGACCGCGCGCTGGAGCTCCAGCAGATAGGTGGCGTTGGCGCGCCCGATGGGGTTGTCGAGGAAGAGCGTGCCCGCGTGCCGGTGCCGGTCGCGGCCCCTGTCGTTGCTGCGCAGGGCCGCCATCGTGCAGTACAGCGCGATGGCGGCGGTGAGCAGCTGGCCGCCGGAGAAGACGTCGCCCATCTGTCCGACCGGTACACGCTCGGCGCGCAGGACCGCGTCCGGCTTGAGGATCTCCACGGCGATGCCCTTGGGCTGCAACGCGGCCTGGACACCGCGCAGCAGGAGGGACATGCCGTCCCTGCGCAGATCGGAGTTCTTCTTGAGGGCGGCGTGCGTGGCCTCGTCGATGACCTCGCCGAGCCGCTCGGTCAGCGTGGCCTGGTCGGGTTCCTCGAAACGGATCCGGAGGAATTCCTGGCCGGACCACTCCCCCAGCCCCTCGGGCAGCTGGGAGAGCCGCTGGGCGGAGCGGAGCGTGGTGAGGGCCGACTCCACGAGGCCCCGGAGCCGGTCGACGATGGAGTCACGGTTGCGCTCCAGCTGGGCCAGCTCGTCGGTGAGCACGCGCAGCCTGGGCGCGAACGCGGCGGCCCACTTCTCGGCGTGGTCGGGCAGGGCGGCTGCCGGGAGTTCCCGGATCTGCTGCCTGGCCGGGGTGCGGACCTGTTCGTAGCGGGTGGAGTTGGCGTGCCGTACGAGGACGTCGCTCGCCTCCCGGACGGAACTCTCCGCGGCCGACAGGTCGGTGGCGCAGCCGCGCAGTGAGCGGCGCGCCTCGGCGGCGGACTGCCGGGCCTCCTCCAGGGTGCCGGGGTACGGGTCGGGGGCCTCGGTCTGGTCCTCCGCCCCGTGGTCCCGCAGGAGATCGCGCAGGAGCGCGGCGGTCTCGTCGAAACCGCTCGCCGAGTCCTCTGCGGTCCGGTGGGCGCGCAGCAGTTCGGCGTGGGCCGCGCGGGCGGTGTCCAGTGCCCCGGTGGCGGAGGCGAGTTCGGCCGTGGCCGTGCGGAGCAGGCTCTGGGCCTGGTCGGCGTCGGCCGGGGCCAGGTCGGCGGGGAGCTCGGTGTGGTGGGGTGCCTCGTCGGCGGGGGCGAGGCGTTCGGCTTCGCCGCGCAGCCGGCCGAGCTGCTCGCTCGCCGTGGACGCCCGGGTCTCCAGGAGCTGGACGAGGGACTCGGCACGGGCGGCGGCAGCCTGTCGGGAGGGGCCGTCGGCTCCGTCGGTGCCTTCGAGTAGCTGGGCGGCGCGGGTGCGGACCTTGTTGGTGAGGCGGTCGAGTTCGGCCAGGGCGGCACTCTCGTCGCTCTCCGCGCGTGCCTGCTCGGCGCGCAGGTCCGCCCCGACGCCCACCTTCTCGTACAGCTGGGATGCCGCCCTGTACGCCTCGCGCAGGGCGGGCAGCGAGGTGCGTGCGGAGGAGGGGTCCGGCTCCGGAAGTGTCTCCGGGGCACCCGCGATCTCGGCGCGCTCGGCGCGCAGCGCACGGGCGGTGCGGTGGGCGTCGTCCGCCGCGCGCTGGGCGGCCCTGCGGTCCTCGTCGGCGGCGCGTGCCCGCTCCAGGAACGCCGTGGCCCGCGCCTCGGATTCGGCTGCCTCGTCGGTCAGTTCACGCAGGCGCGCCTGCCAGCCCGCCCGGTCGCGGAGCCGGTGGGCGAGACCTGCCAGCGCGTCGGCGGCGCGGCGGGCGCGCTGGGCCGCCTCCTGGCGCTCGTCGCGGACGCGGGCGGCGTCGGCTGCGGCTTCGTCGGCCTCGGCGCGCACGGTGCGGGCCTCGGCGAGTGCGGCCTCCGCGCTTTCGGCGGCGGCTCGGGCCGTGCGCGCGGCCTCGCCCAGCTCGGCGAGCATCCCGGGCGGGCAGTCGGCGCGCCAGGAGCCGATGCGCGCGGCGAGGGAGCGGTCGGCGGTGAGCCGGGCAGCGAGCGCCCTGATGTCCTCGTCCCGTGCCGCGGCCCTGGCCCTGAGTGCCTGGCGCTCCTCGTCGGCGGCGTGTTCGTCGTGCATCGCCGGGTTCGGCGGGACGAGGAACACGTCGTCGGTGCCGGCACCGGCTCCTCCGGGGGCGGGTACGGGAGCGAGGAGGGCCGCGGTGGTGCCCACGGCCACGGCCGACCGGGGCAGCAGAGCCGCTGCGGCCAGGACCTCACGGGCCCGGGTGTGCGCGTCCGGGTCGGTGATGACGACGCCGTCGACGAGCTCGGGCCGGGCGGCCAGGACCGCCGCGTGGTCGGCGGGGTCCACGGCCTGGGCGAGGTAGCGCCAGCCGGGCAGGGCCGGGATGCCGTGCTCGCCGAGGTATTCGACGGTGGCGAGGACGTCGGGCCCCGGCGGCAGCAGCCCGCCGTCGCCGAGCGCGCCGAGGATGCGGGAGTCGTCGGCAGCCGCGGTGCGCAGGTCGAAGAGCCGTCGCTCGGCGGCGGCGACGCCCTGGTCGAGGAGGTCCCTCAACTCGTCGGCGCCGGCGTCGAACTCCTCCGCCGTGAGGGACTCCGCCGTGAGGGACTGGGCCGTGAGGGACTGGGCGTCTCCCCCGGTCGTCTCGTCGTTCCCGTCGGTCGTCGCGACGGCACTGCGAGGACGCGGGACACCGGAGCCGGTCGCCGTCGGGAGGCCCAGCAGGTCGGCGAGGCGTGGTTCGGCGGCGATCGATTCGGCGGCCCTGCGCTCGGCCTCGTAGGACTGTTCGGCGGCCTGCGCGCCGTCGGCGGCGCGGGCCGCTGCGAGCTCGGTGCGGCTCTCCCCCGCCGCCGCTTCCCTCGCCTGGTCCGCGGTGGTCCTGGCTGCCTCCCGGGCGGTGTCCCAGGAGGCGACCGCGGCTTGTTCGGCGTCGTTCGCGGCGAGGGCCGCGCGGGCCGGGTCGGCGTCCGGCGCGGTGTCGTCGAGCCAGCCCGCGCGCACGGCTTCGGCGGTCTCCTGCTCGACCTCGGCCAGGCGCTGGCGCAGATGTCCTGCCTCGCTCCGGGCTCGCTGGGCCTCGGTGGCGGCCGTGGTGGCGTCCCGGTGCGCCGTCTCGCCGGTGGACTGCAGGGTCGCGGAGCGCTCCTCCTCCTCGTCGGCCACCCGTTCCCCCGCCTCCGCGGCGGTGTGCAGGGCGCGTACGAGATCGGCGGCGGCTGTGGCGCGTGCGGCCAGCGCGGGGGCCGCGTCGCGCTCGGCCTCCCGGATGGCTACGGCGACGCGGGCCGAGCGGTCGGCGGCGGCACGGTGGCGCAGGACGGCTTCGGCGGCCTGCCAGGCGGCGTGCAGCGTGCGCGCCTCACCCAGCTCGCGGCGCTGGGCCGCCGCGCTCTTCTCGGCCGCGGTCAGGGCCAGGGAGGCGTGCCGGTAGGCGAGTTCGGCCGCGATCAGGTCACGGCGGCCACGGGTCTCCTCGGCCTGGGTGACGGTGTCGGCGGCGACCGTGACCTGCCGGGCGAGCTCGGCGGTGCGGCCCCGCTCCTCGCCGGCGCGGCCGGAGAGCCTGCGGGCGAGGGTGCGGGTGCGCCGCTCGGCGCCGGCGTGGACGTCACGGCTGCGGGCCCTGGTCGTGGTGGCCTCGACGATCCGGCCCAGCAGGTCGACCGAACCCGCGGTGAAGTCGCGTTCGGCGGTGAGTTCGGCCCGGCGGCCGAGCTTGTTGCCGAAGCCGCTGACGAGGTCGGCGAGGCCGTCCGTGTCACGGGTGTCGGTGACGGCCCGGAGCAGCAGGTCGGTGAAGTCGGAGTCCTTCTTGACGGCGAAGAGGCCGGCGGCCTCACCTTCGTCGGCGTTCATCTCGCGCTGGTAGCGGAAGAGTTCGGGGTCGAGGCCGAGGTCGCCCAGGTGTTCGTTCCACCGGTCGTGGATCTCTTCCCAGTGGACGTCGAGATGCGGGTAGAACTTGCCCGCGTCCATGAGGGCGTCGCGGAAGCCCTTCATCGTGCGGCGCCTGCCGCGGGCGCCCGATACGCCTTCGGCGGGGCGGCCCACCGCGCCGGCCTCGGCGACGGGGAGGCTGTCGAGGCTGAGGCCGGGCCCTGGGCGGAAGGAGTACCAGGCCTCGGCGAACTTGCGGGGGTCGTTGGAGACCTGACGGCCCCGCCATTCGCTGACCTTGCCGACGACGACGCACTCGCCGGTGAGGGTGTGCTGCCACTCCAGGGCGACGTGTCCGCAGTCGTCGGCCAGCAGGAACTTGCGCAGGACGCCGGAGCTGGCGCCGCCCAGGGTGTTGCGGTGGCCCGGCAGCATCACCGAGAAGATCAGCTTGAGCAGGACGGACTTACCGCCGCCGTTCTCCAGGAAGAGCACTCCGGCGGGCGCGGGGCGGCGTGGAGGGCCGACGGGCTCGTCCTCGAAGAACTCCGCCTGGGCCGGCGCGGGCCTGGGTACGGGCTCACCGACTCCGCGCAGGTCGAGCACGGTGTCGGCGTAGCGCGCACCGGCGGGCCCGATGGAGTAGAGGCGGACCCGGGACAACTCGTACATGGCGGCGGACTCTCGTCGTTCAGGCGGCGGGTGGCCGGAGCCGCACTGGGCGGCTCCGGCGGGGCGGGGTTCAGGAGTGGAAGGGGAGTCCCGCGTCGGCGGCCAGCTCCAGGCCTTCGGCGTCGGGCGGGGGCAGCAGGGTGGCCGAGCCGTCCGTGACCGGGACGACGCCGAGTTCCAGCAGTTCGGCCATGGCGGCGCTGCCCGCCATGTCGCGCACCTGGAGCTGGTAACGGGCGGTGGTGCGGTAGGCGCCGCCCGCGTCGTCCCCGGTGCGCTGGAGGAAGCCCGAGTCGGTCAGGAAGGCGACGGCCTTGCCGATGATCCCGGTGGTGGAACCGGCGAGCCTGCGGGCGTCCTTGGTGGCTCCGGTGGAGCTGCGGCGGGAGTAGACCCGCCACCCGGATTCCAGTCCTGGCGCGTCGGTGGCCGGGTCGGTGTTGTCGCCCTGCTCCTCGGCGCGCTCCTCCAGGCGCCGGCAGGCCTGGCGGACGAAGGCGTCCACGCCGTTGACCGTGATGCGGCCGATGTAGGAGTCGTCGGAGAGGTCCTCGGGGCGGGGGAAGGCCAGGGCGGCGACGGCGAGGTGGGCGAGGCCGTGCAGGAAGCGGTCGGCGGAGTCGGGTGAGGCGCGCCGGGCGTAGTCGCCCATGCGTACGGCGAAGACGGAGTCCTCGCCCGCGGTCACGGCCATCCCGGCGCGGGTGGAGACCTCCAGGACGACGAGTCCGAGGCCGGTGGCGACGGCGTCGGCGAGCCGGGCGAAGGCCGGCTCCTCGCGGTACCTGCGGAGCAGCTCGGTGTATTCGGCGTCGCGGGCAGGCATCAGCTTGGGCTGCAGCCCGAAGGAGACCAGCCGGGCGGCGTCGGCCGCGTCCGCGGGAGTGACAGCGGCGGGAGCGGCCGGCCGTGCGGCTTCGGCCGCGTGCGTGAGGGGCTGGTCGCCCCACGCCTCGGTGTGCTCGGCGTGCTGCTCGCTCAACTCGGTGACTCCTCGGTACGGGCGCCGCTCCCGGGCGGCAGCGGACGGTTGGTCTGTCCGTGAACGCTCATGACGCGTCCTTGCGGTCCGCGGCCATGCCCGCCGCGTCCAGCAGGGCCGTGCCCACTATCAGGTCGGCTCCGCCGAATTCGTGGTCCTCCAGCGGGGTGCCGTCGTCCACGGCGAACAGCAGCCGGCGCTCACCCTGGCGGTAGGCCGTGCCGACCGGGGGGCTCGCGGCGTGGACGGCGAGCAGGGCGACCAGGTAGGGCAGCTCGGGGTCGCGCAGCCGGGCCTCGGCGAGGAGTCCGGAGAGCCGTCGGGGAGCGTCGTGCTCCAGGTCGAGGAGCTCCATGGCGGATCCCAGCTGCTCCTCGCTGAAGCGGCTGTCGTCCGGGGTCGCGATGAGATCGGGTTCGGGCATCTCGGCGCCCAGGTGTTCCCGCTCCACCGGCGGCATGAGCAGCAGCTCGACGAGATCGCCGACCCGGACCGAGGTGGGCGTGCGCAGCCCGGTGCCGTGCGCGAAGAACGCATCGGTGGCCCGGGTCGCCTGTTCGACGGGGAGCGGCAACAGGGGTACGACGAGCTGTCCGTAGAGGTCGATGCCCGCCCGCGCGGTGGGGGTGGCGAACGCCTGCCGGTCCTGCTCGGCGCGGAAGAGTGGTCCGGCCTCCAGCAGTCTGGACTGGAGCTGGGTGTGGCGGCGGATGCAGTCCTTGACGATGTCGACGAGCTCGGCGGCACGGCGCTTGTGCTCGGGTTCCTCGGCCTCGTCCCTGGCCTTGCGGATGTTGGTGAGGATCGCGTTCTCGTGGCGGTAGCGGTCGGCGACGTGGTCCAGCGCCTCGGTGATCATGTCGGGTACGGCGTTGAGCCAGTCGACGGCGCGGACGTTGCGCCGGGTCGCCTCCAGCGTCCTGCGGAGCGTCTCGGCGTACTGCACGGTGCGGTAGCGGGCCTGTTCGGCGGCGAGCTGGGCGTCGGCGAGGCGGCCCCTGCTGATGAGGACCTCCAGCTTCACCTCGGCGGCGATCTGGGCGCTGGTGACGTCCGTGTCCAGGGCGCCGACCAGGACGTTGACCGCTTCGTCGGTGGCGCGGAGGTAGACGCTGCCGCCGTGGCCGGGCACCTCCTCGATGAGCTTGAAGTCGTAGTCCCTGCGGACATAGGCGCCGTCAGATCCGAAGGTGCCGTACACGGCGCGGAAGCCGCGGTCCACGCTCCCGACGTTGATCAGATTCTCCAGGACCCAGCGCGCGACCCGCTCGTGCTCGGTGACGGGTCTGCCCGGTGCCTGGGCCGCGACCCGAGGGAGGAGTCTGGCCACTATCTGGTCGTGGTCGGCACCCGTGTCGAAGTCCATGTTGAGGGTGACCAGGTCGATCGCGGCGAGCGCGACCTCGGCCATCGCGTACACCGTGTACGCGCCGGCCAGATTGGCCTTGCGCACGTCGAGGTCGTGCAGCGGGGCGGTGCAGGCGAGCGCGCGCAGCCGACGCGAGAGCCCCTCATCGGCGGCGGGTCCCGGGGCGGGCCTCGGTCCCGCGCTGAGCTGGGGCGCAGCGGTGTGGGTGTCGGCAGGCGAAGTCACGCTGCACAGATTAGGTCCTCACACCGACAACGGTCGAAACGGCGCAGAAGCGACCGGTCAAGGACGCCCGTAGCCGCCCCCTCCCGGGGTCCGCAGCACCAGGACGTCCCCGGCGGCCAGCTCGGCGGTGTCGCACCCTTCGAGCGGGGTCGTGCCCGCGCCGCCGGCCCGCTCGACGTACTGCTCGCCGAGAGCTCCGGTGCCGCCGCCCGCCATGCCGTACGGCGGGACCCTGCGGTGGCCCGACAACAGGGCCACGGTGACGGGTTCGAGGAAGCGGATCCTGCGTTCCACGCCGCGGCCGCCGTGCCACCGGCCGGGACCCGCGCTGTCCGCGCGTACGCCGAAGCTCTCCAGCAGCACCGGGTAGCGCCATTCGAGGATCTCGGGGTCGGTGAGCCGGGAGTTGGTCATATGGGTCTGCACGGCGTCGGCCCCGTCGAAGCCGTCGCCCGCGCCGGAACCGCTCGCGACGGTCTCGTAGTACTGGACCCGGTCGTTGCCGAAGGTGAGGTTGTTCATGGTGCCGGACCCCTCGGCCTGGACGCCCAGGGCGGCGTAGAGAGCGCCGGTGACGGCCTGGGAGGTCTCGACGTTGCCCGCGACGGTCGCCGCGGGGTGGACAGGAGCGAGCATCGATCCTTCCGGGACGCGGATCTCCAGGGGCTTCAGACAGCCGCTGTTGAGCGGGATGTCCTCCTCGACGAGCGTCCGGAAGACGTAGAGGACCGCGGCCATGACCACGGATGTGGGGGCGTTGAAGTTGCCGGTCTGCTGCGGGGACGTGCCCTCGAAGTCGAGGACGGCCCGGCGGGCGTCGCGGTCCACCCTCACGTCCACGGCGATGACGGCGCCGTTGTCGGTCTCGTAGCGGCAGGAGCCGTCGTGCAGTCCTGCCACGATCCGGCGTACGGACTCCTCGGCGTTGTCCTGGACGTGACCCATGTACGCCTCGACGACGTCCTGGCCGAACTGTCGGATCGTGCGGCGCAGTTCCGTGATGCCCTTCTCGTTGGCGGCGATCTGGGCACGCAGGTCGGCGAGGTTGGAGTCCGGGTCGCGCGAGGGGTGTACGGCTGTGGTGAGGTGCGCCCGGGTCTCCTCCTCGCGAAGGGTTCCGTCGCGCACCAGCAGCCAGTTGTCGAAGAGGACGCCCTCCTCGTCGACCGTACGGCTGAAGGCGGGCATGGAGCCCGGGGTGATGCCGCCGATCTCCGCGTGGTGGCCGCGCGAGGCGACCAGGAAGCGCAGTGCGCGCTCCTGTCCGTCCGCATGACCGCCCTGTCCGTCCTTTCCGCCCTGTCCGTCCGCGGGCTCGTCGAACACGGGTGTCACGACGGTCACGTCCGGCAGGTGGGTACCGCCGTGGTACGGGTCATTGACGGCGTACACATCACCGGGCCTGAGGGTGCCCTCGTTGCGCCGCAGCACCTCTTTGATGGACTCCCCCATCGACCCCAGGTGCACGGGGATGTGCGGGGCGTTGGCCACCAGGTTGCCCTGCGCGTCGAACAGCGCGCACGAGAAGTCCAGCCGTTCCTTGATGTTGACGGAGTGTGCCGTGTTCTCCAGTCGCACGCCCATCTGTTCGGCGATTGACATGAAAAGGCTGTTGAACACTTCGAGCATGACCGGATCCACCCGGGTGCCGACGGCGGTCCGTTCGGGAAGCGCCTCCACCCGGCGCAGCACGAGGTGTCCGGCCGGTCCGGCCGTGGCCTGCCAGCCGGGGTCCACGACGGTGGTGGCGTCGTCCTCCGTGATGACGGCCGGGCCGGTCACACCGTCCTCGGCGCGCAGGGTCGCGCGGCGGTACAGGGCGGCGTCCCGCCATCCGTCCCCGGTGAACATCGACACGGTTCCGAGGGCACGGAGCGGTCCTTCTCCGGTTCCGGCGCCGACGCGCGGAGCGGTGTGCGGTCCGGCCGTTCCGGTGGCTTCCACGGAGACGGCATCGACCACCAGGGGCTTGTCCATGGTGAATCCGTAGCGTGTCCTGTGGGTCTCGGCGAACTCCTCCGCCATGGCCGTGACGGTGCCGTGGGCGACGGGCAGGGCGGCGTCCGTGCCCGCGTAGCGCAGGAGGATCCGTGCCCGGGTCCCGATGGAGCTGTCGGGGATGCCGTCGGAGCGCAGGTCCTCCCGGGTGCGCTCCGCCAGGCTGTCGCGGACACCGCGCACCCTGCCTGCGGTCGCCTCGTCCAGTCCGGCCTCGACGGTCTGCTCGCGCATCGCGGTGGCGTCGGCGAGCCCGATCCCGTACGCGGACAGGACGCCGGCCAGCGGCGGTACGAGGACGGTGGCGATGCCCAGGGCGTCGGCGACGGCGCAGACGTGCTGTCCTCCGGCGCCGCCGAAGCCTGTCAGCGCGTAGCGGGTGATGTCGTGGCCCCGCTGGACGGAGATCTTCTTGACGGCGTTCGCCATGTTGAGCACGGCGATGTCCAGGAAGCCCGCGGCCACCTCGGCGGCCGTGCGTGTGTCTCCGGTGGCCGCCGATACCTCGTCGGCCAGTGCGGCGAAGCGCTCCCGCACGAGACCGGCGTCGAGCCGCTGGTCGCCGTCCGGGCCGAAGACCGCGGGGAAGTGCTCCGGGCGGATACGGCCGAGCATCACGTTGGCGTCGGTGACGGTGAGCGGCCCGCCCCGCCGGTAGCAGGCGGGGCCCGGGTCGGCTCCGGCCGAGTCGGGGCCGACCCGGTAGCGCCGGCCGTCGAAGTGCAGGACGGATCCGCCTCCCGCTGCGACGGTGTGGATGCTCATCATCGGCGCGCTCATCCGCACCCCGGCCACCTGGGTCCCCAGCTCGCGTTCGAACTCACCCGCGTAGTGCGAGACATCGGTGGAGGTGCCGCCCATGTCGAAGCCGATGACCCGGTCGTGGCCTGCCTGCCCGGACGTGCGGACCATGCCGACGACACCGCCGGCCGGGCCGGAGAGCACGGCGTCCTTGCCCCGGAAGTGCGCGGCCTCGCGCAGCCCGCCGTTGGACTGCATGAACATCAGGCGGATGCCCGGGAGTTCGGCCGCGACCTCCTCGACGTAGCGGCGCAGGATCGGCGAGAGATAGGCGTCGACGACGGTGGTGTCGCCGCGCGGCACGAGCTTGATCAGCGGGCTGACCTCGTGCGAACAGCTCACCTGGGTGAAGCCCGCCGCCCTGGCCTCGTCCGCGACGGCTCTCTCGTGGTCCGGGTGGCGGTAGCCGTGCATGAGGACGACGGCCGCGCTGCGCATGCCGTCCTGTGCGGCGGCCGCGAGGTGCCCGGCCACGGCTGCTCGGTCGAGGGCCTTCACGGTCCGCCCACGGGCGTCGATGCGTTCCGGGACCTCGACGACCCGTTCGTACACGGCCTCGGGGAGCAGGATGCGGCGGTCGAAGAGATGGGGCCGGTTCTGGTACGCGATCCGCAGCGCGTCGCGGAAGCCTTCGGTGATGACCAGGACGGTGGGCTCGCCCCGTCGCTCCAGGAGGGCGTTGGTGGCGACCGTCGTGCCCATCTTGACGCCCGCGACCCGGTCGGCGGGGACCGGGTCGTGGGGGCCGAGACCGAGCAGCAGCCGGATTCCCGCGACGGCCGCGTCGCGGTAGCGGCCGGGATCGTGCGACAGCAGTTTGCGGGTGATCAGCCGGCCGCCGGGGTCACGTCCCACCACGTCCGTGAAAGTCCCGCCACGGTCGATCCAGAACTCCCAGCGTCCGGTCATCCCTCCATTCTGGCGTGCGGGACGAACCCTCGCAGAAACGGCGTACCGGGCAGCGCGGCCAATGCCTCGGCCAGCGCCTGCTCGGCCCGTGCGTCGAGCTGTCCGCTCGTGCCGCGCGCCCAGTGACGGGCCTCGGCCGTCGCGAGTCCCAGCAGCTGGGGCAGCAGGCCCGTGCTGCGGCGGGCCAGCCGGCCGGTGCCCTCGTCGCCGGCCGGAGGACGCCTGCCGGGCGGGTCGGTGGCGGCTGCCGCGGTTCGTGGCCGGGCCGGTCGCCGAGGGCGAGTCGGCGGGGCGCCGGGGACGACCAGGACCGGCTCGTGTCCCGCCGCGAGACAGCGGCGCCCGAGCTCGTCCAGTGCGGTGCGCAGGCCACCCGATGCGGGCGTGACGAAGTTCGCCAGCCGTACGATCCTGAGGCCGTCATGGCCGGGCCCGTTCACGCGGCCACCGCCGTCCGGCCGCCGAGGACCTCGTCGTAGTGGCCGAGCAGCTGGTCGCCGACGGCTTCCCAGGTGCGGCCCTCGACCGTGGCCCGCGCGGTCCTGCCGAAGGCATCGGCGCGAGCGGTGTCCGCGACGAGTGCGGCGACCGCGTCCCTGATCGCCCCCGCGTCGTGGGGCGGCACCAGCAGCCCGGTGCTCCCGTGGGCGACGAGGTCGAGCGGACCGCCGGCCGCCGGGGCGACGACCGGGACCCCGGAGGCCATGGCCTCCTGGACGGTCTGGCAGAAGGTCTCGTACGGGCCGGTGTGCACGAAGACGTCCAGGGAGGCGAAGAAGCGGGCGAGCTCCTCGCCCGTACGGCGCCCCAGGAAGACCGCGCCCGGCAGCGCGGGGCGCAGCGAGGACTCGCTCGGTCCTTCGCCGACCACCACGACGCGCACGCCTGGCAGTGAGCAGGCACCGGCGAGGAGTTCGACGTGTTTCTCGGGGGCGAGCCGTCCCGCGTATCCGATGATCTTCTCGCCTCCGGGGGCGAGTGCGCGGCGCAGGGCCTCGTCGCGCAGACCGGGGCGGAACCGTACGGTGTCGACTCCGCGCGGCCACAGCTTCACCCGGGGCACACCGTGGTCGGTGAGGTCGCGCAGAGCGGCGGACGACGGGGCGAGGGTGAGGTCGGCGGCGCTGTGCACGGCGCGCATCCGGCGCCAGGCGGCGCCCTCCCCGGTGCCCAGATACGTGCGGGCGTAGCCGGCCAGGTCGGTCTGGTAGACGGCAACGGCGGGCAGGCCGAGCCGGGTGGCGACCGCCATGCCCCGTGCGCCGAGGACGAACGGTCCGGCCAGGTGGACGAGTTCGGCCCGGTGCCCGGTGAGCGCGGCGGCGAGCCGCCGGCCTGGAAGCGCCACGCGGACCTGCGGATAGCCGGGCAGCGGAAGCGAGGGGACGCGCACCACGGGGCAGGGGTCGCCGGTGGAGGCGGAGCCGGTGGTGGCCGTGGCGCCGGCCGGGGCGATGACGAGCGGCTGGTGACCGCGGGCCGCGAGGTGCCGGGCGGTCTGCAGGGTGCAGTGGGCCACACCGTTGATGTCGGGAGGGAAGGACTCGGTGACGATGACGACACGCATACGGCTGTTGTCACCGCGCCGGGCGTGCCCCTGCCGACTTGGATCTTTCCGCCCGGGGAACGTCCCATGAGCGTTGCGCCGCGCGCCCCCGGCGCGCGGCATGCGGTCCCCCGTCCTACCGGCGGAGCGCGGGCTCAGACGGCGGGTGCGTCCGGTCCGATCCTGCTGCGTACGGCGGTCTGGACCTCGGCCTCCTCGGCCGGGTCGGCGGCGAGCCGCCTCAGCCGTTCGGCGACCCGGATGTCTCCGGTCTCCGCGTGGTGTGCGGCCAGCTCACGGGTGGTCTCCTCGCAGTCCCAGAGGCATTCGACGGCGAACCCGCTGGCGAAGGACGGATCGGTCGCGGCGAGCGCGTCGGCGGCACGGCCGCGCAGGTGCGAGGAGGACGTCTCCCGGTACACATGGCGCAGGACGGGCGCTGCGCAGGCGATGCCCAGGCGCCCCGCGCCGTCCACGAGGGTCCACAGACGAGGGGCGTCGGGGCCCTCGCCCCTGACCGCCTCGCGCAGTGCGCCGAGGACGAGCTGGGCGTCCTGTGCCGCGCCGCGGCAGGCCAACACCCCGGCCGCCGAGGCCCCGAGTGCGTCGGGGCGGTGGGCCCAGCGCCGTGCCCGGCCGACCGCGGCGTCTCCGCACATCCGCTCGAAGGCGGCGACGGCCGCATCGGCGACGGTGGGGGACGGGCCGACGACGGCCTGTTCGACGAGGTCGAGCACGGCGGGGTCCTGGGCCTCGGCCAGATAGTGCAGGGCGGCGCAGCGCGCGCCATCCGGGCCGCTGCGGGCGGCCTCGACGATCAGGTGCCGGTCCTCTGCCCCCGCGACGGCCGAGAGGCAGCGGGCGGCGGGGACATGGAGCGCGCTGCCGCGTTCGAGCCCTTCCTGGGCCCAGTCGAAGACGGCCTGGACGCTCCAGCCGGGGCGCGGTCCGCCCGGCCGCATCTGGCGCTGCCACCGGTCGAAGGAGCCCTGCTCCGTCGCCGCCCTGACCCGGGCGCCGACCGTCGCGCGCGGGTCGTCGGCCCAGAGCCGCCAGGGCCGGGGCTCGAAGGCGTCCCGTACGGCGGCGGCCAGTTCGGCGGTGCCCTGCGCGGTGGCGGGGAAGCGGGCGAGCACAGGACCGGCGAGGGAACGCAGCCCCGCGTCGTCGTCGCGCAGGGCCAGCTCGTCGAGTGCCCAGGCCCAGTTCGCCCCGGTCGCCGCGTACCGGCGCAGGAGGGTGAGGGCGTCGGCGCGCCCGTAGGAGGCGAGGTGCCCGAGCACGGCGAGGGAGAGGCCCGTGCGTGAGTCGTCGGTGTCGAGGTGGTCCTCGGGGTCCCACAGGTGCCGCTCGATCTCCTCGGTGCCACCGTCGAGATCGAGGTAGAGGCGGGCGTAGTAGAGGGAACGGTTCTCGACCTGCCAGTCATGACGCGGATCGCTCAGGACGCAGTGGTTGAGGGCCGCCAGGGCCTCGGGACGCGGGGCGGCGAGCGCGTGGAGCGTGCCGTCGCCGCGGCCCCGCTGCAGCAGGCCGAGCAGTGTGCCGCTCGGCGCTATGAACGGATCGAACATGGGGAAAGCCTCACATCAAGCTGTCGACGCAACCGGGGACTGTGCTGTTCCACGTGCTGTTCCACGTGCCGTGGCACTGGTGCCGTGGCACTAGGCCGCGCAGCAACATGATCGGCCGATCGCCGTCTTCTGCCTGGTGCTCATCTTCCTCTGCCTCTCGTCGGTGGCCCGGGACGGGCCCGCGACGTCATGATGACCCAGCCATTTCGCCGACGCGACCACATTTACGACGCAGCGGTCAGCCGGCGCCTCAGCGCGCACCGAAGAGTTCCAGCAGGTCGTCCTTGCCGAACATGCGCGCGGTGTCCACGGCGGAGGGGGTCCCGGCGGCCGGATCGGCTCCGGCGGAGAGCAGTGCGTCGATCACTTCGCGCTCCCCCTTGAAGACGGCTCCGGCCAACGGGGTCTGCCCGCGGTCGTTGGCCCGGTCCGGATCGGCGCCCCGGCCCGCGAGCGCGACGACGGCGGAGGCGTGCCCGTGGTAGGCGGCGAGCATGAGCAGGGAGTCGCCCCGGTCGTTGGTGAGGTTCGCCGGGACACCCGCGTCGACATAGGCCGCGAGCGCGTCGCTCTCGCCACGGCGGGCCAGGTCGAAGACCTTGGTCGCCAGCTCGACCACCTCGGGGTCGGGGGTTTCGCTCATGGGACGGACCGCCTTCCAATGCCTTTGTCTCGGTTGCTGACCTGGTGGGACGTACGACGGTGAGGGCCGTACGAGTGAATCGACAGAGTACTGCTCCGAGGTATGCGCGGTTCGCGGAGCTTCCGGGCGACCGCTTCCCACCCACCGGTCGGGTGAAATCGAATGATATTCACCCAGTTGCACCTTTTATCGTATAGGTACATCTTGTGATCCTGGAAGTACTCATGGCGACTGTCCCCCTCAACCAGGAGAACCACTCATGATCCTCTCCATCTCGGGCGTGGTACTGCTCGGTGTCATCGCCTTCCTGTTCTTCAAGAAGGACGGACTCAAGGCCTCCCACGGCCTCATCTGCGCCCTGTTCGGCTTCTACCTGGCCGGCACGGCCATCGCCCCGAGCATCACGGCCGGCGGAGCGAGCCTCGCCAGCATGCTGGGCGGGATCAAGTTCTGACGCTCCGAAAACCGCTCCCACCTCTCCAGGAGACCGATGTGGCCCGGCGACCACTCCCCCGCATCCTTCAGCGCGGCAGCGCTTCGATCACCCGCAGTCGCGAGATCGCGCGCACGGCCGCCGACAGCGCCACCGACGTCCTCCATCCGCTGATCACGGTCACCCGTGGTCTGCGGCTGCTGGCGGGGGCGGGGCGGCAGAAGTGGGCCGCGACGCCCAGGGACCGGCGCGGGCACGTGCTGTTCCTTGTCGCGGCCTGCGTAGTGATGGTGGCGCTCATCCCCTACGGGCCGCTGCTGGCCCTCGTCTCGGTGATGGGCGCTGCCGCATGGCGGGGGCGCGACCGCACCCCCGCGAAGACCGGCCCCGACGAGGCGGAAACCGCACGGCTCCAGGCGTTGTACGAGGCGCTGGTGCCGCACTTCTCCGTGGCCGACGACCCCGGTCCGCTGTTCTCCCACGGCGGCGACTGGGAGAAGGCCTTCGGCACGTCGTACGAGTTCGACGGCAACGGGCGCCTCACCCGGCTCCAGGTGAACTACCCCGCGTACTTCACCGACGGCGATCCCATGGCCCGCGCCCGGGTCGAGCAGGTGCTCCACGCCAAGTCGGGCCGGGGCAGGGAATACCACTTCACCTGGGACGAGGAGGGCAACCACCTCCTCATGACCGTGCTCACCGCGCTCCCCACCACCATCGCCGCCCAGCGGTTCGTCACCGCGCCCGGTGAGGCCGTACTGGGTTTCACCGACGCCGACGCGGTGCCCCGCACCGTTCCGGTCCAGGACGGGGACACGACCCGGGACGCCTCTCCGGTGATCTGGCGGACCGGTGCCCGCTCGACGGAACCCCATCTGCTGATCGCCGGGCACCCCGGCAGCGGCACCACGACCCTGATGCGCTCCCTTGCCCTGCAGGCCCTCCAGCACGGCGACATCCTCGTCGTGGAGGGCGGCGGCACCGGCGAGTACGGCTTCCTGACCGGCCGGGACGGCGTGCTGGCCGTGGAACGCGGTCTCGGCGGCGCCCTCGCGACGCTCGAATGGGCGGCGCACGAGACCGAGCGCCGGCTCATCGCCGCCAACCGGGCCCGTCAGTCCGGTCACCCCGAGCCGGACGACATCAAGCGACCCCTCTGGATCCTGCTGGACCGCCCGAGCACACTGGGGCACCTGGCCGCAGCCGACGGCAGGCAGGACCCGCAGGAGCTCCTCCAGGTGCCGCTGCGGCACGGCCGCGCCGCCGGAGTGACGGTCGTGGTCGCGGACCAGTTCGACAGCCTGGACGCCCTCACCGGGACCGTGCTGTCGCACACGAGGGCGCGCGCCGTACTCGGCCCCGCCGACCGGGCGGAGGTCGAGGCGGTTCTGGGCACGCAGCCGCACACCACACCGACCTCCGACGTCCCGCCGGGCCGGGGCTACACCCGGCTGGGCTCAGGGCCCGTCCTGCGGCTCCAGGTGCCGGCCACCCCCGACCCGTACGACGAGGCCACGAGCGAGGCGCACCGGCAGGCGGTGCTCGACCTGCTGCCCGGCGGGGCTCCGGCCGTGGAGCAGGTGGAGCAGGTGGAGCAGGCCGAGCAGCAGGAGCAGGCCGCGCCGGAGACCGTGTCCATGCGCAAGGAACACACGGAACAGCTGATCGCGGCGCCGGCCGCCGCGGAAGGGTGACCCCGGGGCGCTCAGGCCACGAAGGTCCGGGTCAGGCCACGAAGGTCCGGGGCGCCTCGGCTCCCGCGCCCGCGCCGGAGCCGACCAGCGCCGCCGCCGCGGCGAGCCGCACCGCGGCCTCGTCCGCGACCGGGCCGCCCACGGTGAAGGGCAGCCGCACATAGCCCTCGAAGGCTCCGTCCACCCCGAATCTGGGCCCCGACGGGACCCGGACACCGGCCCGCTCACCCGCCACGGCCAGCCGGGAGCCGGAGAGCCCGCCGGTGCGCACCCACAGGGTGAGGCCCCCGGCCGGGACCTCGAACTCCCACCCCGGGAGCTCCCGGCGCAGGGCGCGCACCAGGTCGTCCCTGTTCTCCCGCGCCTGCTCACGCCGGATCGCCACGGCCTGCTCCCAGCCGCCGGTCCGCATCAGCCAGTTGATGGCGAGCTGCTCCAGCACGGGGGTCCCCATGTCGGCGTACGCGCGCGCCGCGACCAGGCTGCGGATGACGTCGGGCGCCGCCCGCACCCAGCCGATCCGCAGGCCGGCCCAGAAGGCCTTGCTCGCGGAGCCGACGGTCAGGACGGTGCTGCCCGCCGGGTCGAACGCGCAGACCTTGCGGGGCATCTCGACATCCGGGTCCAGACACAGCTCCTGCATGGTCTCGTCGACCACCAGGACCGTGCCCGCCGATCGGGCTGCCTCCACCAGGGCGCGGCGCTGCTGCTCGTCGACCAGGGCGCCGGTGGGGTTGTGGAAGTCGGCGACGACGTAGGCCAGCCTCGGCGCGGCGTCCCGCAGGACCTGGCGCCAGCGGTTCATGTCCCAGCCGCCGAGGCCCTCCTCCATCGCCACGGGCACCAGCCTGGCTCCCGCCTCCCGCATGAGCTGGAGGATGTTGGCGTAACTCGGGGACTCCACGGCGATGCGCTCGCCGCGCCCGGCGAAGAGATGGCGGATGGCGTCGATGGCGCCCATCGCCCCGGTGGTGACCATGATCTGCTCGGGCATGGTGGGGATGCCGTGCCCCGTGTAGCGGTCCGCGATCATCTGCCGCAGTGCGGGAAGTCCGGCCGGGTAGTCGCCGTGTGTGTGGGCGTACGGCGGCAGTTCCTCCAGCGCCCCCTGGACTGCCCGGGTCAGCCACGGCTCGGGGGCGGGCAGCGAGGCGCAGCCCAGGTCGATCATCGAGCCGAGCGACTCGGGGGGCAGCGGTTCGAGGCCACGGGCGGGCAGCGGGTTACCCGCCGGGACCGCGGTCCAGCTGCCGGCCCCGCGGCGCGACTCCAGGAAGCCCTCCGCCCGCAGTGCCTCGTAGGCCGCGGCGACGGTGGTCCGGCTGAGCGACAGGGCCAGCGCGAGCTCACGCTCGGCGGGAAGGCGCGCGGCGACCGGGACGCGGCCCTCGAGGACGAGCAGGCGCACACCGTCGGCGAGAGCGCGGTAGGCGGGCGGCTTACGGGCACCGGGCGGCAGGGGGCGCGGCTGCTGGCTCCCGAGCTGGCGGGCGAGCTGCGTCGCACTGACGGTCGAAGTCCACTGCGCCATGTAAATCAGTCCGCCTTCCTCGGATTGGCCATAGTTGGCGGCCAATTCCCTGCCACAGAGTGACATGAAGCAGTCCACGACCACCACACAGGGGGCACCACTTGTCCGACACCACCTCCCGGAGAGGCTCCCGGATCACCCGGCGGCTGACCAATCTCTATGTGGGCCTCGCCCTGTACGGGGCGAGTTCGGCGCTCCTGGTCCGCGCCGGACTCGGACTCGAACCGTGGGGCGTGCTGCATCAGGGGCTGGCCGAGCGGACCGGCATCTCCATCGGGGTCGTCTCGATCATCGTCGGAGCGGTCGTCCTGCTCCTGTGGATCCCGATCAGGCAGCGCCCGGGGCTCGGCACCGTCTCCAATGTCTTCGCCGTCGGGATCGCGATGGACGGCACCCTGGCCCTCGTACCGGATGTGCACGGCCTCGGGGCACGGATCCCGTTGATGGCCGCGGGCATCGTGCTCAACGGCGTCGCCACGGGCCTGTACATCTCCGCACGCTACGGCCCGGGGCCGCGCGACGGCCTGATGACGGGCCTGAACCGGCTCACCGGCCGTTCCATCAGGCTCGTGCGTACGGCGATCGAGGTGGTCGTGGTCGTGACCGGCTTCCTGCTCGGGGGCTCCCTCGGCGCCGGCACGGTCCTCTACGCCCTCGCCATCGGCCCGCTCGCGCAGTTCTTCCTGCGCCTGTTCGACCTTCCCGCGCCGGACGCGGGAACGGTGGCCGTTGCCGGGCGGTCACCGCTGGGGGCGATACTTCGGCGGTGACCGCAGTGACCTCGGGGCGCCACCCCTACCTGGACCATCCCTCCACGATCCCCTTCGCCCACCGCGGCGGGGCTGCCGACGGCCTGGAGAACACCGCAGCGGCGTTCCGCCGCGCGGCCGCCGTCGGCTACCGCTACTTCGAGACCGATGTGCACGCCACGGCGGACGGCCGGCTGGTCGCCTTCCACGACCCGACCCTGGACCGGGTGACGGACTCCCGCGGACCGATAGCCGGGCTGCCCTGGAGCGAGGTGCGCCGGGCCAGGGTGGCGGGCAGCGAACCGCTGCCGCTCTTCGAGGAACTGCTGGCGGAGTTCCCGGACGCCCGCTGGAACGTGGACGTCAAGGCGGAGCCCGCCCTCGCCCCGCTGGTGGACCTCATCCGCAGGACCGACGCATGGGACCGGGTGTGCGTGGGGTCGTTCTCCGAGGCACGTGTCGCCAGGGCCCACCGCCTCGCGGGCCCGCGTCTTGCCACCTCCTACGGGGTACGCGGAGTGCTCGGCCTGAAGCTGCGCTCGTACGGCATACCGGCGGCGCTGCGGGCGGGCGCGGTCTGCGCGCAGGTCCCGGAGAGCCGGAACGGCGTGCGCGTCGTGGACCGCCGCTTCGTCCGTGCGGCGCACGCGCGCGGTCTGCAGGTCCATGTCTGGACGGTCAACGAAGCGGAACGGATGGCGGCGCTCCTGGACCTCGGGGTGGATGGCATCATGACCGATCACATCGAGACGCTGCGCACGGTGCTGAGCGAGCGAGGGGCCTGGTCCTGACGCCTGGACCCGCCGCGTCGGCACGGGACGAACGAGGGGGCGCGGCGTGAGCACCGGTATCGCGGGCACGGAGGATCCGGCCGGATCACCGGCCGGGGCCGCAGGACGCAGACGGGAGCAACGCGGCTGGTACTTCTACGACTTCGCGTGCTCCGTGTATTCCACCAGCGTCCTCACGGTGTTCCTCGGCCCCTATCTGACGTCCATAGCCAAGGCGGCTGCCGACGCGGACGGATTCGTGCATCCGCTGGGCATACCCGTCCGGGCCGGCTCGCTGTTCGCGTACTCCGTGTCGGTGTCCATCGTCGTGGCCGTGATCGTCATGCCGGTCGTGGGAGCTGCCGCGGACCGCACCGGGCGCAAGAAGCCGCTGCTCGCGGCGGCCGCGTACACCGGGGCCGCCGCGACGGCCTGCATGTTCTTCCTGGACGGCCACCGCTATCTGCTGGGGGCCTTCCTGCTGATCGTGGCCAACGCCTCGATCTCCGTGTCGATGGCCCTGTACAACGCCTATCTGCCCCAGATCGCCACCCCGGAGGAACGCGACGCGGTCTCCTCGCGCGGCTGGGCCTTCGGATACACATCGGGCGCGTTCGTCCTCGTCCTGAATCTGGTCCTCTACACGGGCCACGACTCCTTCGGCCTTTCCGAGTCCGACGCGGTCAGGATCTGTATCGCGTCGGCGGGTGTGTGGTGGGGCGCCTTCGCGCTCGTACCCCTGCGGCGGCTGCGTGACCGGCGGGTGGAGCCCGGCGGGGACGGGGCGGTCGGCTCGGGCTGGCGCCAGCTGCGGGCGACGCTGCGCGACATGCGCCGCCACCCGCTCACGCTGTCCTTCCTGCTCGCCTACCTGGTCTACAACGACGGCATCCAGACGGTGATCTCCCAGGCCTCGCTGTACGGCTCCGAGGAGCTCGGCCTCGACCAGACGACCCTGATCACCGCGGTGCTGGTCGTCCAGGTGCTCGCGGTGGCGGGGGCGCTGGGGATGGGGCGACTCGCCCGGCGGTACGGGGCGAAGCGCACGATTCTCGCCTCGCTGGTCATCTGGACGCTGATCCTCGCCGCGGCGTACGTGCTGCCCGCCGACGCGCCGGTGTTCTTCTACGTCCTGGCGGCCGCGATCGGCCTGGTGATGGGCGGCAGCCAGGCCCTCTCCCGGTCCCTGTTCTCGCATCTGGTCCCGCGCGGCAAGGAGGCCGAGTACTTCTCCGCCTACGAGATGAGCGACCGGGGACTCAGCTGGCTGGGGCCCCTGGTCTTCGGTCTCGGATACCAGCTCACCGGCAGTTACCGGGACGCGATCCTGTCCCTGGTGCTCTTCTTCGCGCTCGGCTCGGTCCTGCTGGCGAGGGTTCCCGTGCGGGCCGCCGTGGCCGCCGCGGGCAATCCCGTGCCGGACCGGATTTAGACGTTGAACTGAAAGGCCGGTAGTGTACGCCTTTGGCCTGCCCGGAGGAGCGTTACTGCGAGTGGAAGAAGCCGAACCGTTGGACGGTAACTTCGGCCAGCAGGTGACAAACCGGGCACCGGTGGGTAATAAACCCAGACCAAGCAGCGGAACGACGGGCGACGCATGACCGGCAACGGGAATCTTTACCGCCGACCGGACGTTGACCGGATGACGACGACAGCGACACCTGTCCTGTGGGCGACAAGCCCGGGAGGCACGATTCATGAGTGAGCGAGCTCTCCGCGGTACGCGACTCGTGGTTACCAGCTACGAGACGGACCGCGGTATCGATCTGGCCCCGCGCCAGGCGGTGGAGTACGCCTGCCCGAACGGACATCGATTTGAGATGCCGTTCTCGGTAGAAGCGGAAATTCCGGCGGAGTGGGAGTGCAAGGCGTGCGGCGCCACGGCACTCCTGGTGGACGGGGACGGCCCCGAAGAGAAGAAGGGCAAGCCTGCGCGTACGCACTGGGACATGCTCATGGAGCGGCGCACCCGCGAGGAGCTGGAGGAAGTGCTGGCCGAGAGGCTGGCGGTTCTGCGCTCCGGCGCCATGAACATTGCCGTGCACCCGCGGGACAGCAGGAAGTCTGCCTGACCGCGTACCACCGCACCGATCAAGAGCCGCGGGCCGCGAGGGTGACGGTGATGCCGGTCGGTGGTGGGGTGGACGTCGGGGGAGCGGTTGAACT
>NZ_JBEZIH010000047.1:0-31189 GCF_040650935.1 Streptomyces sp. NPDC048565
CAACACCTCCGCGAACACCCGACAGACCATCTCCTCCTCCGGCGACCCCGCCGACCGACCACCCTCCCCCCGCACCACACCCTCCGAAGGAACCGGCAACGCCCGCCGATCCACCTTCCCGTTCGGCGTCAACGGCAACTCCCCCACCACCACAAACACCCCCGGCACCATGAACCCCGGCAACCGCCCGGCAAGCCGGGCGTGCAGCCGGTCCGCCGCGGGCGGATCGGTGAGGTCGGTGGGCACGACATGGGCGGCAAGACGGCGGCCGACGGAGAGGTCGTCGAGAACGCTCACCACAGCGTGCGCCACGGTCGGGTCGTCCAGCAGGGCGGCCTGGATCTCGCCGAGCTCGATCCGGTGGCCGCGGATCTTCACCTGGTCGTCGGAGCGGCCCACGAAGACGAGCTGTCCGTCCCCGGTCCACCGCACGAGGTCGCCGGTACGGTACATACGCTCGCCGGGCGCCCCGAAAGGGCAGGCCACGAAGCGGGCAGCCGTCAGCCCGGGTTGACCAAGGTATCCCCGGGCCACGCCCTCGCCCGCGATGTACAGTTCGCCCACCACATGCGGCGGCACGGGCCGCAGCCGCTCGTCGAGCACGAAGCAGCGGTCGCCGTCCAGAGCGCGGCCGATCGGTACGGTTTCGCCTCGGACGGACTCCGGACCCGCCAGCGGGTGACCGACCGCGAACGTGGTGGTTTCGGTGGGCCCGTAGACATGCACGACCGTGGTGCCTGGGCAGCGTTCGAGGGCCCTGCGGACCGCCGCCGGGGAGACGAACTCGCCGCCGGTCCACACCTCTCGTACCCCCGACAACGCGTGGGGATGATCCTCGACGAGGTGGTTGAACAGGGCTGTGGTGAGGAACACCGAGCGGACGCCATACCGTTCGATGGTGTCGGCGAGTGCGGCGGAGTCGAGCCGGCCGGCGGGCGCGAGCACCGCTTCCCCGCCGTGCAGCAGCGGCACCCACATCTCGTAGGTCGAGGCGTCGAAGGCGTACGGCGAGTGCAGCAGAACACGGCCGTGTGCGCCCGAGCGCCAGTGCCGGTCGTCGACCAGGGCCAGGATGTTGGCGTGGGTCACGGCGATGCCCTTGGGGGCCCCGGTCGAGCCCGAGGTGTACATGACGTAGGCGAGATCATCGGGCCGGCCCGCGAAGGGTGGGGTGTCGGCGGGCACCTCCGGGCCCGGTGTGTCGACGCGCACCACCGGGACGCCTGGTTCGGGCAGTTCGTCGGCCGGGTCTCGGTCGGTGAGCAGCACCACGGCGTCCGTCTCGGCAAGGACGTGCCGCATCCGGCGCGCGGGGTCGGCCGGGTTCAGCGGGACGTAGGCGGCACCGGTGGCCAGCACGGCCAGTGTGGTGGCGACCAGTGCCGCCGATCGCTCCTGGAGGACGGCGACCCGATGGCCGGGTCGGACATCGAGGGCGCGCAGCCGTGCGGCGAGGCGGCGCTGCCTCTGGTCCAGTTCGCGGTAGGTGACGGTGCCGCCGTCGGCCTCCCGCAGCGCGACCGCGTCCGGTGTACGGGCGGCCTGCTCGGCGAACCGTTCCTGGACCGTGCGGGGCGTACGCTCCGTGGCTGAGGGCAGCGCGGGCGCGTTCCACCCCTCGGTCAGGGCCGCGGTCTCGCCGGCCGTGAGGACGTCCAGGTCGGACACGGCGGCGGACGGGTCGGCCACGGCTGCTTCGAGCAGTCCCGTCAGGCGTGCCATGAGCGCGGCGGCGGTGTCCGCCTCGAACAGGTCGGTGGCGTACTCCAGGGTTCCTTCGATGCCGCCGCCCGCCTTCACCTCGCTGAGGCTCAACGTCAGATCGACTCGGGCGGCCTCCGCCCTGACGACCCTGGTGCGTACACGGAGTCCGGGCATGGTGACGGCGGCGGACGGGTTGTTGTCGAGCGACAGCATCACCTGGAAGAGGGGTTGCCGGGACAGGGACCGCTCCGGGTTGAGCGCCTCCACCAGCTGCTCGAAGGGCAGGTCCTGATGGGCGTACGCCTCCAGGTCCCCTGACCGGACACGGGCGAGCAGCTCACGGAAGGCCGGATCACCCGAGGTGTCGGTCCGCAACACCAGCGTGTTCACGAAGAACCCGACCAGCTCCTCCAGGCTGTCATCGGTCCGCCCCGCCACCGCGGTACCGAGCGGAATGTCATCCCCCGCACCCAGCCTGGACAACAGCGCGGCCAGACCGGCCTGCACCACCATGAACAACGTCGCCCCCGACTCCCGCGCCAGCGCCAGGAGGCCTTGGTGGAGCTCCGGTTCGACACGGAAGGCGTGCACGGCACCCCGGTGGCTGCTGACCGCCGGGCGGGGCCGGTCGGAGGGCAGCTCCAACACGTCCGGCAGTCCGGCGAGGGCAGCGCGCCAGTACGTCAGGTCGGGACGCTCCTCGTCCTCCCCGAACTGCTCCTGCTGCCACAGGGCGTAGTCGGTGTACGTTACAGGTAGCGGAGTCCATCGCGGCGCGTGACCGCTCAACCGTGCCGTGTACGCCTCCGTCAGATGACGCAGCAGCGGCCGCAGGGAGGCACCGTCCCCTGCGATGTGGTGCATGAGGAGCAACACCGTGTGCCGGTCGGCTCCGGTGCGGAACAGGGTGACCCGCAAGGGGAGTTCACGGCCGAGGTCGAAAGGGTGGGCCACCGCCCGCGCGAGGGTGTGCGGCAGTCGGTCCGTCTCGGCCTCCTGTGACTCGATGGCCACGAGATCCGGAGCCGGTTCACGGATGTCCTGCTCCGGGTCGCCGTCGCGCTCCCTGATCAGAGTCCGCAGGGGCTCGTGCCGCGCGACCACGTCATTGACAGCCGCTTCCAGCACCGCCACGTCCAGCGGCCCCTCCACCTCCAGGGCCAAGGGAATGTTGTACGTCGCACTCGGCCCCTCGAGACGGTGCAGGAACCACAGCCTGCGCTGTGCGAACGACAACGGCACAACCTCCGGCCGCTCCCGCCGCACCACGCCCCCGTTGCCTGGAGGGGCCAGACGGGCGGCGAGGCCCGCGGGGGTGGGTGCGTCGAAGAGGTCGGCGACCGAGAGATCGCCGCCGGCGGTCGTACGGATCTTCACCAGGAGGCGGGTGGCCAGCAGCGAATGGCCCCCGAGGTCGAAGAAGTCGTCGTCGGGGCCGACCTCGGCGAGCTCGAGGACCTCGGCGAACAGCCGGCACAGCAACGCCTCGTGCTCGGTGAGTGGACGGCGGGCGTCCGCGGTGGTGGACGTTGCCCGGAAGTCGGGTGCCGGGAGCGCCGCCCGGTCCGTCTTGCCGTTGGGGGTGAGCGGGAGGGCGTCCAGGAGGACGACGGTGCCGGGCACCATGTGCTCGGGCAGCCGGCCCGCGGCGTGTCCGCGCAGGGCCCCGACGTCGACGCCCGCGCCGGGCGCGGCCACGACGTAGGCGACGAGCAGCTCACCGTGCACGGTCACCGCGTTCTGCGCGACGCCTGGCAGGCGCCGCAGGACGGCCTCCACCTCGCCGAGCTCGATCCGGTGGCCGCGGAGCTTGACCTGGTCGTCGGAGCGGCCCACGAAGACGAGCTGTCCCTCCCCGGTCCACCGCACGAGGTCGCCGGTACGGTACATACGCTCGCCGGGCGCCCCGAACGGGCAGGCCACGAAGCGGGCAGCCGTCAGCCCGGGCCTGCGCAGGTAGCCGCGGGCGAGGGAGTGTCCCGTGACGTAGAGCTCTCCGGTACCGCCGGGGGCGACCGGGCGCAGGGCATCGTCCAGGACGTGGACACGGGTGCCCTGGACACCGGTGCCGAGCGCGGCGGGGCCCCCGTCGGCGGTGAGCCGGCCACTGGTGGTGGCACAGACGGTCGTCTCGGTCGGTCCGTAGGCGTTGACCAGGGTGCGGCCGGGTGCCCAGCTGCCCACCAGTTGCTCGGTCACCGCTTCGCCGGCGACGACGAGGGTGGTCACGGTGGGGAGGTCGAGGCCGGTCATCGCGGACAGGGCGGAGGGCGGCACGGTGAGATGGGTGACCCGGTGCCGTGCCACGGTCGCGGCGAGCGCGGGCCCGGGGGTCAGCCTGTCGGCCGGCTCGACCACCAGTGCCGCCCCACTGAACAGGCCCATCGCCATCTCCCAGAACGCCGCGTCGAAGCTGGGCGAGGCGAACTGCAGCACGCGGGCGCCGGGCCCGGCGCTCAGACGGGTCCGCTGGGTGGCCACGAGGTCGGCGATCCCGCCGTGGGTGACGACGACGCCCTTGGGGCGGCCGGTGGAGCCCGAGGTGTAGATGACGTAGGCCGGGTGGGCAGGGTCGGAGGACGGGAACGGGTCGGCGGCCGGCTCGGGGCCGGTGTCGTCGCTCCGGAGCGTCATCCGGGGCAGTCCGGCCAGTTCCACCGCCGAAAGGTCGACGGACGGCTCGGTGAGCAGCAGCGCGGGACGGGCGTCGGCGAGCATGAACTCGATCCGGTCCGGCGGATAGTCGGGATCCACGGGCAGAAACGCGGCTCGCGCCTTCCACACCGCGAGTACGGCCGCCGTCAGTGCCCGGCCCCGGGGCAGTGCGAGCGCCACGAGGCTCTCGGGGCCGACTCCGCGCTCCACCAGACGCCGGGCGAGCCGGTCGGCCTGGTGGTCCAACTCACCGTATGAGAGCGGTGGTTCGCCTTCGGTGAGCAGCGCGGGAGCCTCGGGGTCCGCGTCGACGCGGGCGGCGAACAGCTCGTCGGCGCTGCCGGTGGGCGGCTCGGTGGTCGTCGCGGTGGGCCGCGGTGGGGTGGGCCGCGGCCGAGTGAGGTGTGCGAGCGGTGTGTCCGGGGCCGCCCCGGCAAGGCGGGTGAGCAGCGCGATGACGTCAGCGCCGTGGCGGGCCACGGTCTCGGTCGGGTACACGGCGGCGTTGGCCCACAGGTTGAGTTGGAGCTCCCCGGTGGCCGACTCCTGGATCATGAACTCCAGGTCGTCCACGGGCCCGATGGCGATCCACTGCCGTACGGCCGGCGCTCCGCCGAACGCCGGCTCGGCGGAGAACGCGAG
Source organism: Streptomyces sp. NPDC048565 (assembly GCF_040650935.1). NCBI lineage: Bacteria > Bacillati > Actinomycetota > Actinomycetes > Kitasatosporales > Streptomycetaceae > Streptomyces > Streptomyces sp. NPDC048565. The sequence continues at coordinate 5,002 of NZ_JBEZIH010000047.1, forward strand.
CACATTGACGATCGGCCCGTAGAGCTTGGGCGCGTCGGCCGGGGCGCCCAACTCACGGCGGAGCCGCTCGTACGGGTACCGCTGATGGGCCAGCGCCTCGTCGACCCGCTCGGCGACCTGCGCCGTGAACGCGGCCAGCTCGGCATCCGGGTCATGGTCGAGCAGCAGGGGCTGCATCGTGGCGAGCATGCCCGGCACCTCACGGGCGGCCGGCGTCGTACGCCCGGTGACGGGCAACGTCAGCAGCAGGTCCCGCCGTCCGGTCTCCGCGTGCACATGGGCGGCGACCGCCGCCACGGCTGTGCGCGTCCAGCGCTGTCCCAGCCGCTCGGCGAGCGCGTGCAGACCCCGCAGGACGGTGGCGTCGGCGCCGGTGCGGTGCAGGATGTACTCCGGTCCGGCCGGGGCGCTGCGGCCGCCGAGTCGCACCGGCGCCGGTCGCTCGGCAAACCGCCGGTGCCAGTGGGCGCGGTCACGGTCGTGGTCGTCGGAGCCGAGGTAGGCGGAGTACTCGTCGAGCAGGTCGCCGAGCGGCCGCATCGGCGTGCCCACTGTGTCGGCACCCGCGAGCAGGGCGTCGTAGAGCTCGGCCGTACGCCGGGTGAGCAGCCAGACGCCGTAGCCGTCCAGTACGAGGTGGTGGGAGCGCTGGTACCACAGGTGCAGGTCGGGCCCGATCCGGAACAGCGCCTCCGCGTGTGTGGGCCCGGTCGCCAGGTCGACGGGGCGCGCCAGCTCCGCACGCATCCACGCCTCGGCCTCGGCCCGCGGGTCGTCGGCGCCGGTCACGTCGAACACCGGGAAGGGGAACGGCTCCGGCGCGTACGGGTACTGCACGGGACCGGTGGCATCGGCCGCGAACCGCATCCGCAGCGCGTCGGTCTCGGCGACCGCACGCCTGAGCGCCCTCTCCAACAGGTCGGCCCGCAGCGGGCCGGTGATCTCCAGGTAGGACGCCTGGTTGTACGTCGACTTCAGCGGGTCCAGTTCATGGCCGTAGTAGGCGCCGAGCTGCGGGCCGGTCAGCGGGTGGCGGGGGGCGGCGGTCTCAGACATGGTCGGTGCTCCGCTCACGGCTCGTTCGGAAGGACGGGGCGGCGGGTTCGGGGGTCGCGACGAGCAGGGCCTTCTGTCCGGTCAGTCGGCTCACGGAGTCCAGCCGTAGGCCCGCCGCACCGAGCAGCGCCCCGAACTCGCGAGGGGTGCGCTCGCGGCCGGGCAGCACCGAGAGCATGTACAGCGTCATCAGCGCGGTCGTACGGGCGTCGGCGTCGGTGCCCGGCCGGTCGTCGGCGGCGAGTTCGATCACGACGAGACGGGCGTGCGCGGGCATGGCCCGGCGGCAGGCCGCGAGCAGCGTGACGCACTGCTCGTCGTCCCAGTCGTGCAGGATCTCCCGCAGCAGATAGACGTCCCCGCCATCCGGCACGGCGGTGAAGAAGTCCCCGGGGCGTGCCTCGGCGCGGTCGGCGAGCCCGGCGGCGGAGAACCGGGCGCGGGCAGCCGCGGCCGCGGCGGGGCGGTCGACCAGCACCCCGCGCAGGTCCGGGTGGGCCGCCAGAAGGTGGCCGAGGAGCGCGCCGTCGCCGCCGCCGACGTCGATCAGGGTGGCCGCTGAGGAGAAGTCGTGGGCGCGCAGGACGGCCGCGCTCTCCAGTTCGACGTCCCGGGCCTGTGTGGCGTCGAACAGGCCCCGCAGTTCGGGTCGTCGGTCGAGGACGGTGAAGAAGTCGGCGCCGAACTCCTTGTCGAATGCGGGCGTTCCCGTGCGTACGGTGTCCGGGATGCCCTGCCAGGCGCGGGCCGAGAGTGCCTGGGCCATCAGGGCGCTGGGCAGGGCGCTGCCGGGTGCGCCCGAGGTGAGGGCGGTACCGAGCAGAGCCAGGGCGAAGTGGCCGTCAGGCAGTACGTCGAAGACCTCGAAGGCCGTCAGCGCGGTCAGTACCTGGTGCAGGGCGCTCTCGTGGGCGCCGGTGTCCCGGGCCAGCTCGGCCGCGGTGCGCGGGCCGTGCGACAGGATGTCGGGGATGCCGAGCTCGGCCACGCTGCACAGGGCACGCGAGACCAGAGGCGCGTACAGCAGGGCGCGTACGGCGACGGCGGCGTCGGCTTCGTCGGGGCGCATCAGGATTCCTTCCGCCGGATGTGGCGGCGCTCGGCCGCGGCGAACAGGCCGAGCATCAGAGGCTCGCGGATCCGTCCCTCGGCGAACTGGTCCCCGAAGCGTTCGCGGTAGGCGTCGAACCAGTGCGGGAGTTCGTGCAGGAAGAGGATGTCGTGCGAGGCCATGTGCCGCATCGCGAGCAGTGGCAGCGGGGAGCGCGAGACCCTGAACCCGTCGTTTCGGACCGAGCGTTCGTCGCAGGCCGGGTGGAACTGGCCGATCATGACGCCGCCCCGCACCGCGGTGTCCTTCAGCCGTGCGTGGGCGTCGTCGAGGGCGGCGTATCCGTCCTCGGTGAGGTCGGGCAGCACCACGACGAGGCTGTCCAGGGGATCAGCGGCGGGCGTCCGCATGAATCGGGCGAGTTCCTCCTCCAGGAGGTCGCGCAGTTCGTCGGGGTCCTTGCCGGAGATCTCGTAGTGGAAGCCGGCGCGCAGCGCGTCGGCCTGGAGCGCGGCCGGCATGAAGGGGCAGACGGCTCCCTTGCGGCGCAGCTGCGGACGAGGCCGGCTGACGTAGTCGCTCAGCCAGGTGTCCAGGACGGCGACGTCCTGGCGCAGCCGGTGGTCGTAACCGCGTGGCGGTGACACAGTGGTGTCGCCGCTGAACCCGGCGAGTGACGGCTGTGTGCCCTGTTCGGCACCCGTGGTCATGTGACTTCCTCCGGTGGGCACAGCGGCCGTCAGGCCGTCAGCTTCGTCAGGACCTGTGCGAGACGTTCCAGCTCGCGGCGGATGTGCGGCAGGGCGGTGGGATCGTCGGACTCCATGGCGATACGGCGCAGGCGTTCGGTCCCGCCGTGGAGCAGGCTGGTCGCCACGCGGCAGCGCAGGGCCCCCGGGTCGTCGCCGAAGTGGTGGCCGCCGAGCACGGCGACTCCGGCCCGCTCCAGCAGCACCCGTTCCAGGGACGCCGAGTCGGCGGCGCCATGGGCGGCGAGCACGGCCCGGGCGGGTTCGAAGTCGGGGTAGACGTAGAAGCCGCCGTCGGGGGCGCGGACCCGGGCGCCCGCATCGGTCATGACGCGGTGCACGGCGCGGGTGACGGCGGCGTGCAGCCGGGCGCCGCGCGCGACGTGCTCCGTCAGCTCGGGCGGCTCGTCGTAGGCGTACCGGGCGACACCCTGCAGGGGCCCGGCGAGCGAGGACCAGACTTCGCTGGCGGTGGCGAGGACCCGGGCGCGCAGCTCGGCGCCCCGATCCCCGGCGGGGAAGCGGGCCGAGCCGATCCGCCAGCCGCCGATGGCGTGTGTCTTGCTGAGCCCGGTGGTGACGACCGTGCGTTCGGGCGCGGCCTCCGCGGGGCTGAGGAAGGCGGTGGCGGGGTCGTGCAGAAGGTCCCGGTAGATCTCGTCGGAGACCACGGTGAGGTCCGCCGCGCGAGCGATCTCGCAGACCTCGCGGACGAGTCCGGGCGGCGCCAGGGTGCCGGTCGGGTTGTCCGGCAGGGTCAGCACGAGCAACCCCGGCCTTCGGCCCCGTTGCCGCATCCGCCGCAGGGTGTCGGCCAGCGCGGACGGCTCGGGCACTCCCCCGCACCGTTCCGGGATGTCCACCCCCCACGCCTCGCGCCCCATCAGCCGCGCCTGTGGGCCGTACGTCACCCAGGCGGGCCGGGGCAGCAGCACATCGCCCTCGACGGCGGCGACCAGTGCCATCAGCAGTGGTTTGCTGCCGGGCGCCACGACGATCTGCTCGCCCTCGGTGGGCAGCCCCCGTCGGCCGTGGTAGCCGGCGACGGCGGCGAGCACCTCGGGACGCCCCGCGACCGGGCCGTAGGCGGTGTGCCCGGCCCCGCCGTCCAGCGCCCGTGCCAGCCCGGCGTGCAGCGGCAACCGCGCCTCCCCGAACCCCAGATGCAGCACGCGCTCCCCGGCGGCCCTCAGCCGGGCGACCTCCTGGTCGAGCGCGAGGTTGGGCGAAATCCCGGTGCTCATCGCACGGCCTCCGTCCGCGAGCCGGCCGTCAGCGCGGCGCGCAGCGGCTCGTCGTCGCCCGGCTCCGGCCGTAGATCGTCGAGCCAGGCGGCATCGGGCGACCAGGGCGCCCTGAACGGACGCCCGACCAGCCGGGGATCGCGGGCCTGGAGCAGTCGTAGCCGGAAGTAGCGCCCTTCGGGCAGCCGCTCCACCCCGTCCACGACGACCTTGCCGACGGTCGTCGACATCACGGGCCCGCGCACGGTCCGGGCGAGGCCGGGCAGATCTCGGTAGGCGTCCTGGAAGATGTCCACCGCGCGGGCGATGGGCACCCGGTAGTAGGTGTGCGGCCCGGTGTCCCGGGCCATGAACATGTAGTACGGCACGAGTCCTGCGGTGAGTTCGGCCCGCCACAGCGCGGACCAGGTGGCGGCGCTGTCGTTGACGTGCCTGATGAGGGGCGCCTGGCAGTACACCACCGCGCCGGTCGCCCGGATCCGCTCCAGCGCACGCCGGGCGACCGGGGTGGCGAGCTCGCGCGGATGGCTGAAGTGCGCCAGCACCGCGAGGATGCGCCCGGAGCCCACGATCCGCTCGAACAGGCGCAGTACGTCGTCGGCGTCGGCGTCGCTGACGAACCGCTGCGGCCAGTAGGCCGGCGACTTGGTGCCGATCCTGACCGTCCGCACGGTCGGCACATCGAGCAGCGGCTCCAGATGGGTGCGCAGTCGGTCGGCTGTCATCACCATCGGGTCACCGCCGGTGACCAGCACATCGCTGACGTCGGGGTGTCCGCGCAGATACCGGATCAGGCCCTCGGGGCCCCGCGCCGCGAACCGCAGGTCGGCGTCCCCGACGAACTGTGCCCAGCGGAAGCAGTACGTGCAGTAGGTGTGGCAGGTCTGGCCCTGGCCGGGGAAGTACAGGACGGTCTCCCGGTACTTGTGCTGGAGACCGGGGACCGGACCCGAGTCGCCGCGTGGCACGTTCAGCTCCTGCTGTCCGCCGGGATGGGGGTTGAGCCGCCCCCGGATCGCACGGACCGTGGCGACCACCTCCGGGTCGCTGTCCCGGCGCCCGGCCAGCCGACGAAGGACCGCCATGTCGGCCTCGTCGAGCATGCCGTGCTGCGGGAACACGAGCTGGTACATGGGATCGTCCGGAACCCGGGTCCAGTCGACGAGTTCGGAGAGCACGTACTCGTTCACCCGGAAGGGCAGCACCCTGGACAGCAGCCGGACCGTCTCACGCGCGGCGTCAGGGAGCGGATGGCGCCGGGCGATCTCGTCCAGCTGCCGCGGCCCGTACGCGCGCAAGCGGGTGGTGGTGCCGTCGGCCGTCAGGTGCACGCTGGGTCCCCCGTCCCTCGACGCCCGGCCCGTAGCGCGGACGTTCGACTGCGACTCGAGGGGAACGCTAGGTCGGCGGACCGGGCCCACCGCCCGAATGGCACGTTCCTGACCCGAGCGCGGCAGCTTCCGGCAACGGCGCGGGTCATGTACCCGATCGGGGGCTAGCGTCCGGCCCCAGGCGCCGAAGCGCCGGACCGGCGGTGTGCCCGAGGCGCGCGCCGGTCGGCCGCATCCACCCGCGAGGAGTGAAGCTGCGATGACCCGACCGATGGAACCGACGGACGCCGCCGGGACGGCTGAGGTGCCCCGGCCCCCGACCGGAGTGGGGGACGGCCGTCAGCTGCTCGACTGGCTGAAGACGATGCGGGACCGCCATCCGGTGTGGCGGGACGAGATGACCGGCGCGGCCCATGTGTTCCGCTACGACGACCTGCTGAAGGTGATGTCCTCCCCGGACGTGTTCAGCTCCGACTTCAGCGCGGTCATGCCACCACCGGACCCGGACGCCCCCAACTTCACCGAGGGCGTGCTGACCATGACCGATCCGCCCCGGCACGGCAAGCTGCGCCGGCTGGTCAGTCAGGCGTTCACCCCCCGGATGATCGCGCAGTTGGAGCCCAAGGTGGAGGTGCTGACCCGGGAGCTCTTCGACACGGTCGCCGGGCAGCGGGACTTCGACCTGGTGAGCGCCGTCGCCTACCCGCTGCCGGTGATCGTCATCGCCGAGATGCTGGGCATCCCGCCGGCCGACCGCGAGCTGTTCCGCGGCTGGGGCGAGGCCCTGCTGTCGACCAACTACGAGCTGCCGGTGGGCGCGGTGCCCGACGGAGCGATGCCGGATCAGATCGTGGGCCAGCTCAAGGACATGCACGCCTATCTGCTCGGCCACGTCCAGGACCGGCGTACCACTCCGCGCGACGACCTGATCAGCCGGCTGGTGACCGCCGAGGTCGACGGCGACGCGCTGACCGACGGCGAGACCGTCAGCTTCCTGAACTTCCTGCTGCTGGCGGGCCATCTGACGACTTCGCTGCTGATGGGCAACGCCCTGCTGAGCTTCGCGGACGAGCCCGGGCAGGCGAAGGCGGTACGCGAGGACCGCGAGCTGGTGCCGGCCTTCCTCGAGGAGGTACTGCGGCACCGCCCGCCGGTGGTCTTCCAGGCCAGGGTCACCCGCCAGGAGACCGAGCTGTCCGGGGTCACCCTGCCGGCGAACGTGCCGGTGATGTGCTGGCAGATGTCGGGCAACCGCGACGAGCGGCAGTTCCCCGACCCGGACCGCTTCGACATCTCGCGCAAGCCCAAGGCCCATCTGACGTTCGGCCACGGCATCCACTTCTGCATCGGCACCCCACTGGCCCGGCTGGAGTCCCGGATCGTTCTCAACCAGCTCCTGGACCGCTACCGCCAGGTGGACGTCGGAACGCCCGTCCACTACGAGCGCAGTCCCGAGATCTTCGGGGTGAAGAGCCTGCCGATCACCGTACACACCGCCTGAGGAGACGATCCGATGACGTCAGTGACACCCGAGTCCACGCCGTTCGAAGGGCCGCCCGCCGTGGTGGGCGACGGCCGGGAGCTGTACGCGTGGCTGAAGCGGATGCGTCGCGACGCACCCACGTGGATCGACCCGGCGAGTGGCTCGTGCCATGTCCTCACCCATGCCGACGCGCTGCGCGTGTTGTCCGAACCCTCGGTGTTCTCCTCCGACTTCAGTTCCCTCGCGCCACCGCCGGAGCCCGGTCTGCCGAATTTCGCGGAGGCATCCCTGAGCGTGACCGACCCGCCCCGGCACGGACAGCTGCGCAAGCTGATCAGTCAGGCGTTCACCCCGCGCACGGTGGCGGCCCTCGAACCACGGATCCAGGCTGTGACGGCGGAACTCCTCGACTCGATCGCCGGTCGCACGGAGTTCGACCTCGTGGAGGAGCTGTCGGGGCCGCTGCCGGTGGTGGTGATCGCCGAACTGCTGGGCATCCCCACATCGGACCGGGAGATGTTCCGTCGCTGGGCGGAGTATCTGCTGCCACCCAGCGACGAGGTGACGGCCGGTCAGTTCCTTGAGGGCGGCTACGCCAAGACCCGCGCCGCCGAGCTCAACGAGATGGCGGACTACCTGCACGCCCATGTCAAGGACCGCCGTGCCACCCCCCGGGACGACCTGTTGTCCCGCCTGGTCGCGGCGGAAGCCGACGGCGAGCGCCTCAGCGACAAGCAGATGGTCAACTTCTCGGCGTTCCTGCTGCTCGCCGGGCATCTGACGACGACCCTGCTGATGAGCAACGCCCTGCTCAGCTTCGACGAGGCACCGGGCACCCTCGCCCTCGTCCGCGAGGATCGGTCACTGATCCCCGGGGCCCTGGACGAGGTGCTGCGCTACCGCCCGCCGGTGTCCTTCCTCTACCGGCTCACCCGTGAGGACACCCGGATCGGCGAGGTGGACGTCCCCGCGGGCCGGATCGTGGTCACCTGGCTGCTGTCGGCCAACCGCGACGAACTACAGTTCCCCGACCCGGACCGCTTCGACCCCCGCCGCACCCCCACGGGCCATCTGACCTTCTCCCACGGCATCCACTTCTGCCTGGGCGCGCCCCTCGCCAGGATGGAGTCGTCGATCGTCCTGCGCGCCCTGCTGGACCGCTACCAGGACATCGGCGTCGGCACCCCTGCCTACCACCAGCGCCCCGACATCTTCGGCGTGACGAGCCTGCCGGTGTCGGTACGGGCCGCCTGAGAGACCTCACGTGGTGTCGCCCCGGGCGGGTTCCCCCGGGGCGGCGCCCCAGACCCCCGTGGTGGTGAAGCGCTCCATGTCGGAGAGCGGGCCGTGCAGTTGCCAGCCCTTGGCCTCGGTCCACGCGTCGTCGTAGTAGCTGTCCCGGTAGGTCTCACCACCGTCCCCCACCACCATCACGACCGGGCCCCGGGTGCCCTCCCGCCGCATGCTGTCCAGCACCTGGAAGGCGCCCCACAGACAGCTCCCCGAGGAGGGTCCCGCCATCAGCCCGGTGATCGCGTGCAGATGGCGCATCGCCGCCACGCTCGCCGCGTCCGGCACCGGGATCACCAGATCGACCACGGAAGGGTCGAAGGCGGGCTCCACGCGCGGCCGTCCGATCCCCTCGATACGGGAGGGCATGCCGGTGGTGTACCCGGGAAAGTCCGCGGCCCAGCCGGCGAAGTACGCCGAGTTCTCGGGATCGACCACGGCCAGTCTGGTCCCCACCCCGCGCCTTCGGAGATACCGGCCGACGGCAGCCGAGGTGGCACCGCTGCCGACCCCTACGACGATCCACGCCGGCTCGGGCTCCCCTGCCTTCTCCAAATCGCCCAGGATCTGCGCTCCGAGACTTGCCGGACCGCTCCAGTCGACCGCTCCGCCCACCCGCTCCAGATGGTCCAGACAGTGACCGCCGGACTCCTCGGCGAGGGAGCGCGCCTTCCCGTAGACCGCGAGCGGCGGGTCGAAGGGATGGCAGCGCCCGCCCTGCGCCTCGATCCGCTGCCGCTTGGCCGCCCCGGTCTTCCCCGGGACGACGGCGGTGTACGGCAGCTCAAGGAGCCGCGCGAAGTGGGCCTGCGCAACGGCCATGTTGCCGCTGGTGGCCTCGAACAGCGAGGTGCCGGGCCCGATCTCGCGGGCGCGCAGGGCGTCGAGCAGCAGGTCACGGGCCGGCCCGTGCTTCAGGCTCCCCGTCGGCCGACGCGACTCGTCCTTCAGATACAGCGCCGCATCCGGCATCCCGGCGAGCGGGAACGCCCTCAGAGGCGTGGGCGGTTCGTCCGCCCGGTCGGCCAGCAGCAGTTCGATCGCCCGGCCGGCCCAGGCGCGGTCGCTCTCGTCCCCGACTCTCCGTGCCACGTGATGCGTCTCCGTTCTCGTAGCCAGGTCTCCACGGATGACCTTCCCCAGTTGGCCGGAATCCGCACCCAGAACTTCTCGTCCAGTGTACGACTGGATCGTATGGTGTACGAGACCGGCCCGGAAGGAGCACGCTGATGGCGACATCCGAACGTGACCGCAAGTGGTGGATCCTGGGGGTCCTCTGCCTGACCCTGCTGACGACGGTGCTGGACAACACCGTCCTGAACGTCGCCGTCCCCACCCTCATCGAGGACCTCGACGCCAGTACGGCCGACGTGCAGTGGGTGATCAACGCCTATTCGCTCGCTCTGGCCGGCCTCCTCATCGCCTCCGGCGGCATGGCCGACCATTTCGGCCGCAAGCGGGCCCTGTTCGCGGGACTCACGCTGTTCGGCGGGGGCTCGCTGATCGGTGCACTGGCCGGTTCTGTGGGCATGCTGATCACGGCCCGGGTCGTCATGGGGCTCGGCGCGTCCCTGCTCATGCCGGCCACGCTCGCGGTCCTGATGCATGTCTTCGGCGACGAGGAGCGGATGAAGGCCATCGGCATCTGGATGGCCGTGTCGGCCGCCGGCATGGCGGGCGGTCCTGTCATCGGCGGGTTCCTGCTGGCCCACTTCTGGTGGGGCTCGGTCTTCCTGATCAACGTGCCGATCGCACTCGTCGGTCTGCTCGCCATCGCCTGGCTGGTCCCCGAGTCCCGTAACCCGAACAGCGAACGGCCCGACTTCGTCGGCCTGCCGCTGTCCGTAGTCGGCATGGTGTCCCTGGTCTGGGCGGTCATCGCCGTCGCCGAGCACGGCTGGTCCGACCCGGTGGTGCTCGGCCCGCTCGCCGTCGCCGCCGTGGCCATCGCCGTGTTCACGGTCTGGGAACGCCACACGCCCCATCCGATGCTGGACATGGGCCTGTTCGCCGAACGCCGGTTCACGGGCGCGGCGCTCGGCGGCCTGCTCGCCGCCTTCGGCATGGGGGGCTCGCTGTTCCTTCTCACCCAGCAGCTCCAGTTCGTCCTCGGCTACTCCCCGCTCGAAACCGGCCTGCGGATCGTGCCGTTCGCCGTGGCCCTGCTCATCGGCAGCGGCGCCGCCAGCGCCCCGCTGGGCAAGAAGATCGGCCTCGCCAGGACCGTCGCCCTGAGCATGGTGACGGCCGCGCTCGGCCTGTGCGCCATCGCCGCTGCGAGCGACAGCGGATACGGATGGACCCTGCCCGGTCTGATCGTGGTCGGGTTCGCCATGGGCACCGCGGGCCCGGCGGCCGGCGCGGCCCTGATGAGCGCCATCCCGCCGGCCAGGGCAGGCACCGCTTCGGGCGTCAACGGCACGCTCCAGGAGCTGGGCACCGGTCTCGGCGTTGCCGCGCTCGGCGCCGCGCTGGTCGCCCGGTTCGACGCGGGACTTCCGTCCGCCCTGCCCGACGGGGCGGAGAAGTCGTTGCCCACTGCACTGGCCTCCGCGGGCGGCCGGGTCACTGAGGTACGCGACGCCTTCGTGTCGGCCCTGGAGACCAGCCAGTTCCTGGGCGCTCTCGCCGTGGCGGTCGGCGGTGTCGCGGCCGGCGCACTGCTCGGCTGGGCCGGGCGGGATCAGACCGCTGCGCCGGCGCCGGTCGGCGCAGCGGTCTCCGGCAAGCCGGGCGCACCTGATCAGCAGACCCCGGCATGACCTGCGTGCGCCGGGACACGCGGCGCACGGCCGTAGGATGACGGAGGGGCGAACGAGTGGCGGAACGAGACCGGAGGCCGGGCGTGGGAGAGCGCAAGCGGGGAGCGGCACAGCCCGCGAGCGTATGGCTGGCTCCCCCCGCGCGGCAGCCAGGTCCGCCGGGACTCAGCAGGGACCGTATCGTGGCGACCGCGGTCGAACTCCTGGACGCCGAGGGCCTGCAGGCCCTGTCGATGCGCCGGGTCGCGGCGCAGCTCAACGCGGGGCACATGTCCCTGTACTGGCATGTGACCACCAAGGGCGCGCTGCTCGAATTGGCGCTGGACGAGGTGTTCGGCGAGGTCGTGGCGCCTGCGGACGACCTTCCCTGGGACGAGCGGCTGTGCGCCCTCGCGGGCAGCCTGCGCGCGATGTTCGCCCGGCACCGGTGGGCCGCCCGGCTGATCGGCGAGTACCTCAACATCGGCCCGAACGCGCTGCGTATGACCGACACCGCGCTGCGCGTGGCGAGCGGCTCCGGGCTGGCCCCCGACCAGACCGACAGCGCCGCCGCCCTGGTCCTCGAGTACGTCTGCGGGTTCGCCACTGCGGAGACCCGCATGCTCGAGAACGCGGCGACGGCGGAGCGGGACGGCGGGCAGTCGGCGGAGGAGGGCTTCGCGGACGTTTCGGACGCGGTGCGGTCGGGACTCACGGAGTTCGCGACCCTGCGGCAGCTCGCCGGCCGCGACATCGGTACGGCCACCGAGATCCGCGACCGCAACTTCGCCTTCGGCCTCCGGTGCATCATCGCCGGCCTCGGAACACTCGCCGACTCCGACGAGACTCCTGCCTGAGGCCACCCCTCACCGACCCGGCCCGCCGTTCGCCCCTTACGGAGCCGGTAGCTCCACCTGCTCTGCCACGGCGTCGCGGTGGCGTCCCGCGGTGCCGTACGCGATCGAGTCGGCCTTGGCCCGCTTCAGATACAGGTGCGCGGGGTGCTCCCAGGTCATTCCGATCCCGCCGTGCAGCTGGACGCACTCCTCCGCCGCGTGGACCGCGACCTCGGAGCAGTACGCCTGCGCTACGGCGACCGCGAGCGGTGCGTCCGGGCTGCCGGCCGCCAGCGCGTCCGCGGCGTTACGGGCGGCGGCGCGCGCCGAGACGACCTCCAGCCAGAGCTGGGCCATCCGGTGCTTCAGCGACTGGAACGAGCCCACCGGCCGGTTGAACTGGTGCCGTTCGCGGGTGTACCGGACGGTCTCGGTCAGACACCACTCGGCCAGTCCGAGCTGCTCGGACGCGAGCAGTCCCGCACCCGCCAGCAGGCCCCTGCTCACGGCCTCGGACGCGGGACCCGCTTCCGCGAGCCTCACGCCGGTGGCGCCGGTCAGCGTGACCGTGGCGAGCGGGCGGGTCAGGTCGAGCGGGACGAGCGGCTGGACGGTGACGCCGGCCCCGCCGGTCTCCACCGCGTACAGCCCGTCCGCTGTGGGCACCAGCAGCACATCGGCCGCCGCGGCGTCCGCGACGCCGGTCACGGTCCGCTCCAGGCTGCCGTTCGCCCCGGCGCCCGCGGCCGCGTCCGCGGGTGCCGAGGCGAACGGCAGGGCGAGAACGGCGACCTTGCTGCCCGCTGCCAGCTCCCCGAGGAGTCCGTCGGCCGGGCCGCCGCCGTCGGACAGCGCGAGAAGGATCTCGGTCGCGACGACGGAGCTCGTCAGGTACGGCGCCGGGGCGACGGCGCGTCCCAGCTCCTCCAGGACCACGGCGGCCTCGCGGTGGGTGGCGCCCTGGCCGCCGAGCTTCTCCGGGACCAGCAGGCCGGCCGCTCCGATCCCCGCGGCGAGCGACTCCCACAGCCGCAGGTCGTACGGCGTGTCGGACTCGATCCCGGCGAGCACCGCCGGCGCGTCGGCCCGGTCGGCCAGCAGCGCGCGCACGGCGGACCGCAGGTCGTCCTCGGCCTCCGAGTAGAGCAGGTCGGGTGCCTGGGTGGCTTCGGTCTGTGCGGTCATCGGGCGAGATCCTTCCAGGCGACGTCCTTGTCGTTACGCGGCTCGGCGGGCAGTCCGAGGACGCGCTCGGCGACGATGTTGAGCAGGACCTCGCTCGTTCCGCCCTCGATGGAGTTGCCCTTGGACCGCAGATAGCGGTAGCCGGCGTCGCGTCCGGTGAAGTCGACCAGCTCCGGGCGGTGCATGGTCCAGTCGCCGTACAACAGGCCTTCGTCGCCGAGGAGTTCGACTTCGAGCCCGCTGATCTCCTGGTTGAGGCGGGCGAACGCGAGCTTCATCCCGGAGCCTTCGGGGCCGGGCTGTCCGGCAACGAGTTGCTGGCGCAGCCGTTCACCGGTGAGCCGGGCGACCTCGGCCTCGACCCAGAGTGCGAGCAGCCGCTGGTGGAGAGCGTGGGTCCGCAGGGCGGGCTGTTCGCGCCAGGTCTTCGCGACGGTGCCGATCATGCCGCCCTCGCGGGGGATGCGGGCTCCGCCGATGGACACGCGCTCGTTCATCAGGGTGGTCCGGGCGACCTTCCAGCCGTCGCCCACCGGGCCGAGGCGCCTGCTGTCCGGGATCCGTACGCCGGTGAGGAAGACCTCGTTGAACTCGGCCTCGCCGGTGATCTGACGCAGCGGCCGCACCTCGACGCCTGGGTCGGTCATGTCGCAGATGAAGTAGCTGATGCCGCGGTGCTTGGGTACGTCAGGGTCGGTGCGGGCGATCAGGATCGCCCAGCGGGCCACATGGGCGCTGGACGTCCAGACCTTCTGCCCGTCGACCACCCAGTCGCCCCCGCTCTCGGCTTCGCCCGAGCGGGAGGTGCCCCCTCCGTCGCGGACCGCGCGGGTGCCGAGGGCGGCGAGGTCGGAGCCGGCGCCGGGCTCGCTGAAGAGCTGGCACCACACCTCTTCGCCGACCCAGAGCGGGCGCAGGAAGCGGTGCTTCTGCTCCTCGGTGCCGTAGGCGAGGACGGTCGGGGCGGCCATGCCGAGGCCGATACCGATGCGGCGGGGATCATTGTCGGGGGCACCGGCGGCGGCGAGTTCGGCGTCGACGACGGGCTGCAGGGAGCGCGGCGCGTCGAGGCCCCCGAGCCCCACGGGGTAGTGCACCCAGGCCAGGCCTGCGTCGAAGCGCGCCTTGAGGAAGTCGGTGCGGTCCGTGGTGGCCGGCGGGTGGGCCGCCAGCAGCTCCTGGGTGAGGCGACGGACCCGTGCCGTGTCGATGGCGGTGCTCATCGGGCGCCTCCTGACGGCAGGATGACGACACGGCCGGTGCTGGTGCCGTCGGCGACCCGCTGGACGGCTCGTCCCGCGTCGGTCATGGGGACGCGCTCGCTGATCAGCGGCTTGACGACGCCCCGTGCCGCGAGCTCGGTGAGCTCGTCGTGGCAGGCACGGATGGCGGCGGGGTCCTTGGTCTTGTACAGACCCCAGTGGAGCCCGACGATCGAGTAGTTCTTCACCAGGGCGTGGTTGAGACCGGGTGTGGGGATGACGCCGCTCGCGAAGCCGACGACGACGACACGGCCCTCGAAGGCGATGCACTTGACGGACTTGGCGTAGGCGTCGCCGCCGACCGGGTCGTAGACGACGTCCGCGCCGCGCCCGCCCGTGGCCTCCTTCACCGCCGCGACGATGTCCTCGCTCCGGCGGTCGATGACCAGGTCGCAGCCCAGCTCCCGGGCTGCCGCGGCCTTCTCGGCACCTCCCACGACACCGATGACGGTGGCACCTGCGGCCTTGCCCAGCTGGACGGCCGCGCTGCCGACTCCGCCCGCGGCGGCGTGCACCAGCAGCGTTTCACCGGCCCGCAGATGTGCCCGCCGGTGCAGCCCGAACCAGCCCGTCTGGTAGCCGATGTGCAGCGCGGCGGCCTCGGCGTCGTCCAGGGCGTCGGGAACCGGCAGCAGGGCCGCCTCGTCCGCGACGACGTACTCGGCGAAACCTCCCCCGGGGAGGGCGGGGGTGGCGAGGACCCGGCGTCCGTCCTCGGTCTCGCCGCAGATCTCCACTCCGGGCGTGAACGGCAGCGGCGGCGTCACCTGGTACTGGCCCCGGCAGAGCAGCGCGTCGGGGAAGTTGATGTTCGCCGCGCGCACCTTGAGCAGCACCTGCCCGTCCCCGGGGGTCGGCCGGTCGGTCTCCTCGAGCTTCATCACCTCGCTCGGCTCGCCGTTCCGGTGCACTCGCCATGCCTGCATGAGGGGCCTCCACAACACTGTCGGCGTTACCACTGCTCCGCTGCATACTAAGCGGTCGCTTGCCCCTCTGGGAACACCTCACGCCCACCGGTCCCGTCCCGTCGTTCACGACCGCTTCGGCTTGGCCCTGACATGCATCCGCTCCCCCTGCGGCCCGAACAGGCTGAGATATTCGACCGGCTCGTCGCCGGCGGGGCCGAACCAGTGCGGGAGCCGGGTGTCGAACTCGGCGGCCTCGCCGGGAGCCAGGACCAGGTCGTGCTCGGCGAGCTTGAGCCGCAGCCGTCCGTTCAGCACGTACACCCACTCGTATCCCTCGTGGGTGCGCTGCTCGAGCGGCTCGGTGCAGGGTGCCTCCTGGATGACCTTGTACGCCTGGAGACCGCCCGGCCGGGCGGTGAGCGGCAGGGCGGTCTTCGATCCCCACACGATCGGCTTCGACTTGACCCGGGGGTCGCCGACCGGCGGCGCGCCGATGAGATCGTCGAGCGGCACCTCATGGGCCCGGGCGATGGGGAGCAACAGTTCCAGACTGGGCCGCCGGCCACCGGATTCGAGGCGGGACAAGGTGGAGACCGAGATCCCGGTGGCCTCGGACAGCCCCGCGAGCGTCACGCCCCGGTCCTTGCGCAGCCGCCTCAGCCGCGGGCCGACCCCGGTGAGCACGGCATCGAGTTCGGCGTCGTGGTCGTTCTGTTCCGTCATGGACCCATTGCAGAATCAGCAAACCCACTTGTCAATCAGGCGTCAGCGGGCGAAGACCTCGAAGGCCACGGCCGGGCGCCCGCCGAAGCGCTCGGCAGCAGCCTTCGTGGTGCCGGTGAGGAAGGCACGGCAGTACGCCTCCGGGTCCTGGTCCGTCAGCACCTCGATATAGGTGCGGTGGGCCAGCAGCGACTGGACGGAGCGCTCGAAGCCCGGCGTCGCGTCGACCGCGTGGGTCGGTGCGTCGGTGCCCGCGACGGCGACCCAGCGCACCCCGTCCCACGGTTCGAGGCCCTGTTCGCCCAGCTCGGGGAAGATCCAGCGGTTGCCCGCGTCACCCGCGGCGTCCAGGGTGGCCCGGCCGACCGCCTGGTGGTCCGGGGTGTTCCAGGCGACGCCGCCCCAGGTGTCCCGGTGGTTGAGGGTGATGAGGAGTTCGGGCCGGTGGCGGCGGACGGCCGCGGTGATGTCGCGGCGCAGAGCCGTGCCGTACTCGATGACACCGTCCCGGTGGCCGAGGAACTCCACCGCGGCGACACCGACGGCCGCTGCGCTCGCCCGCTGTTCCCGCTCCCGCAGCGGAGCGCATTCCTCCGGGGCGATCGTGTCGATCCCGGCCTCTCCCCGGCTCGCCAGGAGGTAGGTGACCTCACGCCCCTCGTCGGTCCAGCCGGCCACGGCTGCGGCGCAGCCGTACTCCAGGTCGTCGGGGTGCGCGACGACGGCCAGGGCGCGACGCCAGTCCGTGGGCATGGCTTCCAGCTGCTGTGTCATACCCCACAGGCTATCCAGCGGAAGGTGACGGATGCGTGCATTCCGGAAGCACTTCGGGGCAGGGAGCAAGGGAGCGTTCCGGCGGTGACCACATCGGCGCGCAGAGCCGGATCGCAATACCCCTAGGGGTATTATTGCCATCCCGGGGCGCCGGGGTGAGCAGGACCCCGGACCCCACCGCTCCGGCGACCGAAAGGAACCCCGCCCGTGATCAGCCCCGCCTCCCTCTCCCCCACCGAAGCCGCGGCACGACTGGAGGAGTTCACCGTCATCGACGTCCGGGCCCCGGGCGAATACGCATCGGGACATGTGCCCGGCGCCCTGAACATCCCGCTGGACCGGCTCCCCGAGGCGGTCCCAGCCCTGAAGTCGGCCTCCGCCCGCGGCTCCCTGCTGGTGGTGTGCGCCTCCGGCGTGCGCTCCACCAGGGCGTGCGAGGTCCTCGCCGACGCCGACATCGACGCCGCCACACTGACCGGCGGGACCTCCGCCTGGGAGGGCGACGGGCACGGCCTCGACCGCCCGGTGGGCGCCCGGGCGGTCTGGCCGATGGAGCGCCAGGTGCGGCTCGCCGCCGGTTCCCTGGTGGTGGCCGGCCTGCTGGCGGGCAGGCGCTTCCCCGCGGCGCGTTGGCTGTCGGCCGGCATCGGCGCCGGGCTCGTCTACTCCGCGGTGACCAACACCTGCGGCATGGCGGCCGCCCTGTCGAGCCTCCCGTACAACCGAGCGCCGCAGTCGGCGGCCGGTCTGGACGCGACACTGGACGCGCTGCAGGGCTGACAGCCCTTAGCGGTCGCTCTCGCCCCGGACGAGGGCGAGCAGCCGGTCCAGGACCCGGGGGCCGCCCGCACGCACGCCGTCGTGCTCGTATTCGCTGGTCACCCAGGTACGCAGCCCGCGGATCGAGGACGCGGTGCGCAGCGCGTGGCCGGTGTCCACATACATGTCGTCGTGGTAGACGGCGGCGGCGACCGGCACCTCGTTGGCCGCGAGCCGCTCCGTGTCGTACAGGACGGGCCAGTCGGTACGGGCGGCGAGCAGCTCCGCCGTCTCGCGCAGCGGGCGCAGCGAGGGGTCGACGTCGAAGTGCCAGGGGTGGATACTCTCGCCGGTGAAGAGCAGGGGCCCCTCGCCCGCCAGTGCGGCGGCGGCGTCGAACTGCGGGAACTCGGCGCGGACACGCTCGGCGGCCCAGTCCGTGGGCCGCGCGCCCTGACCGTAGATGATCTCGTGCATCACGGCGTACAGCGGGTGGCCTGCGAACGAGGTGGCGGTGCGCATGGCCTCCTGGAAGGCGTCGGACAGCTCCGTGCCGTCCGGGCCTTCGACGAACGCGTTCTCCAGGAGATAGTGCAGCTGGTGGCTGCCGTTGCCGGAGCCCAGCATGATGCCGAGGGACTGGAATCCCTCGGGTGTCAGCGTGTGGCCCGCACTGTCCGGGCGGTGCTCGGCGAGGTACGCGGCGATGGCACGGGCCCGGGCGACGTCCTGCGGGTAGCGGGCGTAGTGCGCCGCGACCTTCCGCTCGATCCGCGGATAGGCGGCGCGGTAGACGTCGTCGGCGTGCGCGTCCAGCGAGGGCAGGCCTCCGGTGATCAGGACGGCGGCGAGGCCCTCCGGGGCGGCCGAGAGATAGCGGACGGCGCAGAAGCCGCCGAAGGACTGCCCGAGGACGGTCCAGGGCGCGCCGCCGGTGAGCCGGGGGCGGATCAGTTCGCAGTCGCGGACGATGCTGTCGGAACGGAAGTGGGCGAGGTAGTCGGCCTGCTCACGCGGGCCGCCGCGCACCGGCAGGGTCTGCCGGTTGGCCGGGGTGGACAGCCCCGTACCGCGCTGGTCGAGGAGCAGCACTCGGAACTCTCGCACCGCCCGCCCCAGCCAGGCTTCCGTCCCGACGAAGCGGCGGGCGCCGAAGCCGGGGCCGCCCTCCAGGTAGACCAGCCACGGCAGATCCTCGCCGGCACTCCCGCTCGCCACCGCTTCGCGGCCGAAGATCTCGATCGTCTCGCCCCCCGGGTCGTCGTGGTCGAGCGGGACCGTGAAGTGCCGGTCGGTGAGGACGATGCCGGGCTGGCGACTGCTGTTCAAGAGAGCTCCTGTATCCGGTGTTTCCCGGACAGTTCAGCACACTGCCCGGTCGCCACTTCTACCGGCGCTTGCCATTAACCCGCGTATGCAATTATTGTCTACGCCAGTAACCATTGCACGCGGATCGAATCGGCCCGAAGGACACCCGGGCCCGCATCTCCCGGTCCGGCACCACGAGAGGCATCACCATGTCCACGGTCCCCACCGTCACCCTCAACAACGGCGTCACGATTCCGCAGCTCGGATTCGGCGTCTTCCAGGTTCCGGACGACGAGACCACCGCCGCGGTCACCGCGGCCCTGGATGCGGGCTACCGCTCCATCGACACCGCCACCGTCTACGGCAACGAGGCCGGGGTGGGCCGCGCGCTCGCCGAGTCCGGACTGACCCGCGATGAGCTGTTCGTGACCACGAAGCTCTGGAACGCGGACCAGGGATACGACGCGACGCTCACCGCTTTCGACGCGAGCCTGGCGGCGCTGGGCCTCGACCATGTGGACCTCTATCTCATCCACTGGCCCACCCCGGCCCGCGACCTCTACGTCGATACCTGGCGCGCCCTGGAGAAGCTGCTGGCCGACGGCCGGATCAGGGCCGCCGGCGTCTCCAACTTCCAGCCCGCGCACCTGCGCCGGCTGCGGGAGGAGAGCTCCCTGGTCCCGGCGGTCAACCAGATCGAACTGCACCCGGGCCTCCAGCAGGGCGAACTGCGCGCTCTGCACACGGAGTACGGCATCGCCACCGAGGCCTGGAGCCCGCTGGCCCAGGGCGCACTGCTGGACGACGAGGTCCTCGTTTCCCTCGCCGAACAGCACGGGAAGACTCCGGCCCAGGTGGTTCTGCGCTGGCACCTCCAGCTCGGCAATGTCGTGATCCCCAAGTCGGTCACGCCCGCGCGCATCCGCCAGAACATCGACGTCTTCGACTTCGAGCTCTCGACCGCGGACATGGACGCGGTCGCGGGCCTCGACCGTGGCATGCGTACGGGCCCGGACCCCGACACGCTCAACTGACCGGCTTCACAGGCCGCTCACGGGCCGTGGGCCGACCGTCGTACGGTGTGACCATTCATTTCCCACGGCTTGAGGCGGTCCCACATGGCCCTGTTCGATCTCCCTCTCGATGAACTGCACGCCTACCGCAGCAGGTCGGTGGAGCCCGAGGACTTCGACACCTTCTGGTCGGACACGCTCGACGAGACCAGGGCCCACGATCTGGACGCCCGTTTCGAGCCGCGCACCGACATCGGCCTGGTCACGGTCGACGTGTACGACGTCACGTTCGCCGGCTTCGGCGGCCACCCCGTCAAGGGATGGTTCGTGATACCCGCCGGAACCACCGAACCCGTGCCGGTGGTGGTGGAGTTCGTCGGATACGGCGGAGGCCGGAGTCTGCCCCACACACACCTGCTCTGGGCCTCCGCCGGCATGGCGCACTTCGTCATGGACACCCGCGGCCAGGGCAGCGGGTGGGCCCCGGGCGACACCGCCGACCCGGTGGGCTCCGCCCCCTCCCTGCCCGGATTCATGACCCAGGGCATAGAGGACCCGACCACCTACTACTACCGCAGGGTGATCACGGATGCCGTACGCGCGGTGGAGGCGGCACGCTCGCACCCGCTGGCCGACGCGTCCCGCACCGCGGCGGTCGGCGCGAGCCAGGGCGGCGGACTGGCGCTCGCGGTCGGCGGGCTCGTGCCGGACCTCGCGGCCGTGGCACCGGATGTACCGTTCCTCTGCGACTTCCCCCGGGCGACGCGGATGACCGACCGCAAGCCCTATCGCGAGATCGGCGACTACCTCAAGACGCACCGGGGCAAGGCCGAGCAGACCGCGAGGACGCTCGCCTACTTCGACGGGGTCCACTTCGCCGCGCGGGGACGGGCGCCCGCGCTGTTCTCCGTGGCCATGGAAGACCTGACCTGCCCGCCGTCCACCGTGTTCGCCGCGTTCAACGCCTACGCGCACGCCGAGAAGGAGATCGAGGTGTACGACTTCAACGACCACGAGGGCGGTGGCCCGTTCCAGCATGCCGTGCAGCTCACACGGCTCCCCCGACTGCTGAAGGCCTGACGGACGCACCCGGCCCGGCCAGGACCCCTTTGGCTCGCCTCACCCGCGAGTCCCGTTCTCACGCGCGAGTCAGGGTCCCGGCTCACGCGCGAGTCAGGGTCCCGGCCGGTGCCGGTCGCCAGGAAGGGCCCGGTCGCCGGCGGTCAGCTCCGGCCGGCCGGGGACAGGACGAAGACCGGGATCTCCCGGTCGGTCTTGGTCTGGTAGTCGGCGTAGTCGGGGAACGCCTCGACCGCGCGGCCCCACCACAGGGCCTTCTCCTCGCCCGTGACCTCGCGGGCGACCATGTCCTGGCTCACCGTCCCGTCCCGCAGCCCGACCTCGGGGTCGGCCCGCACGTTGTAGTACCAGACGGGGTGCTTGGGGGCGCCGCCCAGGGAGGCGACCACGGCGTACTCCCCGTCGTGCTCGACCCGCATGAGCGGGGTCTTGCGGAGCTTGCCGCTCCTGGCGCCGCGCGTCGTCAGGAGGATGACGGGCATGCCGCGCATGGTCGTCCCCTGCGTTCCGCCGGAGCTCTCGATGAGTTCGACCTGCTCACGGACCCACGTCGTCGGGCTCGGCTCGTATTCGCCCTCGATCGGCATGGCACATGTCCTCTCGTCGGAGTACTGCGGTCGTGCGTCCATCATGGCTCCCACGTGCGCCGCAGATGCGCAGGGACCTGCCGTCTCATTTCTTGGACCGCCGTGAGACAGCTCAGAAAAGATCCACGTACAGAATCTGGCACCCTTCATACCCATAAGTTCGCATATTTGCCATTTATGCACTCGCCCCGCTCCAGGGACTTTCATGCGCAGGCCGTACCGTGGGGGCAGCGGAGTAAGCCAAGCCTTACCCCGCTGTACTCTGCCCGCGTTCGTCCGCCCTAAGGAACATCACTCCATGACACGCCCCGTCCGCGTCGCCATCGTCGGAGCCGGTCCTGCCGGAATCTACGCAGCGGACGCGCTTCTCAAGTCCGAGGCCGCCCAGGAGCCGGGCGTATCGATCGACCTGTTCGAGCGCATGCCCGCCCCCTTCGGCCTGATCCGGTACGGAGTGGCTCCGGACCACCCGCGCATCAAAGGCATCGTCAAGGCGCTGCACCAGGTCCTCGACAAGCCGCAGCTGCGGCTGTTCGGCAACGTCGACTACCCCGCCGACATCGGCCTGGACGACCTGCGGTCCTTCTACGACGCCGTGATCTTCTCCACCGGCGCCGACGCCGACCGCGCCCTCGACATACCCGGAATCGAGTTCGAGGGCTCCTACGGCGCCGCCGACTTCGTCGCCTGGTACGACGGGCACCCGGAGGTCCCGCGCACCTGGCCGCTGGAGGCCGAGAAGGTCGCCGTGCTCGGTGTCGGGAATGTGGCCCTGGACGTCGCGCGCATCCTCGCGAAGACGGCGGACGAGCTGCTCCCGACCGAGATCCCCGCGAACGTCCACGACGGGCTCAAGGCGAACAAGGCGCTGGAGGTGCACGTCTTCGGGCGGCGCGGGCCTGCCCAGGCGAAGTTCAGCCCGATGGAGCTGCGCGAGCTGGACCACTCGCCGAACATCGAGGTCATCGTCAATCCCGAGGACATCGACTACGACGCGGGCTCGATCGCCACCCGCCGGGAGAACAAGCAGGCCAACATGGTCGCCTCCACGCTGGAGAACTGGGCGATCCGCGACGTGGGCGAGCGCCCCCACAAGCTGTTCCTGCACTTCTTCGAGTCCCCGGTCGAGGTCGTCGGCGAGGACGGCCGCGTCGTCGCCCTGCGCACCGAGCGCACGGAGCTGGACGGCACGGGCAACGTCAAGGGCACGGGCCGGCACACGGACTGGGACGTGCAGAGCGTCTACCGCGCGGTCGGCTACTACTCGCAGGAGCTCCCGAAGCTGCCCTTCGACGTGGTCTCCGGCACCGTCCCGCACGCGGCAGGACGGGTACTGACCGGCGACGAGCAGATGCCCTCGGTGTACGTCACCGGGTGGATCAAGCGCGGTCCGATCGGCCTGATCGGGCACACCAAGGGCGACGCCAACGAGACCGTGGCCTGCCTGCTGGAGGACCACGCCGCCGGACGGCTGCCCGCCCCCACGCAGCCGGCGCCGGACGCGATCGTCGACTTCCTGGAGCAGCGCGGCGTCCGGTACACCACCAAGGAGGGCTGGCACCGCCTGAACGCCCACGAGCAGGCGCTCGGCGCCGAGCAGGGTCGTGAGCGCATCAAGGTCGTCGAGCGCACGGACATGCTGGACGCGTCCGGGGCCTGACGGCCCACGAGTGAACCCGTGTCCCCCGGCAATCCCCCGAACGATGAGGGAACGCCGGGGGCACGGTGCTGTCCGGCGGCCTTACACTCCCCGAATGGCCAAGTACTTCGATGTGCACCCCGAGAACCCGCAGCGCCGCACCATCACCAATGTGGCCGAGAGCATCCGGTCCGGCGCCCTCGTCGCGTATCCCACCGACTCCTGTTACGCCCTCGGCAGCCAGCTCGGCAGCCGCGACGGAATCGACCGCATCCGGTCGATCCGGAACCTCGACGATCGCCACCACTTCACCCTGGTGTGCCAGAACTTCGCGCAGCTCGGCCAGTTCGTCCAGGTCGACAACGACGTCTTCCGCGCGATCAAGGCGGCGACGCCCGGGAGTTACACCTTCATCCTCCCCGCCACCAAAGAGGTGCCGCGTCAGTTGCTGCACCCCAAGAAGAAGACGGTCGGCGTCCGGATCCCGGATCACACCGTCACACAGGCGCTGCTGGCCGAGCTCGGTGAGCCGCTGCTGTCCAGCACGCTGCTCCTGCCCGACGAGGAGGAACCGCTGACGCAGGGCTGGGAGATCAAGGAGCGCCTCGACCACGTCGTGGACATCGTGCTCGATTCCGGCGACTGCGGTACGGAGCCGACGACCGTCATCGACTTCTCGGGGGGCGAGCTGGAGGTCGTACGCAGGGGAGCCGGCGATCTCTCCAGGTTCGAGTAAAACGGACCGGCCCGATGTCCGCACGCACGGTCACTCCGCGCTTCCGGCGGCCCCGCCGAGATGCGCGCACCCCCGGGTGCCTGGTTCGGTGGAAGGGTCCGCTCCGTCCAGCGCCAGGGAGTGATCATGAGCGAGCCGGAGGAAGACGTCCGGGACCGTCTCCAGCGGATGCGCGGCCGGACCAAGGATCTTGAGAAGGCCGCCGAGCAGGCTACGGATCCGGCGGAACGCCGCCGTCTGCGGGATGAAGCGCACCGGCTCGAATCACGGAGCGTGCAGGTCAGCGGCATGGCGAGCGGGGACATCTACCCCATGGAATAGGCCTGATGCGAAGACTCCCGGCCCAGGCCCGCGATCCGGGCGAGGCGGCGCAGCGAGTCCACGAGCGCCGGGCGGTCGTACGTGCTGGTGGTGACCAGTACCTCGTCCGCGCCGGTCTCCTTGATCACCAGTTCGAGCCCGGCCGCCACGGTGTCCTCGGTCCCTGCCAGATGTCCCCGCAGTCCGTTCTCGAACAGGCCCCGCTCCTTCTCCGTCATGGCCAGGGCCTCGATCCGCTCGGCCGGCGCGAGCGGCGGAAAGGATCCGTGGGTGCGCGAGTACGCCATGGACCAGGCTTCGGGGACCAGGAGCCGCCGGGCCTGCTCCGTGGTGCCGGCGACGGCGACGGTGCCCGCGACGATCACATAGGGCTCGCGGCCCCAGGCGGAAGGACGGAAGCCCTCGCGGTAGGCCTCGATCGCCCGTACCAGCTTGTCCCGGCCGCGGAGATCACCGATGACGAGCGGCAGGCCGGCGGCCGCGGCGATGGCGGCGCCTTCGCCGGTCGCCAGGACGTACGCAGGGATGCGCAGCCCCTCCGCGGGGCGGGCGTGGACCTGAGGGTGGGCCCGCTGGGTGCCGTCCAGCCAGCCGAGCAGTTCGGCGAGCCGGTCGGCGAAGGCGTCGGCGTCCTCCTTGTCCCGGCCGAGTGCCCTGCGGATCCCATCGGTGAAGCCGACCGAACGCCCGAGCCCCATGTCGATCCGGCCGGGGAAGAGCGAGGCGAGCACCCCGAACTGCTCGGCCACGACGAAGGGCTGATGGTTCGGGAGCATCACGCCGCCGGTTCCGACCCTGATGGTGGAGGTCGCGGCCGCGACGGCGGCGGCCAGCACGGTCGGCGCCGAGCCCGCCACCCCGGGCACGCTGTGGTGCTCGGACACCCAGAAGCGGTGGTAGCCGAGGGCCTCGGCCTCACCCGCCAGCGTGACGGTGTCCCGCAGCGCCTGCGGGCCGTCGTGGCCCTCGCGAGTGCGGGAGCGGTCGAGGAAGGAGAACCGGGTCGATGCGATGGAAGAGCTCACGTATGAGTTCAACGCCTTCGGCGCGCCGGGATTCCCCCCGGCCGTCGATGGCCGGCGGCGGGCTCTGCATGACCTGCCCGCGCATCCGCGAGCCGGTGGACTTCTGAGGTCCGTGCCGGCCCGCGGATCTTCGGTGCGTCCCTGAGCGCGGCGTGCTCAGCAGGCCCGGCGGACGTACCCCTTCGCACCCGCGGGGCGCACATCGAGGTCCCGCAGGACGAGGGAGATGCTGGCGCCCCAGGTGGAGCAGCTCTCCTCGAAGCTCACGTCGCCCTCGCCCTCGTACTCGACGGCGAAGACCCGGTCTTCGTACGCGTCGGCGTACGCGTCGCATTCGTCGAACTGGGCGCATTCCTCCGTCACCGCGAAGTCGAAGCCGATCTCGGCGTGCCGTCCGAGCAGGTCGGTGGTGTTCTTCTGTCCGATCGCGAGGCCGTCGCTGTGCGCCCGTGCGGCCAGCGTCTCGGCGAAGGCGGCGTTGTGCTCCTTCGTCAGCCTGCCCTTCGAGCGTTCGAAGGAGTCGAGGTTGTCCGGCTCCACCGCCTGGAAGCCGCTCTTCGCGCAGCCGTCGATCCAGTCCCCGACGATCTCCGCGAGCTGGGTGCGCCGGGCGGCCGTCGAGGTGTCCAGAAGCACTTCGTCCCAGCCCTCGTCGATGATCGGCTCCCCGTCGTCGTCACGCAGCAGGAGGCCGGGGTGGGTGTCCTGCCACCACGGCAGTGCGCCGGGCTGTGTCTGGAACGCGTTGACGTAACAGACGTTGTACAGGCCCGGGGCAGGCTCGTCCTCACGGTCGCGGGACACCGCCCGCACCCCTTCGGGAGGCGTGTACCCCTCGCCGATCTGGTAGTCGTACTCCATGCCTGCGGTCGGCAGGAGCACGTCGGCGGACCCGGTAGGCCTCTGGGACCCGGCCGGCCGCTCGGATCCGGCGTCGGCGGGCGCTCCGTCCGCGACCGAGCACGACGCCAGCACGCATGTCCCGAGGACGGCGGCTAGGGCGCGTTTCGAAAGTAGCGCCGTCCGCCCGAAGGGCGGGCCCGGCGGCGTCCGGTGCGTGCGATCGCAAGGCGGAGGGTCGCCCCGA
>NZ_JBEZIH010000048.1:0-31055 GCF_040650935.1 Streptomyces sp. NPDC048565
AGAACTTCAGCGCCCGGCCACCCGTCGTGGTCTCCGGCGAACCGAACATCACGCCGATCTTCTCGCGCAGCTGGTTGATGAAGATCGCCGTCGTCTTCGACTGGTTGAGCGCGCTGGTGATCTTCCGCAGCGCCTGGCTCATCAGACGCGCCTGCAGACCCACGTGCGAGTCGCCCATCTCGCCCTCGATCTCCGCACGGGGCACCAGGGCCGCGACGGAGTCGATGACGATCAGGTCGAGCGCACCGGAACGGACGAGCATGTCCACGATCTCCAGCGCCTGCTCGCCGTTGTCAGGCTGCGAGAGGATGAGGTTGTCGATGTCGACGCCGAGCTTCTTCGCGTACTCCGGGTCGAGCGCGTGCTCGGCATCGATGAACGCCACCGAGCCGCCGAGCTTCTGTGCGTTCGCCACGGCGTGCAGCGTCAGCGTCGTCTTACCGGAGGACTCCGGGCCGTACACCTCCACCACACGGCCACGCGGAAGCCCGCCCACGCCGAGCGCCACGTCGAGCGCGGTGGACCCGGTGGGGATCACCTCGATCGGTTCGTTCGGCCGCTCACCCAGGCGCATCACCGCGCCCTTGCCGAATTGCCGTTCAATCTGTGCGAGTGCGGCGTCCAGCGCCTTCTCGCGGTCGGTTCCTGCCATGGGTTCCACCCGATTTGCTTGAGTCGATCGCTTCACGTCACAGACGCTAACCCCTGCCACTGACAATGGGCCTCGACGTCCTCCCGGCCTGTGGACAACTCCACGGCCGGACCGGCAAAACCCGGCCGGAATTCCATGAGAATGGATGTTCGATTTTGCTGTCAAGCGCACCGCGCCGGGCCGGCACGGCCGAGCGTAGTGGCTCGCGACGGCCGGCATCGAAGATGTCAGTGAACGGTCGGGCCGCCGTCGCCGGCCCGGCCGGCGTCGTCCCTGCCGCCCGCCACGGCCCGCCTGATCCTCGACAGCATCGGCTCACCACGGCTCCAGCGGTGGCCGCCCTGCACCCTTGGATCGTCCGTCACGTCGTAGCGCTTCACGTAGGCGCCAAGGAAGGCCTGGAGCGTCGCGACCGCGGGGATGGCGACCAGCGCCCCGACCGCACCCATCAGCGCGGTGCCCGCGACCACCGAGCCGAAGGCGACAGCGGGATGGATGTCGACCGTCCTTGCCGTGAGCTTCGGCTGCAGCATGTAGTTCTCGAACTGCTGGTAGACCACGACGAAACCGAGGACCCACAGCGCGTACCACGGGTCGACGGTGAACGCGATCAGCATGGGCAGCGCGCCCGCCAGATACGTGCCGATCGTGGGGATGAACTGCGAGACGAGACCGACCCAGACCGCGAGCGCGGGTGCGTAGGGCACGCCGAGCGCCACCAGCAAGATGTAGTGCGCCACGCCGGAGATCAGCGCCATCAGTCCGCGCGAGTAGATGTAGCCACCGGTCTTGTCGACCGCGATCTCCCAGGCGCGCAGCACCTCGGTCTGCCGGGAGGGCGGCAGCACCGAGCACAGCGCGCGTCGCAGCCTGGGCCCGTCGGCGGCGAAGTAGAAGGAGAACAGGAAGATCATCAAGAGCCGGAACATCCCGCCGAGCACGGTGGTGGAGACGTCCAGCACCCCGGTCGCGCTGTTCTGCACATATTTCTGGAGCCAGTCGGAGTGCAGCAGGCTGTCCTGCACCTGGACCCGGGAGAGCTCCGTGTGGAAGGTCTGGTTGACCCAGTTGATCACCGAGTCGAGGTACTTGGGGAACTCCTCGACCATGTCGACGATCTGGCCGGCGAGCATCGAGCCGAGCAGGAAGACGAAGCCGATCCCGGCGACCAGCACCGCGAGGAAGACCAGGAAGGTGGCGAGTCCCCGGCGCACCCCGTGGTCGGCCATGCGGCTGACCGCCGGCTCGACGGCCAGCGCCAGGAAGAAGGAGATGAGGATGTTGGTCAGCAGCCCGATGAGCTGGTAGAAGGCCCAGCTGCCCAGCTGGTAGCACCCGAAGAGCGCCAGCGCCATGACCATCGCGCGCGGCAGCCAGCCGGGCATGCGGGCGGGGCCGGTGCCGGGCGGCGGGTTCGGCGGGGCGGGCGGCTGGATCTGGGCGGTCTCGTCTGTGGGTGCCACGCGACAAGTCTCGCTCACCGCGGTGACAGCCGACCGCGCGGCCCGGCAGGGACCGGCGCGGGCGACGAGTGGGACGGGTGTGACGCAGGTGACGCGGGGCGCTGGTGGGCGCGCTATCGCCTCGCTCAGCGTTTGTCCGGAGGCACGCCCATCGCCGAGCAGACCCCGCGCCAGACGTCCTTGGCCTCCCAGCCCGCGGCCAGGGCCTCGTGCACCGTGCGGCCGCCGAGCTCCGCCATGACGTGATCGCGTGCGAAGGAGTCGGCGTACGTCTCGCCGAAGTGATCCGCCATCCGTTCCCAGAAAATCGTCAACCGCATGCCCCCAGTATCCCGCTCCTATGAGTGCAGCCGGACCGGGAGGGCCCTGCCGGCGGCGGTTTCCCCTCTACGGTCGGTCCATGGCTGGAACCGGAGCAAATCCCCTCGCCCGCGCCGAGCAGTTCGTCTGGCTCACCGCACGCGTTCTCGAACAGCGGCGGTTCGCCCATCTTTTCCTGGAAGGGAGCGCGGACACCGTCGAGATCGCGCTCACCGCCTACCGGAACGAGGACGGTGGTTACGGCCACGCGCTCGAACCCGATCTTCGCGGGCCCGTGAGTCAACCGCTGCACACCGCCCACGCGCTGAGCGTTCTCGACTCGATCGGCCGCTGCGAGGGTCCGCGCGTGGAACGGATCTGCCGCTATCTGACGGATGTGTCCACCAAGGAGGGCGCGCTGCCCGCGCTCCACCCCTCCCAGCGCGGCTACCCCGCGGCGCCCTTCATCCCCGTCGTCGACGACCCGCCCGCCGAACTGCTGGCGACAGGCCCGGTGGTCGGGCTGCTGCACCGAAATCAGGTCTGGCACGCCTGGCTGTTCCGGGCCACCGACTTCTGCTGGGCCGCCGTCGACGCCCTGGAGCAGTCCCATCCGTACGAGATCGAGGCGGCCGTCGCCTTCCTGGACGGTGTCCCCGACCGCGGACGTGCCGAATCGGCCGCCGACCGGCTGGGGCAACTGGTGCGCGACCAGCGACTGGTGGTGCTCGACCCCCGGCGCCGCGCGGAGTACCCGGTGGCCCCCGGCTACGCCCCCGGGGAACATCACTTCCCTTACGACTACGCCCGCACGCCGGGGTCGCTCGCCCGTCGGTGGTTCAGCGACGGCGAGCTGGAGAGCTCCCTGGACCATCTGGCGGCCGAACAGGAGGAGGACGGCGGCTGGCCGGTCAACTGGCGGCAGTGGGCACCGGGGACGGCCCTGGAGGGCCGTCCGATCGTGACGCTGAAGGCTCTGCAGACCCTCCGGTCCTACGGCCGGGCCCTGCGCTGATCCGTCCCCTTCAGAACAGGGCGCGCGCGCCAGCCGTGACCACGACGGCGGTGCCGACGACGACGAGGAAGGGAGCCCGCAGGACGAGGGCGAGCGCGGCCGCTGCGAGCCCTGCCGCTCTGGCGTCCAGCGCCAGCTGTTGTCCGTCGGCGAAGGTCTGCTGGGCGGTGAGGGCCGCGAGCAGCGCCACCGGTACCAGCGCGGAGAGCCGTTGCACCAACGGGCGCTCCAGGGCTCCCGCGGGCACCAGGAGGCCCAGGAGCTTCGCGAGATAGCAGCCTACGGCGGTGAGCCCGATGGCGATCCAGATGTTCATCGGCCCTCCCCGGGCGTCATGCTTCCGATGTCGGTCCCGTCATCCCCTGTGCCCCTGTCCCTGCCCTTGAGGAAGAGGACGAGCGGAGCCGCCAGCGCCGACACGAGTACGGGCGCGCCCGCCGGCAGCACCGGCAGGAGTCCCAGCGCCAGCACGACAGCGAGCCCCGCGGTGACACGCTCGGTGTAACTCTTCAGCATCGGCGCGAGCAGGGCGAGGAACACGGCGGGACCGGCGGCGTCCAGCCCCCAGGCGTCGGTGTCGCCGAGCGCCTCCGCTCCGAGTGCGCCCGCCAGCGTGGTCAGGTTCCACAGGACGTAGAGGGTGAGCCCCGTGACGGTGAAGCCGATACGCGCGGCACGCCTGGTGGGCTGGGGCAGGGTGACGGCGGTCGTCTCGTCGATGACCCATTGGGCGGCGAGGGGGCGCAGGGCGCGCGGCAGGGCGAGGAGCTGCGACAGCCGCAGTCCGTAGAAGGCGTTGCGGATGCCCAGGAAGAACGCTCCGGCCGCGGCGGTGTAGGGGTTGCCGCCGACCGCGAGGGCGCCCACGAGGGCGAACTGGGAGGCGCCGGTGAAGACGAGGAGGCTCAGCGCGCAGGTCTGGAGAAGGCTCAGTCCTGAGCCCGCCGAGGTCACGCCGAAGGCGAACCCGGAGAGACCTACCGCTATGCCCACGCCGAGTGCGTCCCGGACGACGGCACTGTCCGGCTTCTCGCGAAGGGGTGCTGTCTGTTCTGCCACGCCCGGAACGCTACGGGGAAAGATCCATGCCGGTCTTGTACATTCCTGCGCGCTCGCGCCGGTAGGCGCCCGGAGGCACTCCCACGATCCGGGTGAAGTGACGGTTGAGATGCGGCTGGTCGGTGAAGCCGACAGCGGCGGCGGCCTCCGCGGGCGCGGTCCCCGCGTCGAGCATGCGCCGCGCGCGGCGGACCCTGGCGTCGGTGAGCCAGGTGTGCGGGGGCATCCCGTACTCCTTCTTGAAGGCCCGCAGCAGCGCGAACGGGCTGGTTCCCAGCTCGGCGGCGAGCGCCTCCAGGGTGGGTGGCCGCTCCATCCGCTCCTCCAGCGCGTTCCGCGCGCGTGCGGCGTCACGGGCACCGGCGAAGCGCGAAGCCCTGGCCGGCAGCACGTTGCCGTGGCGGTCGAGCAGCCGGGCGACCAGGACGCGCAGGACGCTGTCGGCGGCCAGGGCGTTGCCCTCCTCGGCCGCCCGATGGACCTCGGTGATCAGCCGGGCGGCATACGGGTCGGGCACGCCGGTCTCGGCGAAGTCGACCGTGCCGCGCAGGTCCGTCAGGTCGGCCGCGATGTCGTTGACCACCTGGGCGGACGGATAGAGCGTGGCGTACACCCATCCCTCGGGCACTCCGGCGCGGGCGGTGTGCGGCACCTCCGGATTGATCATGATCACGGTGCCGGGTCCGGCGTGCAGGGTGCCGTCGGGGAGTCCGACGTCCTCGACCCCGCTGGTGATCGTGGCGAGGACGTAGCCCTCATGGCTGTGGCGGGGAAAGGTGTGGCGGACGTACCGGGCCCGCAGCAGATCCAGGTCGGGCAGCTCCGCGTACTGCCAGTGCCTCGCCCATTCCTGTGTCGCCCGGGGCTCGGCCATGCTCGTCATTCTCGCAGGTCCGGGCGGGTGGCCGAAGTCCGGGAACGCGGGCGGCGGGCACGTCCACCGGCCGTTGTCAGTGGCGGGGTGCACGATGGGGGTCATGGCCGGTTCCGCACTCGATTCGTTCTCGCCCGCGACCCGCAGCTGGTTCGCGGGCGCCTTCGACGCGCCCACCGCGGCCCAGGAGGGCGCCTGGCGGGCCATCGGCGAGGGTTCGGACGTGCTGGTCGTCGCTCCGACCGGGTCGGGCAAGACACTCGCGGCCTTCCTCGCCTCCCTTGACCGGCTGGCTGCCGTGCCGCCGCCCGCCGAGACGAAGAAGCGCTGCCGAGTGCTGTACGTGTCACCGATGAAGGCCCTCGCCGTGGACGTGGAGCGGAATCTTCGTTCGCCGCTGACCGGGATCCGTCAGGAGTCGGTGCGTCTGGGCCTGCCGGAGCCGGAGATCCGGGTGGGGATCCGTTCCGGCGACACCCCGCCGGCCGAGCGCCGTTCGATGGCGACGAAACCCCCGGACATCCTGATCACCACCCCCGAATCCCTGTTCCTGATGCTCACGTCATCGACCAGGGACGCGCTCGCCGGGATCGAGACGGTGATCGTGGACGAGGTGCATGCGGTCGCGGGCACCAAGCGCGGTGCCCACCTCGCGCTGTCGCTGGAGCGTCTGGACGAGCTGCTGCCGAGGCCCGCGCGGCGTATCGGGCTGTCGGCGACGGTCCGCCCGGTCGACGAGGTCGCCCGGTTCCTGTCGCCGCAGCGGAAGGTGGAGATCGTCCAGCCCCGCTCCACCAAGGAGTTCGACCTCTCCGTCGTGGTTCCGGTGGAGGATCTGGGCGAGCTGAGCGGCTCCCCCGCCACGGGCGACGAGGGCGGCCAGGCGGAGAAGCCGTCGATCTGGCCTCATGTCGAGGAGCGGATCGCCGATCTCGTCCAGGCTCACCGCTCCACGATCGTCTTCGCCAACTCCCGGCGGCTGGCGGAGCGCCTGTGCAACCGGCTGAACGAGATCGCCTACGAGCGGGCGACCGGCACCGCCTTCGAGGAGGAGCCAGGGGCGGGCCGGCCCCTGCCTGAGGCCCACTCCCCCGCCGAGATCATGGCCCAGTCCGGGGCCGCGAAGGGTGCACCGGCCGTCCTCGCCCGTGCGCACCACGGCTCGGTGTCCAAGGAGCAGCGCTCCCAGGTCGAGGAGGACCTCAAAGCGGGCCGGCTGCCGGCCGTGGTCGCCACCTCCAGCCTGGAGCTGGGGATCGACATGGGCGCGGTCGACCTGGTGATCCAGGTCGAGTCGCCGCCGTCCGTGGCATCGGGGCTGCAGCGGGTGGGGCGTGCCGGGCACCAGGTCGGCGCCGTGTCCACCGGGGTGGTCTTCCCCAAGTACCGGGGCGATCTGGTGCAGGCCGCCGTCGTCACCGAGCGGATGCGTGAGGGCGCCATCGAGGCGCTGCGGATCCCGTCCAACCCTCTGGACGTCCTCGCCCAGCAGATCGTCGCCACGGTGGCGCTCGACAGCTGGCAGGCGGACGACCTGCTCGCCCTCGCCCGCCGGGCGGCCCCCTTCGCCGCGCTCCCGGAATCGGCGTTCACCTCCGTGCTCGACATGCTCGCCGGGCGCTACCCGTCCGACGCGTTCGCGGAGCTGCGGCCGCGCGTGGTGTGGGACCGCGTCACCGGCACGGTCACCGGGCGCCCCGGCGCCCAGCGGCTCGCCGTCACCTCGGGCGGCACCATTCCCGACCGCGGGCTCTTCGGCGTCTTCCTGGCAGGCGCCGACCCGAAGAAGGGCGGCGGGCGCGTCGGCGAGCTGGACGAGGAGATGGTCTACGAGTCCCGGGCGGGCGACGTCTTCACCCTGGGCACCACATCCTGGCGGATCGAGGACATCACCCGTGACCGGGTCCTGGTCTCGCCCGCCCCCGGAGTCCCCGGCAGGCTGCCGTTCTGGAAGGGCGACCAGCTGGGCCGGCCGCTGGAGCTGGGCCGTGCGCTGGGTGCGTTCCTCCGCGAGATCGGCGGGCTGTCCACCGAGGACGCCAGGCTCCGGCTGCTCGCCGCAGGACTCGACGCCTGGGCCGCCGACAACATCCTGTCCTACCTCGACGAGCAGCGTCGGGCCTGCGGCCACGTCCCCGACGACCGGACCATTCTGGTCGAGAGGTTCCGGGACGAGCTGGGTGACTGGCGCGTCGTGGTGCACTCGCCGTTCGGCGCCCAGGTGCACGCCCCGTGGGCCCTGGCCCTGTCTGCCCGGCTCGGCGAGCGGTACGGCATGGACGCACAGGTCATGCACGCGGACGACGGCATCGTGCTGCGGCTGCCCGACGCCGATCTGATGGGTCTGGACCTCCTCGACTTCGATCCGGTCCAGGCGGACGCGCCCGGCGAGGCCGGAGGCGGACCGGCGCGCGGCGAGGCCGGCCCGGTGTTCCCCGCCGCCGGGCACGACGGCGAGCAGCCGCCCGTCGGCGCCACCGACGTGGTGTTCGACAAGAGCGAGATCGGCCAGGTCGTCACCGAACAGGTCGGCGGATCAGCCCTGTTCGCCTCCCGGTTCCGTGAATGCGCCGCGCGTGCGTTGCTGCTGCCCCGGCGCAGCCCGGGAAAGCGCACCCCTCTGTGGCAGCAGCGCCAGCGCGCCTCCCAGCTGCTCCAGGTGGCCTCCGAGTTCGGCTCGTTCCCGATCGTCCTCGAAGCGGTCCGCGAGTGCCTCCAGGACGTCTTCGACGTCCCGGGTCTCACCGAGCTGATGGGCGATCTGGAGTCGCGCCGCATCCGTCTGGTCGAGGTGACGACACCCGAGCCGTCACCGTTCGCCCGTTCCCTCCTCTTCGGCTATGTCGCGCAGTTCCTGTACGAGGGCGACTCGCCCCTCGCCGAGCGGCGGGCGGCCGCGCTCTCGCTCGACTCCCATCTCCTGGCGGAGCTGCTCGGCCAGGCGGAGCTGCGGGAGCTGCTGGACGCCGACGTCCTGGGCGAGCTCGAGCGGGAGCTCCAGTGGCTGACCGACGACAGGAAGATCAAGGACGTCGAGGGGGTCGCCGATCTGCTGCGGGTGCTCGGCCCCCTCACCGACGCCGAGTTGGCGGAGCGCGGAGCGCGGAGCGGATGGGCGGCGGAGCTGGAGACGTCCCGGCGCGCCATCCAGGTCCGCATCGGCGGCGCCGCTCACCGGGCGGCTGTCGAGGACGCGGGCCGGCTGCGCGACGCGCTCGGCACCGCACTTCCGGTGGGTGTCCCCGAGGCGTTCACCGAGCCTGTCAAGGATCCGCTCGGCGACCTCCTCGCCCGGTTCGCCCGTACGCACGGGCCGTTCACCTCGACGCAGGCGGCGAGCCGTTTCGGCCTGGGCACCGCAGTCACGGACGGAGCGCTGCAGCGGCTCGCCGCTTCGGGCCGCGTCGTCCAGGGCGAGTTCCACCCCGCCGGCATCGGCCAGGAGTGGTGCGATGCCACCGTCCTGCGCCGGCTGCGCCGCCGTTCGCTCGCCTCGCTCCGCCAGGAGGTGGAGCCTGTTCCGCCCGCCGCGCTGGCCGGCTTCCTCCCCCAGTGGCAGCACGTCGGCGACAACAGCCTGCGAGGCATCGACGGGCTGGCCCGCGCCATCGAGCAGTTGCAGGGTGCCCCGGTCCCCGCGTCCGCCCTGGAGAAGCTGATCCTGCCGAGCCGCGTCGCGGGCTACACCCCCGCCATGCTCGACGAGCTGACGACCACCGGCGAGGTCGTCTGGGCGGGCGCGGGCGCCCTCCCGGGGAAGGACGGCTGGCTATCCGTCCATCTCGCCGACAGTGCGCCGCTGCTCCTCCCGCCGCCCCTCCCGCTGGAGGAGACCGCGCTGCACGAGTCGGTTCTGACCGTGCTCTCCGGTGGGTTCGGGCTCTTCTTCCGGCAGATCGCCGATCAGGTCCGTGCCACCACCCATCCGGACTGCACCGATCCCCAGCTGGCCGAGGCGCTCTGGGACCTGGTCTGGTCGGGCCGCCTCACCAATGACACGCTCGCCCCCCTGCGTTCGCTCCTCGGATCGGGGCGTACGGCGGGCTCCACCGCTCATCGCGCACGGCGCAATGTGCCACGTGGCCGTTACGGGACGCTGACCGCCGCCGCCCGTCCCACGTCCCGTACCGGCCCGCCGACGGTGTCCGGACGCTGGTCGCTGCTGCCACCGCCCGAGCCGGAGCCGACCCATCGCGCGCATGCCCTGGCCAGGACGCTCCTCGACCGCCACGGTGTGGTGACGCGTGGCGCGGTGCAGGCCGAAGGCGTCGAGGGCGGGTTCTCGGCGGTCTACCGCATCCTTGCCGCGTTCGAGGACAGCGGGCAGGCCCGCCGTGGTTATGTCGTCGAGGGGCTGGGAGCGGCCCAGTTCGCCATGGACGGCGCCGTGGACCGGCTCAGAGCGGTGTCCACCGCGCGCGACCGCGCGGACCCGGGCGCCGCCCCCCGCGCGCTGGTCCTCGCGGCGGCCGACCCCGCCAACGCGTACGGCGCCGCCCTGCCCTGGCCCGAGTCGCCGGACGGCGCGGGACACAAACCGGGCCGCAAGGCGGGTGCGCTGGTGGTCCTCGTGGACGGCGAGCTGACGCTCTACATGGAGCGCGGCGGCAAGTCCCTCCTCGCGTGGCCCACGGACCCCGCCGACCCGGCGCTCCAGGCCGCGGCCGGAGCCCTCGCCTCGGCCGCCCGCGCGGGAACACTCGGCACGATCACGGTGGAGCGTACGAACGGCGCTTCCTCGCTCACCTCCCCGCTGGGCCGCACCCTGGAGGCGGCCGGCTTCCTCGCCACTCCGAGAGGCCTGCGGCTGCGCGCCTGAGCACGACCGGCTTCGGCGCGAGCCGGGGACCCCCGCGCGGCCCGGTCCGCGCATCATGGACGCATGCCCGAAGGTGACACGGTCCTGCAGACCGCCCGGCGTCTCGACACGGCACTCGCCGGCCAGGTGCTCACGGTCGGCGACCTGCGGGTCCCACGCTTCGCCACGGCCGACCTGTCCGGCCGGACGGTCCTGGGCGTCACCGCACGCGGCAAGCACCTGCTGACCCGCTTCCAGGACGGCCTCACCCTCCACAGCCATCTGCGCATGGAGGGCGCCTGGCGTGTGTACGAGGCCGGCGAACGCTGGCGGGGCGGGCCCGGCCACCAGATCCGCGCCGTGCTCGCCACCGCGGAGCGCAGCGCCGTCGGCTATCGGCTGCCCGTGCTCGAGCTGCTGCGCACCGTGGACGAAGGGCAGGTCGTGGGGCACCTCGGCCCCGATCTGCTGGGTCAGGACTGGGACCCGGACCTCGCTCTGCGCAATCTGCTCGCCGACCCCGGACGCCCGGTCGGGGACGCGCTTCTGGACCAGCGCAATCTGGCCGGTATCGGCAATGTCTATATGTGCGAGCTCTGCTTCATGGCCCGTGCGACGCCTTGGCTTCCGGTGGGCGAGCTGCCCTCGAGCATCGCCGCACGTCTGGTCAGCACGGCCGAACAGCTCCTGGTGGCCAATCGCGACCGCCCGGTGAGGACCACGACCGGCGCGACCCCCGCCATGTCCCGCAGCCAGGCGCGGGAGCGTCTCTTCGTCTACGGGCGGGCCGGGCGTCCCTGCCTGCGCTGCCGCACGACCGTCCGGGTGGCGGACCGTGACAACCGTCCCGCCTACTGGTGTCCGCACTGCCAGACCGGGCCGGTCCCCGTCCCGTGATCGCTAGGAGGGTATGTCCCTGCGGGCCGGGTCAGGATCGTCCGGGTCTGGACCGTCCAAGCCGCGACCGTCCAGGCCGGGATCGTCCAGGCCGGGATCGTCCACAGCGCGCTCCGGCCGCACCGTGGACGCCACATGGACGGGCAGGAGGCTCAGCCCCCATCCCCCGGCCGCCACCGCGCCCTCGACCAGTCCGGCGTGCCGCGGCTCCAGGAACAGCCGCAGCACCGCCCACCACCACACGCCACCGAGGACGAGCGCCGGCACCCATCGCCGCACCATGGCTGCCTCCTCCGGCCGACGCTAGTACGGCACGATCTCCTGGCGGGAGGGCGCATCGGCGCACGACCAGGCGTGCACACGGCGCTGGCGGAACCACAGCGATTCCGGCGGCCTTCCGGCCTCTTCCGCAGTTTCTCCCGGGTCGGCGCCGACTGCATCCCGCGGCCGCCCCCGGCATGCCGGTGCCCCGCGGACCGGATCCGCGGGGCACCGGTGGAGGTTCGGCTTCTACTTGTCGTCGTCGGTGAGGGAATCCTTGAGTCCCTTCGCGCGGTCGCCCGTGGCGCCCAGCTTGTCCTCCGCCTTGGCCTTGGCCTGGTCGGACTTGCCCTCGGTCTCCTTGCGGCGGTCGCCGGTGGCCTTGCCGGTCGCTTCCTTGGCCTTGCCCTTGAGCTTGTCCATGGCGCTCTTGTCCGTCACGGTGACTCCTTTCCTCGGGTGCGCGTTCGGATTCAGGCGCTTTCCGCCTGGAACATCCACGCGTGCTTCTCGAGATCCGCGGTGAGCGTGATCAGGATGTCCTGGCTGATGGGATCGGGTTCGTCGGTCGCCTCGATCCGCTCCCGCATGCGGTCGATGACCACACGGAGCGCGTCGACGAGCACCCTCACCGCGTCGACGTCCTTGATCCAGCCGTCGGGCACGGAATCGATCGCCGTCGTCTTCGCGAGCGTCCGGGACCGGCCGTCCGGGTTGACGCCGACCGCGGAAGCCCTCTCCGCCACCGTGTCCGAGTGCTGCCGCGCCGTATCGACGACCTCGTCGAGCTGAAGGTGCACGGAGCGGAAGCGCGGGCCGACCACGTTCCAGTGGACCTGCTTGGCCACCAGGGAGAGGTCGATCAAATCGACCAGCGCACCTTGCAGCGCGTCTCCGACGGCCTTGCGATCCGCATCGGACAAGGCGCTCTTCACGACAGACATGCACTTCTCCGTTCAGATAGCTGTTCGCCTAGCTTGTTCGCCTTACCATCTGTCCACAATGGCACATATGGCACTGAAGGGGCATTTGAGCGCGTTCCGGGTAATTACCCTTCGGCCTCACCCCCCGCCTGCCCCGCGAACGGCCTCGCACACACCGGGTACGCGAAAGCCCCGGCCGACCCCTCGCGGGGCCGACCGGGGCTTTCGTTCACCACGAACCGTGCGGTCAGGCGGCGACGACATCCACCGCCTCTGCGGGCGCCTTGATGGTCACCCGTCCCGTCGGAACGCCGGCGACCGACGCGACAGAGACGGAATTGAGCATCGGGCGTACCGGCACAGGCACTGCATCACTGGCTGCTGCCGACTCGGCCAGCTCGGCCAGCGACAGCTCATCGCTCACTTCACGCATGAGCTCGGACATCCGTACGTCCAACGCGTCGCAAATGGCGGAGAGCAGTTCGGAGGACGCCTCCTTCTGCCCCCGCTCCACCTCGGAGAGATAGCCGAGCGAGACTCGGGCGGACGAGGAGACTTCGCGCAGAGTACGGCCTTGGCGCTGGCGCTGCCGACGCAGCACGTCACCAAGCAGGCGACGGAGCAGAATCATCGGTGGCTCCCTCCTCGGACCGCGTAGCCGCATCCTTCACGCCCCACCGTACCGCCTTGCGCTGCGGCCGTGCGGGGAGCGATGTCGTGTTCACTCAGGGCTGCAAACATCAATTCCCCCCGTTCTGTTCCGTATCCTGTGTCCCCGCATTTTCACCGAGTTCGCCGGAGAGCAGGTGGAGCAGGCTCCGCACACTCTCCTTACGGATGTCCGTCCTTCCGCCGTTCAACCTCAGCTCGGCCACTTTCTGTACACCGCCCGGCCCCGAAACGGCTATGAAAACCGTTCCGACGGGTTTGCCGTCCTGCGGCTCGGGCCCGGCGACCCCGGTGGTCGAGATGCCCCAGTCCGCGCCCAGCACCCGGCGTACGCCGGCGGCCATCTCCAGGGCGACATCCGGGTCCACCGCGCCGCGATCGGCGAGCAGCACGCCGTCGACGCCCAGCACATCCCGCTTCAGAGGCGTGGCATACGCCGTGACTGACCCGCGGAAGCACTTCGATGCCCCGGGCACGGAAGTGAGCTCGGCGGCCACCAGACCGCCGGTGAGGGACTCGGCGACCGCGAGCGTCTCACCGCGCCCCTGAAGCTGCCGCAGGACCTGCGAGGCCGCAGCCGTCACCGCTCGGCCTCCGCTGCGCTCCGGGTGTCCGCCGCGCTCTCCCCGGCCGCCTCCATGTCGGCGGCCCGCTCGGCCTCGATCCCGTGGCGGCGCAGCACGACGGCCTGGCGTACGTAGTCGAGGCCGGTGACGACCGTCAGGACGACGGCCACCATCATCACCCAGAAGCGCAGGGTCGCCAGGGGACCCGTCAGCGCCAGGACGTACATGCCCACGGCGACGCCCTGGGCCAGGGTCTTCATCTTCCCGCCCCGGCTGGCGGGGATCACCGAGTGCCGGATGACCCAGAAACGCATGAGCGTGATGCCGAGCTCACGGAAGAGGATCACGCCGGTGATCCACCACGGCAGATCCCCGAGCCAGGAGAGACAGATCAGCGCCGCACCCATGATCGCCTTGTCCGCGATCGGGTCGGCGATCTTCCCGAAGTCGGTGACCAGGTTGTACGCGCGCGCCAGATGGCCGTCGAACACATCGGTGATCATCGCGACGGCGAAGGCGGCCCAGGCGAAGGAACGCCATACCGGGTCGTAGCCGCCGTCGTGCAGGAGCAGCACGACGAAACCGGGGACGAGCAGCAGCCGCGCCATCGTGAGGATGTTCGCGATGTTCCACAGGCCGGCCTGGTTGACGGCCGCCGCTCCCAGCTTGCCGCCGCGGGGCGCCGGCGTCGCGCCGGAGCCGCCCGCCGCGGATGCCGGGGCTCCCGTCATCTGGCTGCCTCCGCAAGCTCGTGGTGTTCGGCCACGAGGTCCACTCCCTCGGTGCCCACTGCCTTCGCTTCGACCATACGGCCCGGCACGAGCCCCTCGCGTGCGGTGAAGACCACCTGGCCGTCCGTTTCCGGCGCCTGGTGGGCGGCTCGGCCCACCGCCACGGGCCCGTCCTCGTCGGACTCCACCGACTCGACGAGGACCTGGAGGGTTTCACCGACCCGCTCCTCGGCACGCTGCGAGGTCAGCTCCTCGGCGAGCTGCGAGATGTGCGCGAGGCGCTCGGCGATGACGTCGGCATCCAGCTTGTTCTCGTAACCGACCGCCTCGGTGCCGTCCTCGTCGGAGTAGCCGAAGACCCCGATGGCGTCCAGGCGTGCGCCGGTGAGGAAGCGTTCCAGCTCGGCGAGGTCGGCCTCCGTCTCACCGGGGAATCCCACGATGAAGTTCGACCGCGCACCGGCCTGCGGCGCCTTCGACCGAATGGTGTCCAGCAATTCGAGGAAACGGTCCGTGTCACCGAACCTGCGCATCGCGCGCAGGACGCCGGGGGCGGAGTGCTGGAAGGAGAGGTCGAAGTACGGGGCGACCTTCGGCGTCGAGGTGAGTACGTCGATCAGTCCCGGCCGCATCTCGGCGGGCTGCAGGTAGCTGACGCGGATCCGCTCGATCCCCTCGACGTCGGCGAGCTCGGGCAGCAGGGTCTCCAGGAGCCTGATGTCGCCGAGGTCCTTGCCGTACGAGGTGTTGTTCTCGGAGACGAGCATGACCTCCTTGACTCCCTCGCCGGCGAGCCAGCGGGTCTCGCCGAGTACGTCGGAGGGGCGCCGCGAGATGAATGAGCCGCGGAAGGACGGAATGGCGCAGAACGAGCAGCGCCGGTCGCAGCCCGACGCGAGCTTCACCGAGGCCACCGGGCTGGTGCCCAGCCTCCGGCGCAGAGGCGCCCGCGGCCCTGAGACCGGCGCGACACCTTCCGGCAGGTCCGCGGGGGCCGGTGTGATCTCCTGGGCGTGCCCGGGCAGCGCGACGGCTGCGTCCTGGCGCTCGGCCGGGCTGATCGGCAGCAGCTTGCGCCGGTCGCGCGGGGTGTGGGAGGCGTGGATGCCGCCGTTGAGGATGGTCTGCAGGCGGTCGGAGATGTCGGTGTAGTCGTCGAAACCGAGCACCCCGTCCGCTTCGGGCAGCGCCTCGGCAAGGTCCTTGCCGTAGCGCTCGGCCATGCAGCCGACGGCTACGACGGCCTGGGTTCTGCCGTGATCCTTCAGATCGTTGGCTTCGAGCAGGGCATCGACGGAGTCCTTCTTGGCGGCTTCGACGAACCCACAGGTGTTGACTACGGCGACATCCGCGTCCGTGGCGTTCTCGACGAGCTCCCAGCCGTCCGCTGCCAAGCGGCCTGCGAGCTCCTCCGAGTCCACCTCGTTACGGGCGCAGCCAAGAGTGACAAGGGCGACGGTACGGCGTTCGGGCATGGGCTCAAGACTACTTTGTCCCGGCACTCCTCCTGCCGTGCAGGGTTCACTGCTACGCGGAGTGACCGAAACAGTCGGTGGAGCGGTGGAGCGGTGAAGCGGTGAAGCGGTGAAGCGGTGAAGCGGTGGAGAACGAGAACGGTGAGTACCCGGCACCTGCCGGGCACTCACCGTCGGAAGAACGGGTCGGGAGAAGAACGGGGGGCGAGGTCAGCCGACCTCGGGGTCACCCTTGGTGTACGAAAGCCGCTCGACCTGACCTGATTCGAACTGGTCGTCGACCTGCTTGCCGTTCACGAAGAGCTCGATCGCCCCGGCGTCCCCGAGGACGAGGTCGACCCGCTCCTTGTCCTGGAAGGTCTTGGAGTCCCCCTCGGCCAGCAGACCGTCGAAGAGCAC
Organism: Streptomyces sp. NPDC048565; assembly: GCF_040650935.1. Taxonomy (NCBI): domain Bacteria; kingdom Bacillati; phylum Actinomycetota; class Actinomycetes; order Kitasatosporales; family Streptomycetaceae; genus Streptomyces; species Streptomyces sp. NPDC048565. The sequence goes on from NZ_JBEZIH010000048.1 coordinate 16,083, forward strand.
CCGCCCGTTGTGGTCCTTGGCGGAGATCCAGCTCTTGCCCGAGTTGGCGCTGAGCCTGACCGTCACCTTGTCGCGGGGAGCCGCGGCGATGGCGCTTTCGGAGGGAGCGGGCTTGGGGTCGGCGGGCTTGGTCCGGGTGGGCTTGGCCGTGGCCTTGTCGGGGGTCGAGCCTTCGGCGACCTGTGCCGAGCCCGAGCCCTCGTCATCGCCGTTGAAGAGCGTGAAGCCGACGAAGCCGACCACGGCGACGATCGCGGCCACCATGGCCGCGGTCCAGTTGGGCCGACGGGGTTCGGAGCGGATCCGTTCCGCCTCGAACAGCGGGGCCGCGGGTGTGGGCGCGGGACGGCCGCCGTGCTCGGCGTCGAACTCCTCGATCAGCGGATCGGGGTCGAGCCGGACGGCGCGGGCGAGCATACGGATGTGGCCGCGGGCGTACACGTCGCCGCCGCAGCGGGAGAAGTCGTCCTCCTCGATCGCGTGCACGATGGGGATGCGCACCCGGGTGGAGCTGCTGACTTCCTCGACCGTCAGACCTGCGGCGATACGAGCCTGCTGAAGCGCGCGACCGATCGAAGGCCGGTCGTCTTCGGGGGAGTTGCCGATGGACACGGGGGCGCCTTTCGAGCGTGAGCCACCTGCTGGATGTTCAGTCTAGGGGTGGTACGAAAGGGTGGGGCAACCGGGAGCGACGACTTTGTACGCCATCGGGTTCGCCGGGAAACCCCTCGGGCAGGACACAGGACGGAGCACGGGGCGGATCATCCCGCTACTCCTCCCTTCAACTTGACGCACGGCCGGGCGAAACGGTTGCCCGCAACGCTCCTACGGAGCGGTTTCCCCACGAATGACGGCCAACACGCCGTCGAGCTCGTCGGGTTTCACCAGGACATCGCGTGCTTTGGAGCCCTCGCTGGGGCCCACGATGTTGCGCGACTCCATCAGGTCCATCAGCCGGCCCGCCTTCGCGAAGCCGACCCGCAGCTTGCGCTGGAGCATCGATGTCGATCCGAACTGGGTGGACACGACCAGCTCGGCCGCCTGGCAGAGCAGATCGAGGTCGTCGCCGATGTCCTCGTCGATCTCCTTCTTCTGCTTGGTGCCGACCATGACGTCCTCGCGGAAGACCGGCGCCATCTGATCCTTGCAGTGCTGGACGACGGCCGCGACCTCGCCCTCCGTGACGAAGGCCCCCTGCATGCGGGTCGGCTTGTTCGCCCCCATGGGCAGGAACAGGCCGTCACCCTTCCCGATGAGCTTCTCGGCGCCGGGCTGATCGAGGATGACCCGGCTGTCGGCGAGCGACGAGGTGGCGAAGGCGAGCCTGGAGGGCACGTTCGCCTTGATCAGACCGGTCACGACATCGACCGAGGGCCGCTGCGTGGCGAGCACCAGGTGGATACCGGCGGCGCGTGCCAGCTGGGTGATACGGACGATGGAGTCCTCGACGTCGCGCGGGGCCACCATCATGAGGTCCGCCAGCTCGTCGACGATGACCAGCAGATACGGGTAGGGCGAGAGCTCCCGCTCGCTCCCCTCGGGCGTCTTGGCCTTGCCCGTGCGTACCGCGTGGTTGAAGTCGTCGATGTGCCGGAAGCCGTAGGCCGCAAGGTCGTCGTAGCGCAGGTCCATCTCGCGCACGACCCACTGGAGCGCCTCGGCGGCCTTCTTCGGGTTGGTGATGATGGGGGTGATCAGGTGCGGAATGCCCTCGTAGGCGGTGAGCTCGACGCGCTTCGGGTCGACGAGCACCATCCGTACGTCCTCCGGCGTCGCCCGCACCATGACCGAGGTGATCAGACAGTTGATGCAGGAGGACTTGCCGGAACCGGTCGCACCGGCGACCAGGACGTGCGGCATGTTCGCCAGGTTGGCCATCTCGTAGCCGCCCTCGACGTTCTTGCCGAGCGCGACCAGCATGGGGTGATCGTCCTCGGCCGCGTCCGCGAGGCGCAGCACGTCACCGAGGTTGACCATCTCCCGGTCGGAGTTGGGGATTTCGATGCCGACGGCGGACTTGCCGGGGATCGGGGAGATGATCCGGACGTCCGGGCTCGCGACGGCGTACGCGATGTTCTTGGTGAGGGCGGTGATGCGTTCGACCTTGACCGCGGGGCCGAGTTCCACCTCGTACCGCGTGACGGTGGGGCCGCGGGTGAAGCCGGTGACGGACGCGTCGACCTTGAACTCCGTGAAGACGGTGGTCAGTGAGGCGACGACCGCGTCGTTGGCTGCGCTGCGCGTCTTGCCGGGGCCTCCGCGCTCCAGCAGGTCGAGCGACGGCAGCGAGTAGGTGATGTCGCCGGAGAGCTGCAGCTGCTCGGCACGGGCGGGCAGCGGCTCGGACCGCTCGGGGGCGGGCTTCGTCAGATCGGGCACGCCGTCGCCCGAGGACGGGGAGCTCTTCTCGGCGCGGCCGTCGCCGGACGGTGTCTTCTGTGCCGACCGCGCACCGGGGACCGGAGTGCTGCCGGTCCGCTCCCGGTCCCGGTCCGTGGAGACGCCCTGGGTCAGATCGGCGACGACCGGCGACGGGGGCATGCCGTTGAGTACCGCCCCGTCGAGCGCGGCGGCCGCGGCCGCCGCGACGTCCACGGCGTCCATGGAGCGGTTCATCGCGGGCTGCGCGGACGGCTTGCGCGACCGGCGGCGCTTGGCCGGCGCCTCGCCTTCGGCCTGGTCCGCGTCGTACGCCCCGTCCGGCTCCTGGCGCCGTGCCGAGGCCCGCCGCGAGCGCTCGGGCAGCGCGTCGCGCCACTGCTCCTCGTACCGCTCGTCGTCGCTCCCGTCCTCCTCGCCCGGTACGTACACCGGGTCGACGATGCCGAGCCTGACGCCGAGCTGCCGCAGCCGGCGGGGGATGGCGTTGACCGGGGTCGCGGTGACGACCAGGAGTCCGAAGACCGTCAGCAGCAGAAGCAGCGGGACGGCGAGCACCTCGCCCATCGTGAAGACGAGCGGCTGGGAAGCGGCCCAGCCGATCAGACCGCCCGCGTCCTGCATGGCGTCGGTCCCGTCCTGACGGGACGGCGATCCGCAGGCGATGTGGACCTGGCCGAGCACACCGATGACGAGCGCGGAGAGTCCGATGACGATACGGCCGTTGGCCTCGGGCTTCTCCGGATAGAGGATCAGCCGCACGGCGACGGCGCCCAGCAGTATCGGCACCAGCAGATCGAGCCGCCCGAACGCACCGGTCACGAGCATCTCGACGAGATCGCCGACAGGGCCCCGCAGATGCGACCAGGTGCCCGCCGCCACGATCAGCGCGAGCCCCAGGAGCAGCAGAGCCAGTCCGTCCTTGCGGTGGGCCGGGTCAAGTCCCTTCGCGCCACGCCCTATGGATCGGAACACCGCCCCGACACCGTGCGCGGTACCCAGCCAGAGGGCACGGACGAGCCGGTACACGCCCCCCGTGGGGGACGGCGCGGGCTTGGGCGCGGGTTTCTTCGCCGCCGCCTTCTTGGCTGGTGCCTTTTTGGCGGGCGTCGTCTTCTTCGCCGCCGCCTTCTTGGCGGGCGCGGCTTTCTTCGCCGGTCCCTGGGTACGACCGGCACTCTTCGCGGTGCCCGCCGTACCCAGGGAACCCTTGCCGGACGTACGTGAGGCCATGTGACTGAGGTTACCGGTGTCGGCGCCTGTGGACACGTGTGCCTACGGCTTCACCCGTCCGTGTCGCCCTTGCGGAGGCGCTCAACTGACGCACCCTCAGCCGGTGGGGGTCAGCTCTGCGAGGGCAGGGGCGCCGCGGATCCGCCCGCACCGGGCTCCAGCGCGTCGAGCGCGCGGCGCAGTCCGGTGAGCTTCCGCTCAAGATGCGCGGCCGTGGCCACGGCCGCCGCGTCCGCCGATTCGTCGTCCAACTGCTTGGAGAGCGCCTCCGCCTGCTCCTCGACCGCGGCGAGCCGCGCCGAGAGCTCGGCGAGCAGGCCGGCCGGCTCCTTCTCATCGGCCCCCTGGTGGGCACCGCCTTCGAGCTGGAGACGCAGCAGTGCCGCCTGCTCACGCAGCTGGCAGTTCTTCATGTACAGCTCGACGAAGACCGAGACCTTGGCGCGCAGCACCCAGGGGTCGAACGGCTTCGAGATGTAGTCCACCGCACCCGCCGCGTAACCACGGAAGGTGTGGTGCGGACCGTGGTTGATCGCGGTCAGGAAGATGATCGGGATGTCCCGGGTCCGCTCCCGCCGCTTGATGTGTGCGGCCGTCTCGAATCCGTCCATGCCGGGCATCTGTACGTCCAGCAGAATAACCGCGAAATCGTCCGTGAGCAGCGCCTTGAGCGCTTCCTCCCCTGACGATGCCCGTACCAGTGTCTGATCGAGCGCAGAGAGGATGGCCTCCAGCGCCAGCAGATTCTCCGGCCGGTCATCGACCAGGAGGATCTTGGCCTTCTGCACCATGGCCCGCCCTCCTCGCCCCGGCATCGCACCGGGTGCCGCCCCAGGGGACGACTCCCTTACGCCGTCCGTCCTTGTGCCGGTCATGGTAGCTGCACCCCGCCCGTCACCACACCCTGTCACCGCGATGTCACTGTGCACATAGCGAAAACGCGGCCGAAGACCAGAAGGTTCCCCGGAATCCACTCACTCACACCCGTCCGCACACAGCCGGCCGGTGGATTCCGGTGAACCGCTCGCCGCCGGGTCACTCTCCGCGCATCCACTTCTCCATCACCGACAGCAGATGGTCGGAGTCGACCGGCTTGGTGACGTAGTCGGAGGCTCCGCAGTCGATCGCCTTCTCACGGTCGCCCTTCATGGCCTTCGCTGTCAGTGCGACGATCGGCAGCCCCGCGAACTGAGGCATGCGCCGGATCGCCGTCGTCGTCGCGTAACCGTCCATCTCGGGCATCATGATGTCCATCAGAACGATGGTCACATCATCGTGCTGCTCCAGGACTTCGATGCCCTCGCGCCCGTTCTCCGCGTACAGCACCGAGAGCCCGTGCTGCTCCAGCACGCTGGTGAGCGCGAAGACGTTACGGATGTCGTCATCGACGATCAGCACCTTCTCCGCGTGGAAGTGGAACGTCCGGCGGGGCTCAGGCTCCTCCTGCGGGCTCTGCACCCACTCCTCCGACGCGCCCTCGTCCTCGGACCTGCCGTTCGCCAGCGCGGGGCGCTGTGCGGCTCCGCCCAGGGCCTTGCGCCGGCGCCTGAACACCCCTGCGGAGTTGGCCGGGTCGCCCAGGGGCTGCCCGGCCCCGGTGTCCTGCGACGCCTCCAGGTGCAGGGCGCCCTCGGCGGAACCCGCGTGGACCTCGATGGGGCCCGGCCCCATCTGCGGATAGCCCTGCGGAGGCAGCTCGCTCGGGTGCAGCGGCAGGTACAGCGTGAAGGTCGAACCACGTCCCGGCTCGCTCGCCGCGTGGATCTCCCCGCCCAGCAGACGGGCGATCTCACGGCTGATGGAGAGACCGAGGCCGGTCCCCCCGTACTTGCGGCTGGTCGTACCGTCCGCCTGCTTGAACGCCTCGAAGATCACCAGCATCTTGCTGGACGCGATCCCGATTCCGGTGTCGGTGACGGAGAAGGCGATCAGGTCGCCGTCGGCGTCACGCAGCGAGCCGGCCTCCAGCAGGTGCTCCCTGATGGCGTTCGGCACATCGGCACCGGCCGGCCTGATGACCAGCTCCACGGCGCCGCTGTCGGTGAACTTCACCGCGTTGGACAGGAGGTTGCGCAGGACCTGGAGCAGTCGCTGCTCGTCCGTGTGCAGCGTGGCGGGGAGCTCGGGCGACACGCGTACGGAGAAGTCGAGCCCCTTCTCCGCGGTCAGCGGCCGGAACGTCGCCTCCACGTAGTCGACCAGCTGCACCAGCGCGATCCGGGTCGGGCTGACGTCCATCTTGCCCGCCTCGACCTTGGACAGGTCGAGGATGTCGTTGATCAGCTGGAGCAGGTCCGAGCCCGCCCCGTGGATCGTCTCGGCGAACTCCACCTGCTTCGGCGAGAGATTGCCCTCGGCGTTGTCCGCGAGCAGCTTGGCCAGGATGAGCAGCGAGTTGAGCGGCGTACGCAGCTCGTGCGACATGTTGGCCAGGAACTCGGACTTGTAGCGCATCGAGACGGCGAGCTGCTCGGCACGCTCCTCCAGGACCTGGCGCGCCTCCTCGATCTCGGTGTTCTTCACCTCGATGTCGCGGTTCTGCTGAGCCAGCAGCTCCGCCTTCTCCTCCAGCTCCGCGTTGGAGGCCTGCAGCGCCTTCTGCCGGTTCTCCAGCTCCTGGGAGCGGTCGCGCAGCTGCTCGGTGAGCTCCTGGGACTGTTCGAGGAGCTTCTCGGTCTTGGTGTTGACGCTGATCGTGTTGACGCTCGTGGCGATCATCTCGGCGAGTTGGTTGAGGAAGTCCCGCTGGATGTGTGTGAACGGCTGGAACGACGCCAGCTCGATGACGCCCAGCACCTGGCCCTCGAAGAGCACCGGGAGCACGATCACGTGCGCCGGCGGTGCCTCGCCGAGCCCGGAGGAGATCTTCAGATAGCCCGGCGGCACGTTGTCCACCTGGATCGTCCGCTTCTCCTCGGCCGCTGTGCCGATGAGGGTCTCCCCGGGCCGGAATGAGGTCGGCATGGAGCCGGCCGAGTAGCCGTAACTGCCGCGCATACGCAGCTCGTACGAGCTCTCCCTGCCGCCGTCCGACCCGACCTCGTCGCCGTCCCCCGTGGTCATCGCCAGGAAGAACGCACCGTGCTGCGCGGAGACCACCGGGGTCAGCTCGCTCATGATCAGCGAGGCGACGTCGTCGAGATCGCGGCGGCCCTGCATCAGACCGGAGATCCGGGCGAGGTTGCCCTTGAGCCAGTCCTGCTCCTTGTTGGCCAGGGTGGTGTCGCGCAGATTCGCGATCATCGTATTGATGTTGTCCTGCAGCACCTGGATCTCGCCTGCCGCGTCGACGTCGATCTTGAGGTTGAGATCGCCGCGGGTCACCGCGGTGGCGACGGCCGCGATGGCGCGAACCTGACGGGTCAGGTTCCCCGCCATCTCGTTCACCGACTCGGTGAGGTCGCGCCAGGTCCCGTCGACGTCCCGCACCCGGGCCTGCCCGCCCAGCTGTCCCTCGGTGCCCACCTCGCGGGCCACCCGGGTCACCTGCTCGGCGAAGGACGAGAGCTGGTCGACCATCGTGTTGATGGTGTTCTTCAACTCCAGGATCTCGCCCCGCGCATCGATGTCGATCTTCTTGGTGAGATCGCCCTTGGCGATGGCCGTGGTGACCGTGGCGATCTGGCGCACCTGGCCGGTCAGGTTGGACGCCATCGAGTTCACGGACTCGGTGAGGTCCTTCCAGGTGCCGGAGACGCCCGGTACGCGCGCCTGGCCGCCCAGTTCTCCCTCGGTGCCCACCTCGCGGGCCACCCGGGTCACCTCGTCGGCGAAGGAGGACAGGGTCGTCACCATGGTGTTGACGGTGTCGGCGAGTTCGGCGACCTCGCCCCGCGCCTCGACGGTGACCTTCTTCGTCAGGTCGCCGTTGGCGACGGCGGAGGAGACCCTGGAGATGTTGCGCACCTGGCTGGTCAGGTTGTTGGCCATCAGGTTGACGTTCTCGCTGAGGTCCTTCCAGATGCCCGTGGCGCCACGCACACGCGCCTGGCCGCCGAGGATGCCCTCCGTGCCGACCTCACGGGCGACGCGGGACACCTCGTCACCGAAGTTCATCAGCTGGTCGACCATCGTGTTGACGGTGGTGACCAGTTCGAGGATCTCGCCCTTGGCGTCGACGGTGATCTTCTTGGAGAGGTCACCCTTGGCGACCGCTGTGGTGACCTCCGCGATGTTGCGGACCTGAAGCGTCAGGTTGTTCGCCATGCCGTTGACGGACTGCGTGAGGTCCTTCCACGTACCGGACACACCCTGCACCTCGGCCTGACCGCCGAGGATGCCCTCCGTACCCACCTCACGGGCCACCCGGGTCACCTGCTCGGCGAAGTTCGAGAGCTGGTCGACCATGGTGTTGAGGGTGTTCTTGAGCTCCAGGATCTCGCCCCGCGCGTCCACGTCGATCTTCTGCGACAGGTCACCGCGCGCCACCGCCGTCGCGACCTGCGCGATGTTACGGACCTGAGCGGTGAGGTTCCCCGCCATGCCGTTCACCGAGTCGGTGAGATCGCGCCACACGCCGGCCACACCGGGCACCTGGGCCTGACCGCCGAGCCGCCCGTCCGTACCCACCTCACGGGCCACCCGGGTCACCTGCTCGGCGAAGGCGGAGAGCTGGTCGACCATCGTGTTGATGGTGTTCTTCAGCTCCAGGATCTCGCCCCGCGCGTCCACGTCGATCTTCTGCGACAGGTCACCCCGGGCCACCGCCGTGGTCACCTGCGCGATCTGGCGCACCTGGGAGGTCAGGTTCCCCGCCATGAAGTTGACGGAGTCCGTGAGCTCCTTCCACGTACCCGAGACGCCGTCCACGCGCGCCTGACCGCCGAGGCGGCCCTCCGTGCCCACGTCCCGCGCCATCCGCGTCACCTGGTCGGCGAACGACGACAGCTGCGCCACCATCGTGTTGACGGTGTTCTTCAGCTCCAGCATCTCGCCGGCCACGTCGACGGTGACCTTCTGCGACAGGTCACCGTTGGCGACGGCCGTGGTCACCTGCGCGATGTCCCGCACCTGGCCGGTGAGGTTACGGAAGGCGGTGTTCACCGAGTCGGTGAGGTCCTTCCACGTCCCCGCCGCACCCGGCACCTCGGCCTGACCGCCGAGACGGCCCTCGACACCGACCTCCCGGGCGACCCGGGTCACCTCCGAACCGAAGGCCTGGAGCTGGTCGACCATCGTGTTGACGGTGTTCTTCAGCTCCAGCATCTCGCCGGCCACGTCGACGGTGACCTTCTGCGTCATGTCACCGCTGGCCACCGCCGTGGTCACCTGCGCGATGTCCCGCACCTGGGTCGTCAGGTTCCGGAAGACCGTGTTCACCGAGTCGGTGAGGTCCTTCCAGGTGCCGGCAGCACCCGGCACCTGGGCCTGGCCTCCGAGCAGCCCCTCGCCACCGACCTCGCTGGCCACACGTGTCACTTCGTCCGCGAAGGTGCGCAGCGTCTCGGTCATCTGGTTGATCGTCTCGGCGAGCTGCGCGACCTCACCCCGGGCGCTCACCGTGACCTTCTGGGTCAGGTCGCCGTTGGCGACGGCCGTCGTCACCTCGGCGATGCCACGCACCTGGGACGTCAGGTTCCCGGCCATCGTGTTGACGGAGTCGGTGAGGTCCTTCCAGACCCCTGCCACCCCGGGCACCGTCGCCTGCCCGCCCAGTTCGCCCTCGGTGCCCACCTCACGGGCGACCCGGGTCACCTCGGAGGAGAACGACGACAGCTGGTCCACCATCGTGTTGACGGTGTTCTTCAGCTGGAGCATCTCACCGGCCACATGGACGGTGACCTTGCGTGACAGGTCCCCCTTGGCCACGGCCGTCGTCACCAGGGCGATGTCTCGCACCTGTGCGGTGAGCCGGTAGGCCATGGTGTTGACGGAGTCCGTGAGGTCCTTCCAGGACCCGGACATACCGCGCACCTGAGCCTGCCCGCCCAGCTTGCCCTCGGTGCCCACCTCGACCGCGACGCGCGTCACCTGTTCGGTGAACGCGGACAGCTGGTCGACCAGGTTGTTGACGGTGCGGGCGACCTTGAGGAACTCACCGCGCAGGGGACGTACGGTCTCGTCCACCGCGTGCGTGCGCAGTTCCATCCGCTGCTCGAGATCACCGTCGGCGACCGCGGAGAGTACCCGGCCGACCTCGGACACGGGTCGCGCCAGGTCGTCGACGAGCTCGTTGGAGGCGTCGATCGCGGCCGCCCAGGAGCCCTCGCAGGCGCCGGTCTCCAGACGCTCGGTGAGTTTCCCCTCACGCCCGACCATGCGCCGCACACGGGCGAGCTCGCCCGTGAGATGGAGATTACGGTCGGCGACCTCGTTGAAGACCGCGGCGATCTCCGTGAGTACGCCGTCGCCCGAGACGGTGAGCCGCCTGCGGAAGTTGCCGTCACGCATCGCCACGAGGGCCGCGAGCAGTCTGTTCAGAGCCGCCGCGTCCACGTCGATGGTCCCATTGCGCTGCTTTTTCACGGACTGCCCGCCTTTTGTGCGCGTTCCTGAACCCCGCGCCGCCACGCCAGACTCCACCGTGTCCCTCCCGCAGGGGTTGACCGTATCGCTCGGGCCGTTATCGGAAGCTTGCCCACTTCCACTTTGGCTCACCGCCACAGCACACCGTCAACGGGTGACTATGCGGTCGTCAAATCGTTGAAACGTACCAGGCCGGAACGGGAGGGCGAGGAAGGTCTCACGGTCGTCCCATTTCCCTCACCGGGGGGCCCACAGTTGTGCGCCCGGCGCACTACCGTCGAGTGCCCCGTGTACCCAAGTCTGCCCTCGTGTACCCGGGACGTCGGGCGAACGTCTAGCCTGGCAGACGAATCGAAGCGGCGATATACGGGCACAGGACTCGGGGAAGCGACGAGACACCATATGGGGAGTGCTGTGATCACCGCGCGCGCGGCTGCCACCTTCGATCCGGTCGGACGCTCGGTCGCGACCGCCCGCGCGTTCGTCCGCGACACCCTTCAGGGGTGGGGTTACACCGACGTCGTTGACGACGCCGTCGTCCTTACCAGTGAACTCGTGACCAATGCGGTCGTGCATGCGGGCACGGCGGCCGATGTGCTCTGCCTGCGCACCGAGGACGGCGTACGCGTCGAGGTCTCCGACCACTACCCGGAGCGGGAGGTCCCGCTCCAGAGCTCCGGTCTCGACTTCGGCAGCCCGGACCGCGAGGGCGGCCGTGGCCTGCTCCTCTGCGCGGCTCTCGCTTCCCGCTGGGGCGTCGAGTACACCCCGACGCACAAGCACGTCTGGTTCCAGCTCGATCTTCCGGAACGCCCCGTGGGCATCCGCTCGGCGAGCCCGGTCCTGCCCACCGCTCTCCTGCCGGTCGCCGAACAGCGTGTACGGGTGGCGGTCGTCCAGATCGACGGCTCGGGCTCCATCGCCTCGTGGAACGAGGACGCGTCCTTCCTCTTCGGATACGCCGCGGACCAGGTCGACGGCAAGCAGCTCACCGACTTCGTGGCGTGGCCGCACACCCCGGGCACCAACACCGGCATCGCCGACGCGCTGCAGCTCTCCCGCTGGGAGGGCAGCTACGGCATCCGCGGCGCCGACGGACGTGTCATCCCCGTGTACGCCTCGCACCTCAGAGTCCGCGATCCCGACGGCGAGCCCTCCACGGTCTGCCTCCTCGTACGCGATTACGAACGCGCCGTGCTGCAGACACCGGTGCGCGCCCCCGTGTCCGACACTTCGGCCGAAAACCGCAGTACGGATCCCTTCGAGATCTTCATCGGCTCCCCCGCTCCCGACGACCTCGACGGACTGCTGCAGCGCACGGTCGAGCGCGCCCGCGACATGCTGGACGCCGATGCCGCCTTCCTGCTGCTGGCCACCGATGACGAGACCGAGCTGGAGGTCCGTGCGACCACCGGCCTTCCCTCGGCCCGCCAGCGCTTCGCACGGGTCCCTGTCGAGGCCGGCACGGGCCGCTACGGCTCCGCCCGTATGCCCGCCGTCCATGAGGACCTCACCGTCGTCCCGGGCGCCGTACCCCTGCTCGTCGACACCGGGATGCGCTCGGTCGTCACGGTCCCGCTCAAGGTCGAGGGCCGCCTCACCGGATCCCTCGGGGTCGCGGCCGAGGCAGCCGGGCGGTACTCCAACGAGGAGGCCCTGCGGCTGCAGTTCGCCGCGGACCGCATCGCGCTGGCTGTCGAGTCGGCCAGGCTGGGCGAGCTGGAGCGCCTGCGCCGCGGCTCGCTGTCCTTCCTCGTCGAGGCGTCCGATCTGCTGGCCGGCACCCTGGACAGGGACCAGACCCTCGCGCTGATGGCACAGATGACCGTGCCCACGCTGGCGACCTGGTGCGCCGTCTACACGATCGCGGACCAGTCGTCGGAGCCGTATCTGTCCTACGTACTCCACGAGGACGAGGAACGCATCGACGGCCTCAAGGCTCTGCTCTCCTCCATCGCCCCGCCTGACCCCGTCCCGGCCCCCGGCGCCCGCCTGTGGGCCGCGCCCACGGAAGCCGGCCACCAGGCCGCCCTGCGCACCTCCACGCGCACCCTGAGCAGGGACGCGCCTCTGAGCATGGGGGCGGCCACCCGTACGACGCTTGCCACGGCGGCCGCTGTCGGCGGCGAGACGGTGGTCCTGCCACTGGTGGCGAGGAACCGTGTGATCGGCATGCTGACGCTCGGCAAGCCGTCCGACGAGCACTTCCGCCAGGAGATCCTGGAGCTGGCCGAGGACCTGTCACGACGGGCCGCCCTGGCCCTCGACAACGCCCGTCTGTATTCGGAGCGCATGGCCATCAGCCAGTCGCTGCAGCGGAGCCTGCTCCCGCCCGGCCTGCCCGATGTGCCCAACGTCGAGATCGAGGTCATCTACCGTGCCGCGGGCGAGGGCAACGAAGTGGGCGGCGACTTCTACGACGTGTTCCCCATCCGCGACGGCGCCTACGGCTTCGCCATCGGTGACGTCTGCGGTACGGGCCCCGAGGCGGCAGCCGTCACTGGCCTCGCCCGTCACGCCCTGCGCCTCCTGGCCCGCGAGGGGTTCAGCGGCCCCGCGGTGCTGGAGCGCCTGAACGCCGCCATCCTGGACGAGGGCGCGCGCAGCCGCTTCCTCACCCTGCTCTACGGGGAGTTGTGGCCCCAGGAGGACGGCAGCGCTCTCCTGAAGGTGGTCTGCGCCGGCCATCCGCTCCCCCTGCGTCTGCGCCAGGACGGCTCCGTGGAAGCGGCGGCCGAACCGCAGCCGCTGCTCGGAGTCATCGAGGACCTCGAACTCTTCGAGCAAGAGGTCACTCTGGAGCCCGGCGATGTGCTCCTGTGCGTCACCGACGGAGTGACCGAGCGCCGCGAGGGCACGCGCATGCTGGGCGACGACGGCCTGGCCGACGTCCTTTCCATGTGCACGGGCCTGACGGCCGGCGCGGTGGCCGGGCGCATCCTGCGGGCCGTCGAGCGTTTCGCGGCTGAGCCCGCGTCCGACGACATGGCCATCCTGGCCATGCGCGTCCCGGAGCCGCACACCCTCCCCTAGGTCGTGTCCGGTAGCGCGCCGGACCGCCCCCTGGCACCGCCTGTGGTGCCAGGGGGCGCGGCGTGACGCCACCGCCGGTCCGGGGCGCCGTCGGGCGGCGGCCCGCCCCGTCGATCCACCGGTGCGCCGATCACTCCGCGCCGGTGACCGTCGCCACGAGCTCGCCCATCCCGATCGGTGACGCGTCCGGCGCCGCCGCGGCCACACCGTCCAGGAACGCCTGCTCGAGCAGTTCCTGGCCGCTGAAGAGGACCTCGCGCTTGTCGGCGAGACGGCGGAAGAACGTCCGTTCCGACATCCCGACGGCCTGGGCGATGTCCGCCGCCGTCGTCCTCTCGTAGCCGCGACTGATGCAGAGGTCCGTCGCCGCTGCTTGCAGCCGTTCCCGCGCCCCGGGCTCCCAACGCATCATGCCCCCACTCCAGTGATGGCGATGACAGCAGCTGACATTGGAGTTACTGTGATGTCAGCGACTGACGACAGTCAATGACATCGCTTGCCCCGTCACAGGGTTTCGAGCACCGAAGGAGATCATTCACATGCGCGTCTTCGTCACCGGAGCTTCCGGATGGATCGGTTCGGCCACGGTCGACGAGCTTCTCGCCGCCGGCCACGAGGTGGTCGGGCTCGCCCGCTCCAACACCTCGGCCGCATCCCTCGACGCGAAAGGTGCCCAGGTCCGCCGCGGCGACCTCGACGACCTCGACAGCATCCGGAAGGGCGCCGTCACCGCCGACGCCGTCCTCCACCTCGCCAACAAGCACGACTTCGACAACCCCGCCGTTTCCAATCAGGCCGAACGGGCCGCTGTGCAGGCGATCGGCGACGTCCTGGCCGGTTCGGACCGTCCGTTCCTCCTGGCGTCCGGTGTCGCCGGCCTGGCGCAGGGCCGGGCCGCGACCGAGGACGACAGGTCCCCCTTCCAGGGCCCGGACTCCCCCCGAGGCGGCAGCGAGAACCTGGCGCTGGAGTACGTCGACCGCCGCGTGAACACGGTCAGCGTCCGGTACGCCCCGACCGTGCACGGCGACGGGGACCACGGCTTCATCGCGGCCCTGGTCGCGATCGCCCGTGAGAAGGGCGTCGCCGGCTACATCGGCGACGGCACGAACCGCTGGGCCGCGGTCCACCGGTCGGATGCCGCGCAGCTCACCCGCCTCGGGCTGGAGAAGGCCCCGGCGGGCACGCTCCTGCATGCGGTGGGCGAGGAAGGGGTTTCCACGAGGGAGATCGCCGAAGCCATCGGACGAGGGCTCGGGACCCCCGTCGCCTCGATCTCACCGCAGGACGCCCAGCAGCACTTCGGCTGGATCAGCCGCGTCTTCGCCATGGATGCCCTCACGTCCAGCACGCGCACACAGGAACTGCTCGGCTGGGCACCCAGCGGGCCGAGCCTCATCGAGGACCTGGACGCCGGGTACTACTTCCGCCACTGAGGAGTCTCAGGCCGTCGCAGACATGAGAAAGGCCCCCGCCGGTGGCGGGGGCCTTTCTCTGTGCTGAGCCCCAATGCGGAATCGAACCGCAGACCTTCTCCTTACCATGGAGACGCTCTACCGACTGAGCTATTGGGGCCTGCTGCCTTGCGGCAACGAGATAAAGCATACCCCGAACACGGCAATGCTCAAAACCGCCGGGGCCTGCGATTCCGGATCGGCGCGGGCGCCTCACGGGGTACATCTGGGCACGGAAGAATACGGAAGAACGCGGGAGAACGACAGGAGAACGCAGAAAAGCCCCGTGCCACAAGGGCACGGGGCTAGTCCGTAATAATTGTTCGGCGGCGTCCTACTCTCCCACAGGGTCCCCCCTGCAGTACCATCGGCGCTGAAAGGCTTAGCTTCCGGGTTCGGAATGTAACCG
>NZ_JBEZIH010000049.1:0-30615 GCF_040650935.1 Streptomyces sp. NPDC048565
CTTTCGTGTCCGATTCCCGGTCGAAGCGGGATCCTGCAGTTCCTGCTCGGCAGTTAAATTACCACCGATTCGCTTTCCAGTTCTTCGCTTTCGCGCTTCCCTTTCCGGCGGTTCCAACTTTACCAGACTCTTTTTCGTTCCGTTTCCGGTCCGAATTTGATTCCGGTGACCTGTGGAGTGGCCTTTGCCTTTCGGCTGACTCGACTTTATCAGAAGCAATTCGACCGAGGCGAACCCGGGCTTCTTGCTTGAAAGAGAAGAATCGATCGGCTCTGCGAGGATCTGGCCCTCTGCACGAGCGAGATGAACTCTAGACGTTCCCGAACGAGCTGTCCAACTCGTTGGAACCGTTAAAATCTACCTCTCCACATAGACCGTGTCAACAGCTTTTGTGGGCGACCAGAAGGCTAGCAGGTCAGCGGCCCGCGATGCACATCGGCCCTCAGGCTGCCGCCGGGAGCTCCGCACTGCGCTCCATGGCCTCGACGTCGCCCGTGCCGCCGGCGCGGGCAGCCCTGCCCCCGAGAACGTAGACATAGGCGAGAAAGGCCAGCTCAGCACCGATGCCGATGGCGATGCGAGACCAGGTGGGAAGCCCCGAAGGGGTGACGAAGCCTTCGATGACGCCGGAGACGAACAGGACCAGTGCCAGTCCGATGGCCATGCCGAGCGCGGCGCGCCCCCGCTGAGCCAGTGCCGAACGCCGGGTGCGCGGGCCCGGGTCGATGACCGTCCAGCCGAGACGGAGGCCCGTGCCCGCTGCGACGAAGACGGCGGTGAGTTCGAGCAGGCCGTGCGGCAGGACCAGCCCGAGGAAGGTGTCCAGCCGGCCGGCCGAGGACATCAGGCCGATGCCCACCGCGAGGTTGAGCACGTTGGCGAAGAGGATCCAGATCACCGGTATGCAGAGGAACGCCCCCAGCACCAGGCACATGGCCGCCGCCTGAGCGTTGTTCGTCCAGACCTGGGCGGCGAAGGAGGCAGCCGGATGGCTGGAGTAGTACGTCTCGTACTCGCCACCCGGCATGGTCAGCGCGCGCAGGTCCTCCGGCGCTGCGATCGACGCCTGGACCTCCGGATGCGTACCGATCCACCAGCCCATCACGGCAGCCAGCAGTGTGGAGAGCACCGCCGTGGGGATCCACCAGTGCCGCGAGCGGTAGACGGCGGCGGGAAAGCCGGCGGTCAGGAAGCGTGCGGCGTCACGCCACGAAGCGCGGCGGGTCCCCGTCACGGTCGAGCGCGCGCGGGCCACGAGCTGTGTGAGGCGAGCCGTCAGCAGTGGGTCCGGGGCGCTGGACTGGATCAGGGACAGATGGGTGGCCGTGCGCTGGTACAGGGCGACGAGTTCGTCCGCTTCCTCACCTGTCAGGCTGCGCCCACGGTGCAGAAGATGGTCCAGGCGGTCCCACTCGTTGCGGTGGGTGGTCACGAAGACGTCGAGATCCATGGGCGGCTGCTGCTCCAGGCATGGTGCGTACGGGTCCGTACTACGGCGGTGCGCTGCGTGTCAGCTTGGCAGACTGTGGTCCTGAGGGGCAGGGAAGAGCGGCGAGGGGTGGTGGGTGGCGATGAATGAACTCGTGACCGGAGACGCGGTCGTACTGGGGTTGCAGCCGGCGAGGCTCCCCAGCCGGGCGTTGGCGATCACCATCGATCTTGCGGCGCTCCTGACCGTGTTCGTACTGCTTTCCATCGGTCTGGCCGTGGCGACCGTGACGCTCGACGAAGCCGCGGCGGCCGCGGTCGCCGTCGCCTCGTTCCTTCTGGTTCTGGTGGGCGGGCCGGTCGCGGTCGAGACGCTCAGCCAGGGGCGTTCGCTCGGAAAGCTGGCCTGCGGTCTGCGTGTGGTGCGGGACGACGGCGGGCCGATCCGCTTCCGGCACGCGCTCGTACGGGGGGCCATGGGACTGGTCGAGATCCTGGGGACGTTCGGAGTCGTGGGCTGTATCGCCTCTCTGGTGTCCGCCCGCGGCCGTCGGCTCGGCGACGTGTTCGCCGGAACGCTCGTCGTACGTGAGCGGGTCTCCGCCGGGCGGGCTCACGCCGTGCCCCCGCCCCCGCCCTGGCTCGTGGGGCGTTTCTCGCAGCTGGACCTGTCGGGTGTGCCGGAGGGTCTCTGGCTGGCCGTGCGGCAGTACCTGATGCGGATGAACCAGCTCGACGCCACGGTGCGCGGGTCCATGGCCGAGCGTCTGTCCACGGATCTCGTCGCGCATACGGGCGTTCCGGCGCCGCCGGGAGTTCCGGCGGCCGCCTATCTGGCGGCCGTACTGAACGAGCGACAGGCGCGGGACGTACGACGGGTGGCCTCGGTTGCGGGCCGCGGTGGCCCGGGCGGGGCGCCGGTGACCGGCCCGGGCGGGATGTCCGTGAACGGTCCCGAGCCAGGCCTCCCCGCCCCCTTGCCCGGCGAGCCAGGCCTCCCCGCCCCCTTGCCCGGGTACGGAGGGGTCTCCGAGAACCGGGCGGTGGAAGTCCCGCGGGGAGAGGCGGGCACGCCCCTCCCCGCGGCTCCCGTGGACCAGGGCAGTCCTGCGTCCGAGCGCCACGGACAAGGGGAGGGCCAGGAGCAGGGCCCGGCGCAGACCACGACCGGCTTCGCCCCGCCTGCCTGAGGCTTCTTCGCGCCCCTGGGGCTGGGGTCAGCGGTTGGCCACGATCTCCAGGGTGAACTTCAGGTATCGGCCCGTCATGCCCTTGGCCTTGGTGACACCGAAGGCGTATCGGTCGACCGTGGCGGTGCCGACGGCGGTGATCCGCTTCTCGTCCTCGGTGACAGTGTCGAGCGTGACGGCGACCGGCCGGGTCACCCCGCACACGGTCAGGTCCCCCTGCAAAGTGGCCTCTGCCTCGGATCGTTCCAGCCTTCGGCTCAGGAAGTCGATCTCAGGATGCCGAGCCACGTCCAAGTAGTCCGCCGACCTGATGTGGTCGTCACGCTTCTGGTTGCCGGAGTCGAAGCCGGCCGCCTCCATCACGACGTGCACCGACAGCTCTTCCGCCAGCTCGGTGACGGAGATCCGGCCGTGGCTGATCGTGAAGGTGCCCCGGACCGGGACCAGCCCGAACATGGCGCGGGTATCGAAACGGACTGTCGATGCGGACGGGTCGATGTCGTACGCACCGGCCACTGGTAGCCGTTGGTTCCCCGGTACTGGCATGAGTTCATAGCCCCCGCGTGCTGAAGGTCCACTGTGGTGGATCAGCCTCTCGCACCTCCTGGTGGACCACCACCCCTGCAAGGCAGCGGAGTGTCGGCCGGGCTCAAGTCCCGTCTGCCGCGGGAGGCATGGCCGAAGGCGGGGATTCGAGGTGCTCGAGCTCGATGCCCGGCGCTGCCAACACCACGTCACCCGCGATGTGCACGGCGTGCTGGTCACCGGTGTCCAGGGCGTTGACCTGGTACTCGTCCACGATCAGGGGCCCGTTGTCAGTGGCGTGCGCTTCACTCTTCAGCAGGGACCAGGACTGGTCCACGGTGCGGGGGGCGAGAACCGGGTCCGTGAAGGTGACCAGACGGACGCGGGTCGCGGGGGAAGCGGGGGTGAGGCGAAGGAGCCGGGCGGTGGCGACGAGGAAAGCGGGGGACGTGCCGGAGAAGGTGTGGGCGCGGACATTGCCTTCGGTGGCATGAGTGCCGGTGGGATCGGTCCGTACCCAGGTGACCCCGTCGAGGGCGGCACCGCGGATCTGCCAGCTCGCGGCGTGCAGTTCGAGACGGATGGGGCGGCCGAGCTCGTCCAGCGCCAGATCGACGGACCCCAGGTGGGCGCCCGAGGGGGCCGTGGTCTGGGAGACGTAGCGCCAGCCGGACGGGCCGGGCGCGCAGTGGAAGTGTTCTTCGCCGAGGGGGGTGTGGTCGTGGACATCGTGGATCGAATAACGGCCGCGGGGCATGGGGTCCTTCGGGTTCCTCGGGCTGTGCGGGTGCGGTACGGGGCAGGCCCCCGGCACGGGGGTGCGGGGGCCTGCGCTCGGACCTGCTGCTGAGAGCTGCGCCGGCCGGTGGCCGACGGCCGGCTCAGTAGCGGTAGAGGTCGGACTTGTACGGGCCTTCGACCGGGACGCCGATGTAGTCGGCCTGCTCCTGACGCAGGGTCGTGAGCTTCACGCCCAGCGCGTCGAGGTGGAGGCGGGCGACCTTCTCGTCCAGGTGCTTCGGCAGCACGTAGACATCGGTGGGGTACGACTCGGGCTTGGTGAACAGCTCGATCTGGGCCAGGGTCTGGTCCGCGAACGAGTTGGACATGACGAACGAGGGGTGACCGGTGGCGTTGCCGAGGTTCAGCAGGCGGCCCTCGGACAGCACGATCAGGACCTTGCCGTCGGCGAACGTCCAGGTGTGGACCTGCGGCTTGACCTCGTCCTTGACGATGCCGTCGATCTTCGCCAGACCGGCCATGTCGATCTCGTTGTCGAAGTGGCCGATGTTGCCGACGATGGCCTGGTGCTTCATCCGGGCCATGTCGGAGGCCATGATGATGTCCTTGTTGCCCGTCGTCGTGACGAAGATGTCCGCGGTCTCCACCACGTCGTCCAGCGTCGCGACCTGGTAGCCGTCCATCGCGGCCTGCAGGGCGCAGATCGGGTCGATCTCCGTGATGATCACCCGGGCGCCCTGGCCGCGGAGGGACTCCGCGCAGCCCTTGCCCACGTCGCCGTAGCCGCAGACGACGGCGGTCTTGCCGCCGATGAGGACGTCGGTGGCGCGGTTGATGCCGTCGATCAGTGAGTGGCGGCAGCCGTACTTGTTGTCGAACTTCGACTTGGTGACCGCGTCGTTGACGTTGATCGCCGGGAAAAGGAGGGTGCCGTCGCGGTGCATCTCGTACAGCCGGTGCACACCGGTGGTGGTCTCCTCGGTCACGCCGCGGATCTCGGACGACAGCTGGGTCCACTTCTGCGGGGACTCACCGAGCGTGCGGTTCAGCAGGGTGAGGATGTACGCGTACTCCTCGCTGTCCGCGGTCGACGGGTCCGGGGCCTGCCCGGCCTTCTCGAACTCGACGCCCTTGTGGACGAGGAGGGTGGCGTCGCCACCGTCGTCGAGGATCATGTTCGGGCCACCGGTGGGGGTGTTCGGCCAGGTCAGCGCCTGCTCCGTGCACCACCAGTACTCCTCCAGGGTCTCGCCCTTCCAGGCGTAGACCGGGACGCCGGCGGGGGCTTCCGGGGTGCCGTTCGGACCGACCGCGATCGCCGCGGCGGCGTGGTCCTGGGTCGAGTAGATGTTGCAGGAGGCCCAGCGGACCTCGGCGCCCAGGGCGACCAGGGTCTCGATGAGCACGGCGGTCTGCACGGTCATGTGCAGGGAGCCGGTGATCCGGGCGCCGGCCAGCGGCTGGGCGGCGGTGTACTCCTTGCGGATCGACATCAGGCCGGGCATCTCGTGCTCGGCGAGGGTGATCTCCTTGCGCCCGAAGGCGGCGAGGGAGAGGTCTGCGACCTTGAAGTCCTGGCGGTTGGCGGCCGTCGTCATAACGGGCTGCTCCTCGTGGTGGGTCGAGGGTGGGCTGGCTGGCTCTGCGGCGGCCACGGGCACACGAATGCCCGGGCGATCCGCAGTGCAGTCCGTCGGAGGCCCTCTCTCCCTCGGCCGGTCCGCTCGCGCGGGCCGATCGACCGCCATCAGCAGCGACGTCTGGTACTCCTCCGAACCTACACCGAACGGCCCAGTGAGCCCCAGCCCGCCTGGGTGGCGGCGTGGGACACCGGGCCGTTCGGGGCTGGTCCTCAGCGGGTCAGTGGCCGGATCCCACCGGTGAGCCGTCAGGAGACGCGGGGTCGGCGTCGGGTCCGGAGTCGGTGCCGGGGCCGCCCGGGGTCTTGCCCGGGTTGGTGCCGGCAGCGGCGGCCGCCTCGTCGTAGATGTCGGGTTCGAGATAGATGACCCTGGCGATCGGGACGGCCTCGCGGATCCGGTTCTCGGCGGCGTTGATCGCCTCCGCGACCTCGGCGGCCGACTCCTCGGCCCGCACCGCGATCTTGGCTGCCACCAGCAGCTCTTCCGGGCCGAGGTGGAGCGTGCGCATGTGGATGATGCGGGTGACGGTGTCGCCGTCGACGAGCGAGGCCTGGATCTTCTCGACGTCCTCGATCCCGGCGGCCTCACCGAGCAGCAGCGACTTCGTCTCCGCGGCGAGAACGATCGCGATCACGATCAGCAGGATGCCGATGCACAGGGTGCCGATGCCGTCCCACACGCCGTTGCCGGTGCCCAGCGCCAGGCCGACGCCGGCGAGGGCCAGAACAAGGCCGATGAGGGCGCCGAAGTCCTCCAGGAGAACGACGGGGAGCTCGGGCGCCTTGGCGCGGCGGATGAACTGCGTCCAGGACAGCTTGCCCCGGGTCTGGTTGGACTCCGCGATCGCCGTACGGAAGGAGAAGCCCTCGGCGATGATCGCGAAGACCAGCACACCGACCGGCCAGTACCAGGCCTCGATCTCGTGCGGGTGCTTGATCTTCTCGTAGCCCTCGTAGATCGCGAACATGCCACCGACCGAGAACAGCACGATGGACACGAGGAAGGCGTAGATGTAGCGCTCACGCCCGTAGCCGAAGGGGTGCTGGGGCGTCGCCTCCCGCTGGGCCTTCTTGCCGCCGAGCAGCAGGAGTCCCTGGTTGCCCGAGTCGGCCAGTGAGTGGACGCTCTCCGCCAGCATCGACGAGGAGCCACTGAAGAGGAACGCCACGAATTTGGCCACTGCGATCGCGAGGTTGGCGGCTAGTGCCGCCACGATCGCCTTGGTTCCGCCTGACGCGCTCATGGGTGACTGGTGTCCCTTCCTCAGTGCTGCGACACGGGCGCCGCGTTACGGCCGGACATTGTTGCAGCCGCTGACGCGGACGGTACGTCAGACCAGCACGGTCGCACGGAAAAGCGTTCCGCTACCGGTCACTTCTACCGTTTCGTCCGCAGGGACGAACACGGATTCACCGGGTGCGAGACCGATCTCACCCGCCCGCGGGGCGCCCGCGGTGCAGAGCAGGATCTGCGCGGTGCCCGCCGTGAGATCGACGGGGGCGCCACCGGTCGGCAGGACGTATCGCGACAGCCGGAACTCGTCGACCGGCGTCTCGTACACCTCTTCGCCGGTGGGCGCGGCCTCGGGGCGCAGGATGCCGGGCTCGGTCGCCTCGAAGCGGACGATGCGGAGCAGCTCGGGGACGTCGACGTGCTTGGGGGTGAGACCGCACCGCAGCACGTTGTCGGAGTTGGCCATGATCTCGACGCCCAGGCCGCCGAGGTAGGCGTGCGGGACGCCGGCGCCGAGGAACATGGCCTCGCCGGGCTGGAGTTGTACGTAGTTCAGCAGCATGGCCGCGATGACGCCCGGGTCGCCGGGGTAGTGGTGGGCGATCTGGGCGTACGGGGCATGGGCTCCGCCGAGCCGTCCGGCGGCCTCTGCCGCCTCGGCGACCGTGTGCGCCATGTCGTCG
Source organism: Streptomyces sp. NPDC048565 (assembly GCF_040650935.1). Taxonomy (NCBI): domain Bacteria; kingdom Bacillati; phylum Actinomycetota; class Actinomycetes; order Kitasatosporales; family Streptomycetaceae; genus Streptomyces; species Streptomyces sp. NPDC048565. Next base: position 7,444 of record NZ_JBEZIH010000049.1, read on the forward strand.
GGGTCCGCGGTGAGGACCGCGGTGAGGACCTCGCGCAGGGCCGCCTCGTCGGGGCGGGCGCCGAGCAGGTCCACGTAGGGCTTGAGGGAGTCCACGCCGAGGGCGCCTATCAGGGCTGCGGCTTCGGCGGGCCTGCGGAAGCCGCACAGCCCGTCGAAGGGCGTCAGCGCGCAGATCAGCTCGGGCTTGTGGTTGGCGTCCTTGTAGGTGCGGTGCGGTGCGTCGATCGGGATGCCCCGGCGCTCCTCGTCCGCGTAGCCCTGCTGTGCCTGTGCGAGGTCGGGGTGGACCTGGAGGGACAGCGGACCACCGGCCGCGAGCAGCTTGAGCAGGAAGGGGAGGCGGGGGCCGAAGGCGCGGACGGCCGCGGCGCCGAGTTCGCGTTCGGGGTCGGCCGCGATGACATCCGTGAGGGACCGCTCACCCGCCCCGGAGCCCGAAGTGCCCTCGCCGCCCACCCCGGAGCCCGAAGTGTCGGCGATGTCCACCCCGGAGCCCGGAGTGACCGCCACGGCGGGGCGGGTGAGGCGTGAAGGGGCTCCCGGGTGGGCGCCCATCCACATCTCGGCCTGCGGTTCGCCGGTCGGGGCTGTGCCGAGCAGCTCGGGAATGGCCGTGGTGGACCCCCAGGCATAGGGGCGCACGGTGTTGGAGAGCCGGTCCATGGAGATGTGTCCTCGTGGGATGCGCGGGGCGTGGGCGCCCAGGGGATGGCGGGCCCTCAGGCCCGGTTGTCGGAGGCCAGGGAGGCGTAGACGGCGGCGAAGTCGGTGACCGCGAGGAGTTCGGCGAGGGCTTCGAGCTCGCTGCCCTCCTCGGGTTCGAGCTCGCTGATGGCGGTGTCGTGGCTCAGGGCCAGTTCGCGGGCGGCCGGGCTCGCGGTCAGCCCTCCGGCGGGCCGGTCACGGAGCAGGACGACTCGGGCCCGCATGGCTTCGGGCTCGTCCACCCGGTCCCGGAAGAAGTCGTCCGGGTCGCCCCCCGCCGCGAACGCTCCGGCGAGCAGCCCCCCGTGGGAGGGCAGCGCTTCCGGCAGCTCGGCGACGAGCGCGGGGCGGCCCGCGAGCTCGGCGAGGACGGCGGCGAAGCGGCGTCCGACGGGGCCGGCGGCCTGGCCCTCCGTCCAGATGAGAGGCAGGCTGTCGGCGAGTTCGGCGGCGAGGGTCTTGGCCGGGTTGCCGTACGTGGCGATGGCCGGTCCGCAGCGCTCCGCGGTGCGGTCGAGGCGGTCGGCGACCTTCCGCAGCGTGTCCGTGGGCGCGTCGATGAGGCCGACCCGGTCCAGCAGTGCGAGCAGCGGGGTGAGCAGGGCCCAGAGGGTGCCCGGGCCGGCCGCCGAGGTCTCGGCGTCGTACTCGCCGTGCGGGGCGGCCGCCATGGGGACGACGAGCCCGTGGGCCCCGTCGACGGCTTCGCGCAGCGGCGACCTGACGGGTGCGACGGCGACGACGGTGCAGCCCCGGCGGTACGCCTGCTCGGCGAGCAGCGCGAGGCCGGGTTCGGTGCCGTCGGCCGTCGCGATGAGCAGCAGGTCCACGGATCCGGCCCAGCCGGGCAGGGTCCAGCGCAGCGCTCCGGCGGCGGCCGCGACCCCGGTGGGGCGGATCGCGGTGACCGGGGCGGAGGCACCCGCGAGGGCGCCGATCAGGTCGGCGACCCCGGAGGCGGCCGTACCGGGCCCCGCGACGAGGACGGCGCGGGGCCTTCCCTCGGGTGCCAGGTTGCCGATTCCCGCCTCGGCGGCGTGCCGGGTGGCCGTGCGGACGCGGGCTCCGGCCTCGGCCGCGCCGCGCAGCAGGTCTCGCCTGTCGGCTCGGGCCAGGGCTTCCGGTGCGTCGAGCAGCGACTCGTCGAGCATGGTGGTGGGCCTCCGATCACCGTGCTGATCAGGGTGCGATTACGCGGGGCGGCGGGCCTCGTCGACCAGGAGCACCGGGATGCCGTCCCGCACCGGGTAGGCGAGACCGCAGTCCGTGCCGGTGCAGACCAGCTCGGGGCTTTCGGCCGCGGACCTGTCTTCGAGCTCGGCGTGGCAGGCCGGGCAGGCGAGGATCTCCAGAAGGCCGGCTTCGAGCGGCATGGGGTGGGTCCCTTCGGGCATGCGGTGCGGATCCGTCCGGGCCGGGGTGCGGCCCCGCGGAGCCAGGGGCGTGGTCAGCCTACCGCTGGGCCGTGAGGGTCGCGGCCCAGCAGGCCCCACCCGACAGGGCATGCGTCGGGGGGCATCACGCGCGAACGCGTGCGAGGACCTCGTCGCGTACCGCCGCCATGGTCGCCTCGTCCCGTGCCTCGACGTTGAGACGCAGCAGCGGCTCCGTGTTGGAGGCGCGGAGGTTGAACCACCAGTCGGTGGCCGTCACGGTGAGCCCGTCGAGCTCGTCGAACCTCACGTCGTCGCGGTCGGCGTACGCCGCCCTGATCGCCGCAAGCCGGCCTGCCTGGTCGGCCACGGTGGAGTTGATCTCGCCGGAGCCCGAGTAGCGGTCGTACCGGTCGAGGAGTCCGGAGAGCGGGCCGTCCTGGCCGCCGAGCGCGGCGAGGACGTGGAGGGCGGCGAGCATGCCGGTGTCGGCGTTCCAGAAGTCTCGGAAGTAGTAGTGCGCGGAGTGCTCGCCGCCGAAGATCGCGCCGTGCTCGGCCATCTCGGCCTTGATGAAGGAGTGGCCGACGCGGGTGCGTACGGGGGTTCCGCCGTTCTCGCGTACGACTTCGGGGACCGACCAGGAGGTGATCAGGTTGTGGATGACGGTGCCGTCGCCGCCGTTGCGCGCCAGCTCACGGGCGGCGACCAGCGCCGTGATCGCGGACGGGGACACGCCTTCGCCGCGCTCGTCGACGACGAAGCAGCGGTCCGCGTCGCCGTCGAAGGCGAGGCCGAGGTCGGCGCCCTCGGCGAGGACGCGGGCCTGGAGGTCGACGATGTTCTTCGGGTCGAGGGGGTTGGCCTCGTGGTGGGGGAAGGTGCCGTCGAGCTCGAAGTACATGGGTACGAGGTCGAGGGGCAGGCCCGCGAAGACGGTGGGGACGGTGTGGCCGCCCATGCCGTTGCCGGCGTCCACGACGACCTTGAGCGGCCGGATCCCGGTGAGGTCGACGAGGCCCAGGAGGTGCGCGGCGTAGTCGGCGAGGGTGTCGCGCTCGGTGACCGTGCCCGGGGTGGTGGCGTCCCCGTCAGGGAGGCCCTGCTCCGACCACTGCTCGACCAGCGTCCGGATCTCGGTCAGGCCGGTGTCCTGGCCCACGGGTGCGGCCCCGGCGCGGCACAGCTTGATGCCGTTGTACCGCGCCGGGTTGTGCGAGGCCGTGAACATCGCCCCTGGCAGGTCCAGCGACCCGGAGGCGTAGTACAGCTGGTCCGTCGAGCAGAGCCCGATGAGGGTCACGTCGGCGCCGCGCCCCGTCGCGCCGCGGGCGAAGGCGGCGACCAGGCCGGGCGAGGACGGCCGCATGTCGTGGCCGATCACGATCGCGTCCGCGTCGGTGACCTGGACGAAAGCGGCGCCGAACAATTCGGCGAGCGCTTCGTCCCACTGGTCGGGCACGACTCCGCGCACGTCGTACGCCTTCACGAGCTGCGACAGGTCAGCTACCACGGACGGTCCTCCTGGGATCTTTACGGACCGCCCAAACTACCCGGCGTCCGGGGGCGCCAGGTCAGGGGAGCATCCAGCCCAGCACCACCGTGCTCTGGGCCATCACGATCAGGCACATCGCCAGCAGCAGGCCGAGGCTCCACGGCAGGACCTTGCGCAGCAGATCACCCTCGCGTCCGGCGAGACCGACGGCCGCGCAGGCGATCGTCAAATTCTGCGGGGAGATCATCTTGCCCAGTACTCCCCCGGAGCTGTTGGCGGAGGCGAGGAGGTCGGGGGAGAGGCCGGACTCCCGTGCGGCGGACACCTGGAGCGCACCGAAGAGGGCGTTGGCCGAGGTGTCGGATCCGGACACGGCGACGCCGAACCAGCCGAGCACCGGGGAGAGGAAGGCGAGTCCGGCGCCCGCCGCGGCGACGGACTGGCCGATGGTGGCGGCCTGACCGGACAGGTTCATCACATAGGCGAGAGCCAGTACGGACGTCACGGTGAGGATCGCGTAGCGCAGTTCGTGCACGGTGGCCGCCCACTCCCGCACCGCGGCACCCGCCCGTACGCCGATGACGACGGCGGTGATCAGCCCGGCGACCAGGACGAGCGTGCCGCCCGTGCCGATGAGCGGGAGGGAGAACACATTGGCGCCGACCGGTTCGCCGTCGGGCCCTCCGACATCGAGGAACGGCCAGTCGAAGACCTGTGTCGCCTTGTCCAGGAGCCGCTTGACGGGCGGGATCTGGGCGACCGAGAACACCACGACGATCAGCGCGTACGGGGCGTAGGCGCGCAGCACCTCGCGACGCGGGTCCTCCTGGTCCAGGTCCTCGCTGCGTACGCCGGTCAGCACGGCAGCGCGTACGGGTTCGTCGGCCGGCTTTCGGGCACTGGGGACGGCGATCAGCGCGCCCGCGCCGACCAGGGCCGCCGCGATGTCGGCGAGCTGCGCGGAGACGAAGTTGGACGCGGCGAACTGCGCGACGGCGAAGGCGACCCCGCAGACGAGCGCGGGCGGCCAGGTCTCGCGCAGCCCTCGTTTGCCGTCGACCAGGAAGACCAGGATCAGCGGGACGACGAGGGCGAGCAGCGGCGTCTGACGACCGACGACCGAGGCGACGTCGTCCAGCGGCAGACCGGTGACCTGGGCGAGCGTCACCACGGGCGTACCCATGGCACCGAAGGCGACGGGTGCGGTGTTGGCGACCAGGGAGACGACGGCGGCCTTCACCGGGTCGAAGCCGAGCGCGACGAGCATGACGGAACAGATCGCGACGGGTGCGCCGAAACCGGCCAGCGCCTCCAGGAGCGCGCCGAAGCAGAAGGCGATGACCAGCGCCTGGATGCGCGGGTCGTCGGAGACCCGGCCGAAGGAGCGCCGCAGGATGTCGAAGTGCTGGGTGCGCACCGTCATCCGGTACACCCAGAGGGCGTTGACGACGATCCACATGATGGGGAAGAGCCCGAAGAGGACTCCTTGCACCCCTGCGGACAGGGTCTGCCCGACGGGCATGCCGAACGCCAGCCAGCCGACGAGCACGGCGACGGCGAGCCCGATGAGTCCGGCACGGTGGGCCTTCATACGGACGGCGCCGAGCAGCACCAGCACGGTCACCAGCGGCAAGGAAGCGACAAGAGCGGACAGGCCGAGCGAATCGGCTACGGGTTCGAGTTGCTGGACAAACACACAGGCCTCCCCGGAACTCCGTGATGCGGAAGCGATCTCTCACGGGTGGGGGAAATGGTCGTGTCCGCGACAAGCCACCGTCAATGCTCCGCACCGGGAAACTCTTCCGGTGGGAGAGCGCGGCACGAAAGCGCGGAAGACGGCCCGACAGCCGGGGGGTCCGGAAAGGCTGAGCGGAGCCGTCAGGAGTCCGGGGACCGCAGCACACGCAGATGCCCGCGGCGCGCTACCTCCACCGGGTCCGCCGTCCGGGGGGCCCTGCCGCCCTGCTGCGGCCGCTCCTGCGGCCTGGCGGCCTCGCGCACGGCGTTGGCGAGCGCTTCGAGGTCGTCACCGCTGGGGCGGGTGGGGGCCGAGGGGTCGGAGAGCCGGACGACTTCCCAGCCGCGCGGCGCGGTGAGCCGCTCACCGTGCTCGGCGCAGAGGTCGTAGCAGTGGGGCTCGGCATAGGTGGCGAGCGGGCCGAGGACCGCGGTCGAGTCGGCATAGACGTACGTCAGTGTCGCGACGGCGGGACGGCCGCACGCGGTTCGCGAACAGCGACGTACAGGGCTCACGATGTTGGACGGTACCGCACTCTTGAGCGGGCTGCGACGACTCTCCCTCAGCTCACCCCGTCGTGTCGGCCCTCGAACCAGGCCTGGAGCGGCTCCGGGGCGATCGTTCCGTACCCGACCCTGACCGGAATGTTCATCCGACGACACAACCGGCGGCCCGGCCTGACACGGAACGAGCGGGTCGGGACACCGTGATCGCCCCGGCCCGATGAGCGTTACGCTGCGTCGGTGGACCGTCCTGTACCGCCCCACCCGTCCGAGCCACGGCCCCGTCGCCGCGACCGCCATGGCCGCGGTATGCGCGGACCGGTCGCCCCGCCGCAGGTGCCGCTGTCCGTCAGCAGGGCCGAGAGCTTCCGCGATCTCGTCCAGGATTCGGTGGAGCGGCTGGAGCGGCGCTGGCCGCAACTGACGGACGTGGACTTCCTGGTCCTCGAAGTGCCGGGTTCGCTCGACGAGACCGTGCCGCTCGGGCGCGCGGTGTCCGCCACGAAGGGACAGCCCGCCCAGATCGTCGTCTACCGGCGCCCTGTAGAGATCCGCACCAAGAACCGCGACGAGCGCGCTCTGCTGGTGCACGAGGTCGTGGTGGAGCAGGTCGCGGAGCTGCTCGGCCTCGCGCCCGAGTCGGTCGACCCGCGCTACGGGCAGGACTGACCGACTCCGGGCGCCGGTTCCGGCTCCGGGCGCCGCCCTCAGTCGTCCAGGACCGACAGGTCCTGTTCCGCCTCGGGCACCTCGACCGTGCCCCCGTCGTCCGGCAGCGTCTGCACGGTGAACATGTTGATGCCGTCCTCCGGGACCGTGAGGGTGCGGGCGGCGTACACCTGGCCGCCCGACTCGGGCTCCACCGTCAGGGCGTAACCGCCCTTGAGGCCGGCCGGCGCGTCGGGGGTGACCTCGAGCGTCGTGCCGCCCTTGACCGTGTACGTCTTGACGGCCGCCTTGCCGCCCTCGCTGCCGGCCGATGCCGTGACCTTGACCTTGGCCGTCGCGCCAGGCGCGGCCAGCGAGAGCACCGAGCCCTTCGCCCGGTTGTCGGCGGCGGTCGCCCGCTCGCCCACCGGACCGGTCGCCGGGATGAATGCGACCTCCTGCTTGGCACCGGTACCGCGCACCACGCGCAGTGCGGCCACCACCGGTGTCCCGTCGCCGTCGACGGGGGTCAGCCTGAGCGAGCCGGGCTCCCCCCGGGTGACGTCCTTGAGGTCGACGCTCGCGGTCATCTGCGACTTGATGTGCAGGGTGTCGTTGCCGGCCGGTGAGAACGTCCCGCTCTTCCCCACGAGCTGGACCTTCACATCGGCGTCGTCCTCCCCGGGCGCGAACGCCACCAGCCGTACGGAGGTGGCGTCGGCCGGGATCCCGGGCAGGATCTGGGTGCTCGTCGGATCCGCGGAAGCGGCCAGCCAGTCGCTGCCCACCTCCTCCTCGGCGGCGCTCACGACCGCGCCGACACGGCCCGACCGTGTCGTCACATGGACGGCCACGTTCTCGGCGACCTCGCTGGTCAGGGTCGAGATCAGCATGGGGACGCTCGACCTCGCCGGGACGGTGATGCCCTCCCCGACATCGGACTTGAGGGCGCCTTCGGCGCCGTACAGCTCGATGTCGGCGACCGCGGCGGTGTCGTCGGGGTTGGTGAGGTGGACGTAGTCCTGCCGGGCCTTCCCCGTGCTCGCGCCCGGGAACCAGAAGTCCGTGTCAGGGGCGGTGCAGCTGACGCCGAGCAGGCCGCGGGCGGCGCCGGCGGCGGCCATGGTGGTCTGCTGGGCCGCCCAGCCGGGGGCGAAGGTGTCGGTCGCGGTGCCGATGAGCGCCGGGGCTCCGGTCTTGGAGGTCTCGGCGGTGAACGGCTTACCGAGCTCCTTGAGGGAGACGACGGGCTTGGTGTCTGCCGCCTTCCCCTTCTCCCCCTCCTTCTTCTTGTCCTTGGCGCCCTTGTCCGTGGCGCCCTTGTCCGTGGCGTCGTCCACGGGCAGCGCCTCGGCCGGCTTCAGCTCGGCGGTACCCGCCTTCGGGCTCTCCCCCGCCGGGGTGAACGACGTGTACTTCGTCTCCGCCAGGTCGGAGGTGCTCGGCGCCGGGCAGAGCAGGCTGGAGCGCTCCACGGGAAGCCGGGTTGCGGACTTCGCCTGCGTCGCACCCTCGTCGCCGGGCACGGTGACCGCGGCGAAACCGGTGACGGACGCGAGGGCGACGACGCCCGCGATGAGGGACAGGGGGGTGGACTTCACTCGGACTCGCCTCGCGATGCGTTGCCGTTGCCGTTGCCGTTCGCCCACGGGTCCTGGCCCTGGCCCGGGGTCGTGTTCTCGTCGTGCCCGTCATGCCCGTCGTACGGGGCGGCTTCGCCCGTCCCCTGCGCGTAGGGCTGCTGCTGGGCGTAGCCGTACGGGTCGTAGGCGACCTGCTGCTGGTACGGGTCCTGCTGGTAGGGGTCGGCCTGGTAGTACTGGCCGGGGTCCTGCCCGCCCTGGTACTGGCCGTAGTCGGCGCCCTGGTACTGCTGGGCGTCCCACTCCCCGTAGTTCTGCTGCGGGACTGCCGCGTAGGTGCCGGTGCCGTCCTGGTCCGGAGGGATCGCGGCGTACGTACCCGTACCGTCCTGGTCCACGGGGATCGCCGCGTAGGTGCCGGTGCCGTCCTGATCCACGGGGATCGCCGCGTACGTACCCGTGCCGTCCTGGTCCCCCGCGACCGCCCCGTACGGGTCGGTGTTCTGCTGCGCCGGGATGTACTCCCCCGGCGTCTGCTCGGGCGTCTGCTCCGGGGCCTGCTCCGGGGCGCCCGGAGTCATCGCCTCCGCCTCCGCCTGCGCCGCCGCGCGCAGCCTGCGGGCCCGGCGGCCCTCCCCGGCGACCGGCTCGGCCGCGACGGCCTCGGTCTCCTCGGGCAGATCGTCGTCGATCTCCCGGCGGCGGCCCGGCAGGGCCAGCACCACCAGGACGACGCCGAGCAACACCTGTGCCCAGACCCACGCGGTGTGGGTAACGGGTGCGTCGTGGGTGAGGTCCAGTGTGCCGCCCTCGGCGGGCAGCTCGAAGCCCTGTGCCCAGCCGTCCACGGTCTTCGAGGTCAGTGCCCGGCCGTTCAGCGTGGCCTGCCACCCGGGGTCGGCCGCGTCGGCGATCCGCAGCACCCGGCCCGCCTCGCCCTCGGGGATCTCGGTGTGCGCGTCGACGGCCTGCGAGCCGACGGGTACGGGCTCGCCCGCACCGGAGGGGACGATCGCGATCCGGGAGACCTGGCGGTCGACCCGCCACAGGGCGCTGCCGTCCAGCTGGCTGAGCCTGCTCAGACCCGGGGTCGAGTCGAGCACCCGGCTCATCTCGCGCGGCGCCCCGTCCCGTACGAGGACGTAACGGACCGCGAAGTCGCTGAGCTGGCTGCCCTGGTCGGCGCCCGAGCCCGCGACCAGGTTGGCGACGACCTTGTCGAGGTGGGTGTTGGCGCCGCCGGCCTCGGTGAGCTCGGCATCGCCCAGACGGGCGCCCGAGCCGCGGACCAGGCTGTAGGAGACCGCTGCGGGCGATGTACCCCCGAGCACCAGCGTGCGCGCCTGGTCGCGGGTACTGCTCTCCTCCGCGACGAACGCGGGCACCTGCACGGGGTCCCGGCGCTCCAGCGGACCGGACGCACCGCCGATCATCCAGCCGGCGGCGGCCAGGACCGGGGCGAGCCCCGCGGCCAGGGCGATGAGCGCGGCGACCGGCTGACGCCAGCCGAAGCTCAGTGCGGCGACCCGGACCCGGGCCCCGTCCGCGCCGAGCAGCGCGGCGGTGAGCAGCGCGATGCCGTAGACGAGGGTGGCGGGACCGGCCCAGGTGGAGCCGTTGGAGATCGCCGCGAAGACCAGGGAGACGAGCACGACGGCCCAGGAGGCGCGGATCGCGAACTGCCGCTCCCCGCGCAGCAGGGCGGCCAGCGCCGCAAGCACGATGCCCAGCAGCAGGATGCCGCCCGCTGCCTTCGGACCGCCGGGGCTGATGCCGAGCAGGTCGAGGGCGGACGCCGTGCCCGTGCCCGTGTCGAGCCCGGCCTCCTTCAGGAAGGCCGACGGGCCGGTCAGCAGGGACAGCGACCAAGGGGCGAGGATCAGGATCGGGGTTCCGGCCGTGGCCAGGAAGCGCAGTCCGTACGCGGCGATGTCGTTCCGGCGCAGGACGAGCACCCCGATGCCGAGGACCACCGAGAGCGGCCAGACGACCGGCGTGAAAGCGGTCGTGACGGTGAGCAGCAGGGTGTACGCCCAGGTGGCACGCCAGCTGCCGCGTGCCGTGGACCCGTCGCCCCGCAGCCCGTGGGCGGCGACGGCCGCGCGGGCGATCAGCGGCAGCAGGACGGCCAGGACGGCCGTGCCGAGCCGGCCGGTGGCCAGCGCTCCGGTGGCGGCGGGCAGGAAGGCGTACGCGACGCTCGCCCAGGCCCGCAGGAGCCGGGACTCGATCAGAGGCCTGGAGGCGAAGTACGCCGTGACCCCGGCGAGCGGGACCGAGCAGACCAGCAGCAGGGTGAGCGCGAAGCCGGTGGAGCCGAGGAACAGCGCCGACAGGGCGGCGATCATGCCCAGATAGGGCGGTGCGGACTGGGTTCCGCCGGTTCCGACGGTGTGCCAGCCGTCCGCGTAGCGCCCCCAGAGGTCGGAGACGTCGGCGGGGGCGGGCAGCAGCGCGCCGCCCGCGAGGGCGCCGCCGCTGAGGAGGCTCCGGCAGGCCACCAGCGAGACGACGAGGAGCAGCGCGAAGAGCACGGGGCCCGGCTTGCGGCCGAGCTTCTTCAGCCGTGCGAACTGGTCGATCTCCAGGAAGTCGGCGTCGTCACCGCCGGGTCCCGACTCGACCGCTCCGTGCCGTGAGCCGCCGGAGTCGGAGTCGGTGCGGTTCCCGAAGTTGCCCGCGACCTGTTCGACGGTGGCCCTGACCGTGGCACCGGGCGGCGGGAAGAGCGACCGCAGCTCGGCCGCGTCGACCGCCCCTCCGCGCCGTGCGCGGCGGGCGGCGATGATCCGTCCGGGGCGCAGCAGGGTGCCGAAGAGTCCGGCGACCTCGTCGAGCGCCTGCCCCGGTACCTTGCCGACGAGGTGGGCGAGGGTCCGCAGCAGGGTGCCGACGACGAGGCGGAGCAGGGCCCACGGCAGCTGTTTGCCGCGGGCGTTGGAGAGCATCGTGTAGACGGCGCCGGCCTTGTCGACGCGGTGCGGGCTGGCGACGGAGCGTCCGGCGCAGTCGATGGGGCGGCGTTCCCTGGCCGCGGCCTCGGCGTGCCGCAGGATGGCGTCGGGGGCGATGAGCACCCGGTGGCCCGCCATGTGGGCGCGCCAGCAGAGGTCGACGTCGTCACGCATCAGCGGGAGCCTGCGGTCGAAGCCGCCGAGCTCCTCCCAGACGTCGCGGCGCACCAGCATGCCGGCGGAGGAGACGGAGAGCACCGTACGGACCTGGTCGTGCTGGCCCTGGTCCTGTTCGCGGCGGTCGAGGCCGGTCCAGCGGCGTCCGCTGTTGGCGATGGAGACGCCGACCTCGAGGAGCTGCTTGCGGTCGTACCAGCCGCGCAGCTTGGGCCCGACGATCGCGGCGTGCTTGTCGTTGTCGACGACACGGAGCATCTCGGCGAGCGCGTCCGGCTCGGGGGCGCTGTCGTCGTGCAGCAGCCAGAGCCACTGGACGGGTTCGCCGTGCGGAAGGTCCGGCATGTCATAGGCGTCGTCGCGCCAGCTGCGGGTGACGGGGTCCCAGCCGCTGGGGCGCTTCAGATAGGGCAGGTCGTCGGGGGTGAGGACGCCGGCCGTGCGGGTCGCCTCCTCGACGGCTGTACCGAAGCTCGTACGCCGTGCCAGGTGGAGGACGCGCTCGCCGCCGAGCGCCTCGGTGACCAGGCGGGCGGAGTCGTCGGCGCTGCCGGTGTCGGCGGCGACGACGTTCTGTACGGGGCGTTCCTGCCCGAGCAGTCCGCCGAGCACATGGGGCAGCCAGCGTGCGCCGTCGTGCGAGACGAGCACGGCGGTGACGACATGCCGGGGGAACTCTGGGGCGGCGGCGGCCGCGTTCGGCGCCGCCGAGTGGCTGTGCACGGACATCGGGGTACGGGCCCTCCGGCCGGGTCCGGAGGGGTTTCCCCCCGGGGGCTGCATCGGTGTACATGCGCGCCGCGGCGGGGCGTTGGCGCGTCTCTCGGACGGGGCCCCACACTAACGGTACGGATGTCCGCCCCGCGCCGAGCGGTTGACGGGCGGACCGCGGGACGGCCGGACATGCCGATGGCCTGGGGGCCGCACCCTGCGTGCAGGGTGCGGCCCCCAGGCCATCGGGGTCGTGGCAGCCGGGTGCGCGGCGTCAGATGGCCGCCTTCTTCAGGCGTCGCCGCTCGCGCTCGGAGAGACCGCCCCAGATCCCGAAGCGCTCGTCGTTGTTGAGGGCGTACTCAAGGCATTCGGAGCGGACCTCGCAGGCGAGACAGACCTTCTTGGCCTCGCGGGTGGAGCCGCCCTTCTCAGGAAAGAAGGACTCGGGGTCGGTCTGGGCGCACAGTGCGCGCTCCTGCCAGCCGAGCTCTTCGTCCGCGTCCTCGACCAGCAGTTGCTGGAACAGCTCGGTCATGTGCGCCCCTCGTCTGTCTCTTGCGTCCCCGTGATGCGGCCGTTACCGGTGCGGCCGAACGACACGAGTGAAATTACAAGTGTGTAGCTTCGGGCCAGTCAAGCGAAGATCTGCTATTGGCCTCGGTATTCACTCTCCGGAACCAAGCGTATGCGTTAAGTGTCCAAATCACCAAAAACCTGACATATGCCATCGGCGTCATCCAGCTTCACTTCTCACCGGATGAGACGAGCGAGGCCGGCCCGATGTTTCGATTCGATCACTGAAGCGACCAAGATCACAGTAGGATCACGGGCCCTCGACCGCGTTTGCGGACACGGTTGATGCGCCACCTTGCCCCTGCATTGGGCGCCAAAACCTTTCTCCACCCGCCACAACTGGATAGGGTGAAACATTGCCGCCAAATCGGGCATTGGGTTGACAGGGAACGGACCCAGCCGGTCTCCTTGACTTCATGCACGCGACCGCAGCCACGTACACGACCCACACCCGTGGGTTCCGTAGTGCTGTCCAGGCTCGCTGTTGCTGTTCCAGCTGTCACAGCTGTTGAAGCCGTAGCGCTCCAGCTCTGATCCAGCTTCGTCTTGTTTCATCGCACTCCGGTCTCCGCGCTCCGCACGCGCATCCACATGCCGAGGAACCACCGCACCCATGAACAGCGACAGCGACCTTTCGATCGCCGGCGACATCCTCGAGGTCCAGCACCTCCTCCAGCCGGCCGGTCCCCATCCCTCCACCGTGGCCGGGTTCGCCGGACTCGCCCGCTCCATCGCCGCCGACCGTGCCCGGTGGGCCCCGCTCGTCCGGTACGACACCACGACGCGCTGGTACCACCGGCTGCAGAGCGCTCCTGGCTACGAGGTGTGGCTGCTGAGCTGGGTCCCGGGCCAGGGCAGCGGCCGGCATGACCACGGCCTGTCCTCCGGTGTACTCACGGTCCTGGGCGGCAAGTTGACGGAGCACACGTCGCGCGGGGCGCTGACCCTGGACGCGGGCGCGCAGCGTGTCTTCGCCCCGGGATACGTCCACGAGGTCGTCAACGACTCGCTGGAACCCGCCGTCAGCCTGCACATCTACTTCCCGGGCCTGACCGACATGCCGATGCGTTCGGCGCAGTGCGCTCCGGCCTCCGAGGATGTCGTACCCGCCTGACGCTCTGCCACCAGCAGCCGTACGGCCTGATCCGCTCTCCGTCGCGCACCAGGTCGTTACGCGCCTGCCACACTGGTCGGCATGCGCATTGTGGTTCTGGCCGGCGGTATCGGTGGTGCTCGTTTCCTGCGTGGCCTCAAACAGGCCGCGCCCGACGCGGACATCACGGTGATCGGCAACACCGGCGACGACATCCATCTGTTCGGGCTGAAGGTCTGCCCGGACCTCGACACCGTGATGTACACCCTGGGCGGTGGCATCGACGAGGAGCAGGGCTGGGGGCGTACGGACGAGAGCTTCCGGGTCAAGGACGAGCTCGCGGAGTACGGGGTGGGGCCCGAGTGGTTCGGCCTCGGCGACCGTGACTTCGCGACCCATATCGTCCGTACGCAGATGCTCGGCGCGGGCTATCCGCTGAGCGCGGTCACCGAGGCCCTCTGTGCACGGTGGAAGCCGGGCGTCCGGCTGATCCCCATGTCCGACGACCGTATCGAGACGCATGTCGCCGTGGACGTCGACGGCGAGAGCAAGGCCATCCACTTCCAGGAGTACTGGGTGAAGCTGCGCGCCTCCCTGCCCGCGCAGGCCGTGGTGCCCGTGGGCGCGGAGCAGGCCAAGCCGGCGCCGGGCGTTCTGGAGGCCATCGCCGAGGCCGACGTCATCGTCTTCCCGCCGTCGAACCCGGTCGTGTCGGTCGGCACCATCCTCGCCGTGCCCGGCATCCGGGAGGCCATCGCCGAGGCCGGGGTCCCCGTCGTGGGGCTCTCCCCCATCGTCGGGGACGCACCCGTGCGGGGCATGGCCGACAAGGTGCTGGCCGCCGTCGGCGTCGAGTCCAGCGCCGCGGCCGTCGCTCAGCACTACGGTTCGGGTCTGCTCGACGGCTGGCTCGTCGACAGCGTGGACGAGGCGGTCGTCGACGAGGTCGAGGCCGCGGGGATCCGCTGCCGCGCCATCCCGCTGATGATGACGGACGTGGACGCCACCGCCGAGATGGCCCGCCAGGCCCTGGCGCTTGCCGAGGAGGTGCGGGCATGAGCGGAGCACACGCCGACGCCGACGCCGCCCCCTCGTACCGGGTGTGGGCCCTGCCCGGGATGCCCGAGGTGCGCGAGGGCGACGACCTCGCGAAGCTGATCGCCGCGACGGAGCCTGGCCTGGTGGACGGCGATGTCCTGCTGGTCACCTCGAAGATCGTCTCCAAGGCGGAGGGCCGGATCGTCGAGGCCACGGACCGGGAGGCGGCGATCGACGCCGAGACCGTCCGGGTGGTCGCACGGCGCGGGACGCTCAGGATCGTGGAGAACCGGCAGGGGCTCGTCATGGCCGCTGCCGGGGTCGACGCCTCGAACACCCCGGCGGGGACGGTCCTGCTGCTGCCCGAGGACCCGGACGCGTCGGCCCGGCTGATCCGGGACGGACTGCGCGACACGCTCGGGGTAGATGTCGGGGTCGTCGTCACGGACACCTTCGGCCGCCCGTGGCGCAGCGGTCTGACGGACGTGGCGATCGGGGCCGCGGGGGTCAGGGTCCTGGACGACCTCCGGGGCGGTACCGACGGACACGGCAATCCGCTGAGCGCCACCGTCGTGGCCACGGCCGACGAGCTGGCCTCGGCCGGTGATCTGGTGAAGGGCAAGGCGTCCGGGCTTCCGGTCGCCGTGGTGCGCGGACTCCCCCATGTGGTGGCGGACATGGCCGAGGACGGGGACGCGGGCGCCCGGGCGATGGTGCGGGTCGCGGCCGACGACATGTTCCGGCTGGGTACGTCCGAGGCGGTGCGGGAAGCGCTGAACCTCCGGCGCACGGTGCGGGAGTTCACGGACGAGCCGGTCGACCCGGGCGCCGTACGGCGTGCGGTGGCGGCGGCCGTGACGGCCCCGGCGCCCCACCACACCACACCCTGGCGCTTCGTCCTGCTGGAGTCCGCCGAATCGCGTCACCGGCTGCTGGACGCCATGCGGGACGCGTGGATCGCGGATCTGCGCCGGGACGGGCGGAGCGAGGAGTCGGTCGCCAAGCGGGTGCGGCGGGGTGACGTCCTGCGGAACGCGCCGTATCTGGCGGTGCCGTGCCTGGTGATGGACGGCTCCCACACCTACGGGGACGAGCGCAGGGACACCGCGGAGCGCGAGATGTTCGTGGTCGCGGCCGGTGCGGGCGTGCAGAACTTCCTGGTGGCGCTCGCGGGTGAGCGGCTCGGCTCGGCATGGGTCTCGTCGACGATGTTCTGCCGGTCCGTGGTGCGTGAGGTGCTGGACCTGCCGGACTCCTGGGATCCGCTGGGCGCGGTGGCCGTGGGGCATCCGAAGGGAACGCCGCCGCCGCGTGCCGCCCGGGACGCGGGGGCCTTCATCCAGGTCCGCTGAGCGGCCGCCGGGGCCTGCCCGGGGTCACAGCCGGGCGATGTCGCGCGGCGTCATCCGGGGGGCCCGGCGGGCCGGGGTGTGGCCCGAGAGCATGATCAGGCGGGTCGCGCGGTGGCGCTGGCCCTCGTACGGGGCGAGGAGCTCCAGCATCTCCTCGTCGTCGGCGTTCCTGTTGCCCGCGAGCGCGTGGCCGACGATGCCCGGCAGATGGAGGTCGCCGACCGTCACCGCGTCCGCGGCGCCGTTCGAACGCTGCAGGGTCTCCGCCGCGGTCCAGGGGCCGATGCCCGGGATCAGCCGCAGCCGGGCCGTCGCCTCGGGCAGCTCCATGGCGGCCGCCTCCTCCATGCGCCGGGCCACCCGGACCGCGCGCAGGATCGTGGCGGAGCGTTTGCCGTCGACGCCCGCGCGGTGCCACTCCCAGGACGGGATCAGCGACCAGGTCCTGGCGTCCGGCATGACGTACAGGCCGTACGTGCCGAACGTCACGTCGCAAGGTCCGGGCGCGGGGGTGCCGTAGGTGCGGAGCAGCAGCCGCCAGGCGCGGTACGCCTCGTCGGTGGTGACCTTCTGTTCCAGGATCGACGGGATCAGGGACTCCATGACCAGCCCGGTGCGCAGCAGCCGCAGACCGGGCCTGCGGTGCTGGGTCAGGGCGATCAGCCGGTGGCGCGGGCGGAAGTCGTCCGGGGTGTCGTCCGCGCCGAGCAGCGCCGGAAGCCGGTCCAGGAGCCACTGTGCGCCCGGCCCCCAGGCTGCCCCCGCGATCCGTCCGCCGGGGGCAGCCGAGACGCGCAGGGTGCCGGGCCCGGCCGGGGTGCGGGTCGCCCTCCAGAAGGTCCCGTCGGGCAGCGCCCGGTAGGCGGGGTCCGCCGGGCCGCGCCGCAGCGGGCTCAGGACCAGCCGCAGGTCGAGCGGTCCCGGCGGTGTCCAGGTCCTGGTCAGCGCGGGGGCGGACGCGTGGCCCTCGCCGGAGTCCGGCTCCTGCCGGGGCACGGCGGTGGTGCGGGGTACGAAGCGTCCTGCCACGGGTGAGGTCCTCGGTCGTCGGGGTGCCTGTCGAGGGTAAGTCACAGGTGGGCGAGCACGGCGGGTTCACGGGTGGGCGAGCACGGTCTCGTTCACTGGTCGGACGAGAAGCGGACCGAGGCGTCCGGGAGGACGGCGCCGCACCAGACACGGATGCCGTCACGCAGTTCGTTGTCGGCGCCGACCTGGGCGCCGTCGCCGATCACCGCACCGCTGAGCACCGAGCGGCCACCGATCCGGGCGCCGGCTCCGACCAGTGAGTCGGTGATCACCGCGCCCGGTTCCACGACGGCGCCCTCCAGCACGGTGGAGCCCGCGATCCTGGCACCCTCGCCGATCAGCGCGCCCTCGCCGATGACCGTACCGCCGGTGAGCTTGGCGTCGGCGGCGACGGACGCGGTGGGCAGGACGAGCCGGTCGCCGCAGCGGCCGGGGACGGCGGGCGACGGGGCGCGGCCGAGGACCAGGTCGGCGGAGCCGCGCACGAAGGCCTGCGGGGTGCCGAGGTCCAGCCAGTACGTGGAGTCCACCATGCCCTGGAGATGGGCGCCCGCGGCCAGCAGACCGGGGAAGGTCTCGCGCTCCACCGAGACCGGCCGGCCGGCCGGAACGGTGTCGATGACCGACCGGCGGAAGATGTACGCCCCCGCGTTGATCTGGTCGGTGACTATCTCCTCGGGGGTCTGCGGCTTCTCCAGGAAGGCCGTCACCCTGCCCGTGGCGTCCGTCGGCACGAGACCGAAGGCGCGCGGGTCCTCCACCCTGGTGAGGTGCAGGGAGACGTCCGCCCCCGAGGTGGCGTGCGCCGTGACCAGGGCCCGGATGTCGAGGCCGGTGAGGATGTCCCCGTTGAACACGATGACGGGTTCGTCCGGGCCCGAGGCCAGGCGCGACGCCACATTACGGATGGCTCCGCCGGTACCGAGGGGTTCGTCCTCGGTGACGTACTCGATGGAGAGGCCGAACGACGAACCGTCACCGAAATACGGTTCGAACACCTCCGCGAGGTAGGACGTCGCGAGCACGATGTGCTCCACCCCGGCCGCCCTCGCACGCGCCAACTGGTGCGTCAGGAAAGGCACCCCCGCCGCCGGGACCATCGGCTTGGGGGTGTGCACCGTGAGCGGGCGCAGCCGGGTGCCCTTGCCACCGACCAGGAGGATCGCTTCTTTTGCCTCTGTCACAGCACCGTCTCTGCTTCCTGCTGGGGCCGGGCCTCGTTTCGGCTGGCCAGTGTATGCAGACCGTTCGGAGCCTCCCGGTCAGCGGCCCTGCAGCTTCGCCGAACTGGTCCGGGCCGTGCCGAGCTTGTTGTAAAGACGGATTCCAGGGCATTCGGTTGCGAACCCGTCGCGGTGCCCCGAGATGACGTTGAGCTTGGCCTTGGCACCCTTCTTGTACTTGCCGCTGCCGCCGGAGACGAGCGTGACCTTCCCCTTGGGGTTGCGGCCGAACAGCCCGAGCTTCCAGGCGGTGAGCTTGGCGATGGCGGTGACCGCCGCCGCGGGCGGGTTCGTCGAGCTGTACGTCCCGAGTACCGCGATTCCCATGGTGTTCGTGTTGAAACCGAGGGTGTGGGCGCCGAGGACCGCCTTCGTCACGCCTCCGGCGCGTCCTTCGTAGATGTTTCCGCACTTGTCGACCGCGAAGTTGTAGCCGATGTCGCGCCAGCCGCTGCTCTTGACGTGGTAGCGGTAGATACTGCGCAGGACGGAGGGCGCCTGGGCGCAGGTGTAGTTGTTGCCGGTGGCGCTGTGGTGGATGAATGCGGCCTTGACGGTCGAGGTGTAGGAGAAGGCCCTCTCGCGCAGGCTCTCGTCGGCGCCCCAGCCCTTACGGGTGACGATGCCGGGGCGCGGCCCCACGTACGGCTTGGCACCCGCTCCGACGACCGCCTGCTCCTCCGACTCGGCCTTGCTCAGGGCGGGGATCTCGGTGGCACCGGGCGGGGCGAGGTCGGCGTTGACCGCGGCGCTCTCGGCCGCCGCCACGGTGAGGCCCGCCGACTCCGGAAGCGCGCCGGGCTGGGCGGCCGTGGCAGGCGTGGCCGTGCCCCCCGCAGGGGTGGCGACGGCGGGGGTGCCGGTCGCCTGCCCGCCGGTGGCCTGGGTTCCGTCGACGCGCGGCTGCTCGGTGGCGTCGGCCGGGTCGTCGCCCGGGTCGACGAGTTCCACCTGGAGGCCCGCGGGGAGGGGCGCGGTGTCGGTGGCGCCGCCGCGCGGCTCGCCGTCCTCGGACCGTACGCGGACCTCGACGCCGTCCGAGTCGCCGACCCAGAGGGGGGCGGTGGAGCCGCGCACCGTGCCCGATTCGCGTTCGGGGGTGCCCGCGTCGGCGGCGTGGTCGGTGTTGTGGGTCTCCAGGGACTGCCAGCCGGACCACTTGGTGGTGCCGGTCGCGCGGGTGCGGACCTGGACGGTGCCGTGCAGTTCGGCGTCGGCGTCGTCCCAGACCACGCCGACGAGCGAGAAGCGGTGCGAGTCCTTCCGCAGCACCCCTTGCGCCGGATCCGTGGATTCGGTGGATTTACCGGTGGCCCTCGGGGCCGCTTCGGTGAGCGGACGCAGGGGCAGCGACTGGGTCGAACCCGAGGGTTCGGCGGGAGCGGCCCCGGCCGCCTGCGCGACCGGGGTCCTGGCGGGGGCGGCGGGTGCGGGCGCGGCGAGCGGGAGGACGAGTGCCGTCGCGCAGGAGACGCCGATCGAGGTTGCAAGAAGTGCACGCATACAGGAAATCCTTGACAGAGTCCGGCATTCCCGGCGACTGGAGCGGAGCCACCGTCAGCTGACACCCCGTCTGCCGAACCGGTGTACGGGGCACACGCCACGCCCTGCCGGGCCGGCGCCGCCCGCGTACCCTTGCCCGGATGAACGCCAGCGACCGCACCCCTGCCGACCTGCTGCGATCCGCGCTCGCCGCGGACCCCGCCCGCCCCCTCGTCACTTTCTACGACGACGCAACCGGAGAGCGCGTCGAACTGTCGGTGGCCACCTTCGCCAATTGGGTGGCCAAGACCGCCAATCTGCTCCAGGGCGACCTGGCCGCCGAGCCGGGCGACCGGCTCGCGCTGCTGCTCCCCGCCCACTGGCAGTCGGCCGTCTGGCTGCTCGCCTGCTCGTCGGTGGGAGTCGTCGCCGAGGTGGGGGGCGACCCGGCCTCGGCCGATCTGGTCGTCAGCGGACCGGACACGCTCGACCTGGCGCGCGCGTGCCGCGGTGAGCGGATCGCGCTGGCGCTGCGCCCGCTGGGCGGCCGGTTCCCGCAGGCCCCCGAGGGGTTCGCGGACTACGCGGTGGAGGTGCCGGGCCAGGGCGACCGCTTCGCTCCGTACGCCCCGGTGGACCCGGCGGCCCCCGCGCTGACGGTGGGCGGCGTGGGCCTGACGGCGGACCAGCTGGTCGCACGGGCCCGCGAGGACGCGGCTGAGCTGGGACTCGGCCCGGGATCCAGGCTCCTGACGGGCCGTACGTACGACACCTGGGAGGGGCTGTCCGCCGGGCTCTTCGCTCCGCTGGCCTCGGGGGGCTCGGTGGTCCTGTGCCGTCACCTGGACCGGCTGGACGAGAGCGGGCTCGCCAAGCGCGTCGAAAGCGAGCGGATCACCGCCACTGCGGTATGACAAGCGCTCCTGACGCCACCCGTCCGGCCCACGGCGGGCCGAGCCCCCGGGACTGAGCACCGGCGGCAGTACATGATCGGCGATACGGAACACCGCCGAGAACGCTGTCCGGATGCACAACCAAGCGTGAGGTTCAGCCGTCTACCCCTGCGACCGGCGGCCCATCGCGCCGCCGAACGTGAAGGATGGACGCAGACGTGAGCGACAGCCCCGGCACCCCGTCCGAGCCGGACCGCCCGGACCGCCCGGACCACTCGGCCGATGGCGGGCCGGCTGACGGGTCGCGGGACGCCCCCGGGACGGACCCGGAGCAGGACGCCACGTCCGGCTCCGCCCCGAAGGACGACACGTCCGGCACGGACCCGGAGGGCGGCACCTGGAGCGAGCGGCCCCCGCGCGACCCGCAGGGCGGCCGGCGCCACTGGCTCCGCTGGACCGCTCTCGCCACCTCCCTCCTCGTGCTGGTCGCCGCCGGGGTCGGCTGGTGGCTGTACCGGAAGCTCGACGACAACATCACGACCGACACCAGCGCGGCCGAGGAGCTCAAGGCCTACGAGAAGGAACGCCCGCGGCCGATCGCGCGGGACGCCCAGAACATCCTGCTCATCGGCTCCGACACCCGCTCCGGCGACAACAGCGCCTACGGACGTGACGACGGCGGCAGCCAGCGCTCGGACACCACGATCCTGCTGCACCTCGCGGCAGACCGTAGGAGCGCGACGGCGGTGTCGCTCCCGCGGGACCTGATGTCCGAGATCCCCAGCTGCCACACCGCGGACGGCAAGGCCGCAAAGAAGCAGTTCGCCCAGTTCAACTGGGCCTTCGAGCTCGGCGGCACGGCCTGCACGATCCGTACGGTCGAGAAGATGACGGGCATCCGCGTGGACCACCACATGGTCATCGACTTCAACGGCTTCAAGGACATGGTCGACGCCGTGGACGGCGTGGACGTCTGCCTCAAGGAGCCGGTCGACGACGACGACGCGCACCTCAAGCTCCCCGCGGGCCGCCAGAAGCTCGACGGCGAGGAGGCACTCGGCTATGTCCGGGCCCGTAAGTCGATCGGCAACGGCAGCGACACCGAGCGCATGGACCGTCAGCAGAAGTTCCTGGGGGCCCTGGTCAACAAGATGCAGAGCAACGGCGTGCTGCTGAACCCGACGCGGCTCTACCCGGTGCTGGACGCGGCGACGAAGTCGCTCACCACGGATCCCGACCTCGACTCCCTGAGGGACCTGTACGACCTGGTGCGCGGGATGCGGAACGTCCCGACGGAGAAGGTGCAGTTCCTGACCGTGCCCCGCAAGGCGTACCACGCCGACGCGAACCGCGACGAGCTCGTGCAGCCGGACGCGAACCGGCTGTTCGAGCAGCTGCGCGAGGACGAGGCCGTCACCGTGGCCCCCGCCGAAGAAATCAAATCCGGGGATTCACAGACAGATCACAGCTCGGGGACGGACCCGTCCGGTGATACGGGCGCGAGCCCGACCCCCGCCCCCACGTATTCCGGGTCGAATGCGGCGGACGACCTGTGCGACTCGTAAAGCAATTCCCAAGACCTGCAAGGTAATCGGAGCAGAATAGGAGGAATGCCCGGTTGTAAAGAGCGTGGAATGTGTCACGCGCGCCACCTCTGGCCGATTCGGCCGGATAGTGTGACGCGATCCGGTACTCGCGGCCTCGGACCGCACGGCCGGAGCGGACAACCGAGCGCCCTGCCGGGAGGCGGCGTCTCGTGTGGCACCGACGGAGGATTCAGGAAACCGTGGACGAGCACAGCCATGGGCGGGCGGACGGAAACGATCCCGCCGACCAGTGGGTGCTCAACCCGCGGACCGGCAATTACGAATTGCGACCGAACCACTCCGGAACAGAGTCGCCCCGCCCTTCCCGTACCCCGAATCGGTCCGGCGGCCGGGCCGAACGGGATGAATCCCGGGGACGTCCCGCCGGCAGAACTCCGGGCCCGATACCCGCCCGGCGAAGCCGCGAGCAGCGCTCGTCCCGGCGCAGGAAGGCCCTGCTGTGGACCGGCGGGGTCACGGCCTTCGTGATCGTCGCCGGATCGGCCGGGGCCTACGCGCTCTACCAGAAGTTCAACGGCAACCTCAGCACCGTCGATGTCGGTGACGCGGGCAGCAAGGACGTCGCGTCCGACGGCCCGCTCAACGTCCTGGTCATCGGCACGGACAAGCGGACCGGCAAGGGCAACGAGGGCTACGGCGACAAGGGCAGCACGGGCCACGCCGACACCAACATCCTCTTCCACGTCTCCGCCGACCGCACCAACGCGACAGCGATGAGCATCCCCCGGGACCTGATGACGGACGTCCCCGACTGCACCACCAAGCAGGCGGACGGCTCGCAGAAGGTCATACCCGGCTCGCAGAACGTGCGCTTCAACGTCAGCCTCGGCCAGGAGGGGCGCGACCCCGGCTGCACGATGCGCACGGTAAAGAAGATCACGGGCCTGTCGGTCGACCACTTCATGATGGTCGACTTCAACGCGGTCAAGACACTCTCCACGGCCGTCGGCGGCGTCACGGTCTGCCTGGACAAGGCGGTCGAGGACCCGG
>NZ_JBEZIH010000050.1:0-25328 GCF_040650935.1 Streptomyces sp. NPDC048565
CCCCCCCGCCCCCCCCCCCCCCCACAACCCGCCCCCGCGGGCCCCAAAACAACCCACAACCCCCGGCCCCCCCCCCCAACCCCCGGCCGCCCCCCGGCCGGAGGGATCCGGCCGGGCGACGGCGTGCGGCAGAAGCCGGTGCCGCGGCACTAGTGCGCGGTGAACTCCACCGGCAGGGCGTCCAGACGCGCTTCCCAGGTGGACGCGGTCGCGGTGAGCTCGTCGGCGGGTACGGACAGCCGCAGGCCCGGCAGCCGGTGCAGCAGGGTGTCGACGGCCGTCTCGATGATGGCCTGGCCGAGCCCCTGGGCCGGGCATTCGTGCGGCCCGCCGCTGAACGCCAGGTGCGACTGGTTGCCGTGCACGGAGACACCCGAGTCCGGGCGGATGTCCGGATCGAGGTTGCCCGCGGCGAGCCCGAGCACCAGCAGGTCGCCCTCCTTGATCTGCGTACCGCCCAGCTCCAGGTCCGCGGTGGCGAAGCGCCCCGGGAGGACCGCCAGCGGCGGGGTGCTCCACATGACTTCCTCGACGACCTCCGAGACGGCCCGCTGCCCGCTGACGAGTCCCGTGAGACGGGAGACGTCGGTGAGGATCAGCTCAAGCACCCGGGCCAGCAGATTGCTGGTCGTGGTGTGCGCGGTGATCAGCACCAGACGCAGATGGCTGACGATCTCGCTCTCGTCGAGTCCGGCCGCGTGCCCGAGCAGACCGGTGGTGAAGTCAGGCCCTGGTTCGACGCGCTTGCGCTCGGCGAGCTCGTCGAGGATCTGCATGATGCGGTCGTTGTGTTCGAGGGCGTCGGCGCCGCCCTTGAGCACCTGGGCACAGGAGACCGCGAGGCTTCGCCCCTCGGCCGCCGGGAGCCCGAACAGCCTCGTCAGCACCAGCATCGGCAGGTACTCGGCGTACTCACCCACCAGGTCGGCGCTGCCCCTGTCGGCGAAGGCGTCGATCTGCTTGTTGGCGAAGTGCGTGACATGGCGCCTGATCCCGCGCCCCGCCAAGGTGTCCAGGTTGTCGGTGACGGCCCTGCGCAGCCTGCGGTGCGGCTCGCCGTCCTGGGACACACAGTCGGGCCGCCAGCCGAGCATCTGGATGAGCGGCGACGACTCCTCGACGCCTCCGTCCTGCCAGTCCCGCCAGATGCGCGAGTCCCGGCTGAACTGGAGGGGGTTGTCGAGCACCCGCCGGCTCTCCCGGTAGCCGAGGACCAGCCAGGCACGTACGTCGCCCTCCAGGAGAACCGGCGCCACGGCCCCGTGTTCCTTGCGCAGCCGTCCGTAGATGCCCTGCGGGTCGATCGCCGCCTCAGGACCGTACAGCCGGGTCAGGTCGCTGTCACCGCCGTGCATGACGGGGCAGCCGCCGGCGGCGCCCGCCTCGTTGGCCGGGTGGTCGGTCATCGGGGCTCCAGAGCGACGGCCGAGCGTGCCTTGAGGTGCCGTATCAGCGCGATCAGCACGTCACGGCTGGAGGTTCGGTCACGGGCGTCGCAGGTCACGACCGGGGTGTGCTCGGGGATGTCCAGGGCGTCGCGTATCTCCTCGACCGGGTGGTCCACGGAGTCGGGGAACACGTTCAGCGCGATGACGAAGGGCACGTCCTGCCGCTCCATCTCCTCGATGGCCCGGAAGCTGGAGGCCAGCCGGCGGGTGTCCACCAGGACCACCGCTCCGAGCGCGCCCTTGAACAGACCGTTCCACAGGAACCAGAACCGTTCCTGCCCGGGTGTCCCGAACAGGTACAGCACCAGCTCCTCGTTGATGCCGATCTTGCCGAAGTCGAGGCTGACGGTGGTCTCCTGCTTGTCCGCCACCCCGATCAGGTCGTCGACGTCCACGCTGGCCTGGGTCAGCGTCTCCTCGGTGGTGAGCGGCTTGATGTCGCTGACCGAACGGACCAGGGTGGTTTTCCCGGTACCGAAACCGCCGGCGATCATCACCTTCACCGAGCGGGCGGCCCCTCCGGCGGTCTGCCGGTCGGGATGGTCAAAGCCTTTGAAGTCCACTGAGTACCTCCTCAAGGAGCGCGAGGTCGGGCCCGCGGCCGGCGTCCGAGGCCGGGATGGGGTCACGGGCGTCGACGCGGCCTGCGTCCAGCAGATCGGCCAGGAGCACCGCGAGTATGTTGAAGGGCAGTCCGAGGTGGGCGCCGAGTTCGGCGACCGACAACGGATCGCGGCAGCGCCGCAGTATCTCCTCGTGCTCGTGCTGCAGGCCGGGCATGGCTGCGGCACGGGAGATGATGAGGGTCGCCACGTCCAGGGTCGACGCCGCACCACCCGGTCCGCTGCGCCCCCCGGTGAGGACGTAGTAGCGCTCGAGACCGGGTGGGTCCGTGGGCCGGCGGGGACCGCTCATCCAGGGTGCTCCTCCAGGCGCGGGCTGGTGCCGAGGAGCTCACCCATCCTCCGCGCCAGGTCCCTCATCTGGTGGCCGAGCAGGCCCTGGTCGAGCCCTTCCCTGGCCAGCACCCCGAGGTACGTCTCCACACCGGCCCGCACCACGAAGAGGTGGCCGCCGTCGACCTCGATCATGGCCAGGCGGAGCTGCCCCGCGTACGTGGGGAATTGCTCGGCCACCGGCTGTGCGAGTGCCTGCAGCCCCGCGACCACGGCGGCGAAGCGGTCCACGTCGTCGGGGTCGTCGGCGCCGTAGGAGGTGATGGCCTTGCCGTCACTGGAGGCCACGAGCGCGAAGCGGATCTCCCGGATGCTCTCCGTGAGATCTCGGAGCGCCCAGCTCACGTCGGTTCCCTGTTGCGTCATCTGGACTAGTCGCTCTCTTCAGTGCGGTTGGACTCGCTGCCTGCAGTCGTCTCGCGGTCGCCCGGGCCGGCGTCCGCGGTATCCGTCCCCGGTGGGGCACTGGCCGTGGCGAAGGCGGCGAGGCCGGCGAACGACGCGTCCGGCGGCACGGCGGCCACGGACTCCGTGGGCCGGTCGGCGGCGGGCGGCCTGGCGGTCTGCGTGTCGGCCCGCCTGCTCCTGCGCCGGGGCAGGCCACCGGGTGTGGTGTCCCCGATTTCGATGGCTTCGATGGCTTCGATGGCTTCGGTGCTTTCCACAGGCGCCGCGGCCTCGGCCGGCGCGGCCTGTTCCACTGCGGGCCTGGCCGGCTCGGTCGCGGGGACGGGCAGATGGCTGAAGTACTTGTGGGGAACCACCACGACCACGGAGGTGCCGAGCCACGGCGAGTCGGCGAAGGTGACCCGGATGCCGTAGCGGCGTGCCAGGGCACCCACCACACGCAGGCCCAGGTTGGCGTCCTCGGAGATGCCGCCGAGACCGGGGCCCTTCGAGGTGCCCGCGATGGACTGCTCCGCCTCCCGCTTGCGCTCCTCGCTCAGGCCCTTGCCGGCGTCCTGGATCTCGATGCCGACACCGTTGGGCACCTCCTTGCCGGAGACGACCACCGGCTCGGTGGGCGGCGAGTAGCGTGCCGCGTTGTCCAGGAGGTGGGCGAAGATCAGGGTGAGGTGGTCCACCAGACCGCCGTCGACCCCGAGTTCGGGCAGGTGGCGTACCTGGACGCGGTTGAAGTCCTTGATGCGTCCGATGCCGCCGCGGACCACGCTGAGCAGCCGCTGCGGTTCCTGCCACTGGCGTCCCGGCCGGTCCGACCCGCCGAGTACGCCGATGCTCGCGGCGAGGCAGTCGGCGGGGCCGATCTCCTGGTCGAGCTCCATGAGGCCCTGGGCCACCGCGGGCAGCCGCCCGTGTTCGCCCTGCATCTCGTGGAGCCGGCCGCGCAGCCGGCCGGTCAGTACATGGATCCGGCTGCCGATGCCGACCACGGCCTGTTCGGCCGATGTGGAGCGGTTCAGCTCCTCCTCCACGCCGAGCAGCGCGGTCCGCAGGACCCTGCGCAGTGCGGCGCGCAGCTCAGGACTCGCGTCGTTCTCCTGGGCGGCCTCCGTCAGGATGTCGTCGATGGCCTCGCCCTCCCGGAGCCGCTGGATCGCTTCGGGGAGGTAGTTGTCGCCGAGCCTGACGACGACGGCCTGCTGGAGTTCGAGCCGCTGGTGCGCGATGCGGTCCCGTTCGGCGAAGGCGGCCTCGTACGCCTGGGTGTGCTCGGCGAGCCGGGCCTCGAAGGTGGCCGCCTGCTGGCCGAGCTGCGCCTCCAGGTCCGAGCGCTCGGCCGCGAATCTCTGCTCCCTGCCCTGAACGTCGGCGTACCGCTGCTGGGAGTGTTCGGTCTGGGCGGACCGGAAGGCGGCGTCCGCCCGGCGGAGCTGGGACCGGGTCCGCACGAGGAGCCGTACACAGACCGCACCGGCGACGGTGACCGCGGCGCCCGCGAACGTCGCGGGTATCTGGAGCTGGTCGGGCCCCGCCACTGCGGTGACGACGGTTCCCGCTCCCATGGCCAGCGGCATCAGCCACCAGCCGTACCAGGCGACCGGTGCGCGTGCCGCCGGGGGTGGAGTGGCAAGTTCCATCTGCATCCTTCGAGAGCAACACATTCGAACAGGGGGGATTGCGCAACGCCGCACGCGCCCGGGGTCGGCGCGGCGGCGGCCGAGTGAGTTCGAGTCAACTCGCCGCGCCGCAAAGGAGCCTATCGGGTTGCGGACACAAGTGATCAACTCCCCTCCGCATACCGGAGATATTCGATCAGGGTGTGGCCGGAACCCGACGCCTGCCGCTTTCCGGCACGCAGGAGAGGCATCGCCCCCAGGTGCGAACTCCTCGATGAGCGGCCGGATCCGCCCTCGGC
Organism: Streptomyces sp. NPDC048565; assembly: GCF_040650935.1. Lineage (NCBI taxonomy): Bacteria > Bacillati > Actinomycetota > Actinomycetes > Kitasatosporales > Streptomycetaceae > Streptomyces > Streptomyces sp. NPDC048565. Next base: position 4,725 of record NZ_JBEZIH010000050.1, read on the forward strand.
GGGACGTTGCCGAATGGCCGGAAAGGATCTCCGGCACGATGCGAAGATCGCTCGCACCGGCGGTGGACCGGGAGACCGGGCAGGGAGACCGGACAGGGAGACCGGACAGGTGCCGGGCGGGGCCCCGAGGGCAGGCAGCGGGGGAAGAACGGGCAGGCCATCGGCGCCCCTTCGGCCAGCCGGTGTGCCCCTTGACCTCCTGACGCGGCCACAGAAACTGTTCTATCGTCGGCTGGTGAGCCTATGGACTTCTTTGGAACCCACGTCGGCCACGGTGGATCCGGGTAGCAGCACAGTCGTCCAGCTGCGGATACGGAACACCGGCGACGTCGTCGACGAATACCGCTTCGAGCCCGTAGGTGACATCGCACCCTGGATGACCGTGGAGCCGCAGACGGTCCGGCTGTATCCGGGTACGACCACGACGGTGGCGCTGATCTTCGCACCGCCCCGCACACCCGACGCGGTCGCAGGGCCGAATCCGTACGCGGTACGGATCACGCCGACGGAGCACCCGGACGCCACCACGGCCCCCGAAGGCAACCTCACGATCACCCCGTTCACCGAACTCAGGGCCGAGCTGGTCCCGCCGACGGTCAAGGGGCGATTCCGGGCCAAGCCCAAGCTGGCCGTCGACAACCTCGGCAACACCAAGCTCACCGCTTCGCTCAGTGGGAGCGACAACGGCGACAACATCGCGTACGAGATCCGCCCCAGCAACATCCAGATCGAGCCGGGCCGCGCCGCGTTCGTCGACGCGACACTGAAGCCCCGGCAGATCATCTGGTTCGGGTCCAAGGAGCAGCGGCCCTACACCCTGGGGGTCCAGCGGTCGGGCTCGGAGCCCGTCGGCGTGGACGGCACCTATGTGCAGCGCGGGTTCCTGCCGGGCTGGCTCGTCACCGCGCTGGGCGTCGCGCTGGCTCTCACCATCACCTTCGTCATCCTCTGGATGGCGTACAAACCGGATGTGAAGAGCCTCGCCGCGGAGAAGGCCAATGACGCCGTGAGCACTCTGCAGCCGTCCGCCTCGCCCACGGTCGAGGAGAAACCGCCCGCGGAGGCCGAGAAGACCCCGGAACCGGAGACCTCGTCGGAGGCCGCCGCGACGAAGGAGCCCGCCGCCGGCGGTGGTGGCGGCGACTCGGAGCCCGAGAAGCCTGCCGCCCCGGCGCCGGGATCCCACATCATCGGCCGGGCCGCCAACCTCTGCGTCGAGGCCACGGGTCAGGTCAACGGCAAGGCCAGGGACGGCACGCACCTGACGGTCCAGAAGTGCGAGGAGAACGGCAACCAGAAGTGGGAGTTCCTCAAGGATGACCGCACGGTGCGCTCGCTCGGCCTGTGCATGGACGTGGCCTGGGGCTCCAAGGACGACGGCGCCGTGATCCAGCTCGCCCGGTGCAGCGGCAACCCCGCCCAGGAGTTCGTGATGAGCGAGGCCGGAGACCTGGTCAACCCGCAGGCGAACAAGTGCGTGGACGCGATGGAGGACGGCAGGACCGAGAAGGCCGAACTGCGGCTGTGGACATGCTCGGGAAAGCCCGACCAGAAGTGGCGGCTGGAGGGCTGACCCGCATCGGCGGGGGCTCCCGGGGCGAGGCGATACCCCGGGCGCCCCGGCGCCGTGCCTACGAGTACCTCCACGCCGCCCGGGACGGCGACGCCGCAACCCCCGTCGGGCGGGCCACGGTCAAGGCTCCTCGCTCCACATCCACTGCCCACCCAGCACAACCCGCCCCCGCGAACAGTCAGACCACGGCGAGCCGGTCCACCAGCAGCTCCACCCTCTGCTCGGCCTCGTCCGGCAGCAGCCGTCCCGCCGGGGTAAGGGTGGCGAGCCCGTGCAGGGACGCCCAGAACACCTCGGTGAACAGTGCCGGGTGGACGGCGTCCCCGGCGACCTCACCGAGGCATTCCAGCAGGGCCGCGAAGGCGTCCTTCAGGGGTTCCGGGGTGTCCTCCCGGGCAAACGCCAGGCCACCGTCGAGCCGGAACATGGCGTCGTAGACGGCCGGGTGGCGCTCGGCGAAGTCGAGGTAGGCGCGGGCGAGGGCGGTGACCCTGGCGCGAGGGTCGTCCACCGCGGAGGTCGCGGCTCGCACCGCCGCGGCCATCTCGGAGGCGCCCTCCAGGGCGACAGCGCCGATGATCTCGCGCTTACCGCGGAAATGGCTGTAGAGGACGGGCTGGCTGTATTCGATGCGCTCGGCGAGCCGCCGGGTGGTGACCGCGTCCCAGCCCTGCTGTTCGGCGAGTTCGCGGGCTGTCGCCACGATGAGGCGCTCGCGGTCCGCCCGTTCGCGCTGCTTGCGGTCCTGTACTGACATGGTCCGATTCTAGCATTGCTAGACAATCGAGCGTAAGCAGTACTAGCGTCACCCTCATCACCTGGCAGCGCTGGATCCCAGGAGGGGCCATGCTCAACGCACTTGAGGTCTTCACCACCGTGTCCGTCGGGCTGATGGTGGGGGTGGAGTTCTCCGTCGCCTTCGTCATGAACCCGATCTTCAACGGACTGCCCGACGACAGCGCCGTGCGCGCCCGGGCTCACGGAGGCCGGATGCTGGGCGCCGTGATGCCGTTCTGGTACATCGGCTCGCTCGTCCTGAGCGCGGTCTGGGCCTTCGCCGGATGGGACCATCCCGGCACCGGTCTGGTCGTCATCGCCGTCGCACTGCTGCTCGTGAGCGTCATCATGTCGATCCTGCTGCTCGTCCCGATCAACAACAAGGGCAAGACGTGGACCCCGGACAACCTGCCCGACGACTGGAAGCAGCAGGCGAACCGCTGGGACCGCTTCCACTACGTCCGCGTCGCGATCATCATCGGCGCCTTCACCCTGCTGGTCACCGCCGTCGCCTGAGCCGGGCGGGCCGGTGAAGCCGAAGCCGGGGGCGGCAGACGAGTCGGGCTGTACGCCGGGTTCTGTCGCCCGGTCGCCTCGCGGCGGCCGGGGAGACGGCCATCCATCTAGGACCGGCATTGCTGCCGGCCTCGTGCGGTCTACCCGCGAACTCGGGCGGGCAGCCCTCGGACGTTCGCGCAGGAGCACCTGGGTGCTCCCTCTTGACCTTGCTCCGGGTGGGGTTTACCTAGCCGCCTGAGTCGCCTCAGGCGCTGGTGGTCTCTTACACCACCGTTTCACCCTTACCGAGGACCGAGGTCCCCGGCGGTCTGTTTTCTGTGGCACTGTCCCGCGGGTCACCCCGGGTGGCCGTTAGCCATCACCCTGCCCTGTGGAGCCCGGACGTTCCTCGGGAGGATCCGAGGATCCTCACGCGGCCGTCCGCCCGGCTCGTCTGCCGTGGTGACCATGCTACCCGGGCGGACCGGGGCCGCCCGACAGGGCAGGGGCCTCCCGTCCGGCCGGCCGGGGGGTGTCGCCCGGCCCGTACCCTTGCCGAGGGCCTCCATGCACTCGGGGGCCTGTGCCGCGTATGAAGGAGACGTCCCGTGCTCGTGCTGTTGCCGCCCTCCGAAGGTAAGGCCGCCTCGGGGCGCGGGGCACCGCTGAAGCCGGAGTCCCTGTCCCTGCCCGGCCTCGCCGGGGCACGGGCCGCGATCCTCGACGAGCTGGTCGAGCTGTGCCTGGCGGACGAGGAGAAGGCCCGGGTGGTGCTCGGCCTGAGCGAGGGGCTGCGGGGCGAGATCGCGAAGAACGCGGAGCTGCGCACGGCCGGGACCCGGCCCGCCGGGGAGATCTACACCGGCGTGCTGTACGACGCGCTCGGCCTGGCCACGCTGGACGCGGCGGCCGAGCGGCGGGCCGCGAAGTCCCTGTTGGTCTTCTCCGGGCTGTGGGGCGCGGTGTGGGTGGGCGACCGGATCCCCTCCTACCGCTGCTCGATGGGCGTGAAGCTGCCCGGTCTCGGCGCGCTGAGCGCGTACTGGCGCTCCCCCATGGCCTCGGTCATGCCGGAGGCGGCCGGGGACCAGCTGGTCCTGGATCTGCGCTCGTCCGCGTACACCGGAGCGTGGAAGCCCTCGGGCGAGGTCGCGGAGCGTACGGCGAGCGTGCGGGTGCTCCAGTCCCGGATGGTCGACGGGGTGGAGAAGCGGTCCGTGGTCAGCCACTTCAACAAGGCGACGAAGGGCCGCATGGTCCGCGACCTGCTGCTGGCCGGGGCGGACCCGAAGGACCCGGCGAAGCTGATGGAGGCGCTGCGCGACCTCGGTCATGTGGTGGAGGGACAGGCTCCCGGGCGGGCCGGGCGGCCCTGGGCGCTCGATGTGGTCGTCACCGAGATCCACTGATCCCCGCCCCGCACGAGAGCGTTGCATCATGCGCAACGCTCGTTGCGTAGCGTGCTGCTCTCCCGGCAGGATGAGTCCATGACCTCCTCCGCGCCCGTCGCCGCGTCCGCTTCCGTGCTGGACCTCGCCCCCGTCATCCCCGTCGTCGTACTGGAGGACGCGGCCGACGCGGTGCCGCTGGCGCGCGCGCTCGTCGCCGGCGGGCTGCCCGCGATCGAGGTCACGCTGCGCACGGCCGCCGCCCTCGACGCGATCCGGGCCATGGCCGCCGAGGTACCCGAGGCGGTGGTGGGCGCCGGCACGGTGATCTCTCCCGCGCATGTGACCGCGACCGTCGCGGCGGGAGCGCGCTTCCTGGTCAGCCCCGGCTGGACGGACACCCTGCTGGACGCGATGAAGGCGTCGGGCGTGCCGTTCCTGCCGGGCGTCTCCACAACGTCCGAGGTGGTCGCGCTGCTGGAGCGCGGGGTCACCGAGATGAAGTTCTTCCCGGCCGAGGCCGCGGGCGGCACCGCCTATCTGAAGGCCCTGGCCTCCCCGCTCCCCCAGGCCCGCTTCTGCCCGACGGGCGGCGTCTCGCCCGCCTCCGCGCCGTCCTATCTGGCTCTGCCCAACGTCGGCTGCGTGGGCGGCAGTTGGATGGTGCCCGGGGACGCGGTCGCGGCGAAGGACTGGGCACGCGTGGAGCGGCTGGCCGCCGGGGCGTCGGCGCTGGGCCGCGCCTGAGGCCCTGGCCGGGGGCTCGCCCGCTACCGGCTACCGCAGGTGCGAGGTGTCGTTGAGGAGCCTCAGCGACGGGTTCCCGTCCGCGTAGTACGCCACGGTCGAGACGGACGCGGGCGAGAGCTCCATCCGGAACATCGACTCCGGCGGGGCGCCGAGCGCGAGCCTGACCAGGGTCTTGATCGGGGTGACGTGCGTGACCAGGAGCGCGGTGCGGCCCGCGTACCGCGCGACCAGCCGGTCGCGTGCCGCCGACACCCGTTCCGCCACCTCCGCGAAGCTCTCGCCGCCGCCCGTGGGCGCCGCGTCGGGGGACGCCAGCCAGGTGGTGAGGTCGGCACCGTGGCGCTCCCGCACCTCGCCGAAGGTGAGGCCCTCCCAGAGCCCGAAGTCCGTTTCGCGCAGGCCCTCCTCGATCCGCACATCGAGGCCCAGCCTGACCGCCACGGCTTGTGCCGTCTCACGGCAGCGGCGCAGCGGGGAGCTCACGATCTCCTGGACCGTGCCCCGGGCGGCGAACGCGTCCGCCGCGCAGGCCGCCTGGTGGCGGCCGGTCTCCGAGAGCTCGGGGTCGCTGCCGCCGCTCCCCGAGAACCGCTTCTCGGGGGTGAGGACCGTCTCCCCGTGTCGCAGCAGGATGAAGGTGGCGGGCGCGCCCAGGTCGGGTGCGCTCCCCCAGCCCACCTGCGGGGACGCCGAGGTATCGGCCTGTGCGGGCGCCGGCCTGGCAGCAGCCATCGCCGCGCGGACCTTCGCCGCGCCCGCCACCGCGTCGCCGGGCGGGCCGGCCGGGGGCTGCTCGGGGGCGACAGGCGCCCGCGGCGTCTCCAGGTCGGCCGTCGATGACGACGCGTCCCACCGCTCGCCCCGTCTGCCCGCGTCCATCGCCTCGTTGGCCAGCCGGTCGGCGTGCTTGTTCTGCTCGCGCGGGATCCACTCGTACGTGACCGAGGAGGCGGGCAGGACACCCGCGGCCTCCGCGGCGAGCGGCTTCATGTCGGGGTGCTTGACCTTCCAGCGCCCCGACATCTGCTCGACCACCAGCTTGGAGTCCATCCGGACGCGGACCTGCACCTCCGTGTCCGGGAACAGCTCCCTGACCGCCTTGAGACCGGCGATCAGGCCGCGGTACTCCGCCACGTTGTTCGTCGCGACACCGATGTACTCGGCGGCCTCGGCGAGCGTGACGGCAGCGGCGGGGTCGAGGACGACCGCGCCGTATCCCGCGGGCCCCGGGTTGCCCCGGGAGCCTCCGTCGGCCTCGACGACCAGCTGGCGGGGAGCGGGCATTACAGACCCGACTCCGAGGTGCGGACGAGGATGCGGTGGCAGTTCTCGCAGCGCAGCACCGTGTCGGGGGACGCGGCCTTCACGTCGTTGACCTCGGTGATGTTCAGCTCAAGGCGGCAGCCCTCACAGCGGCGCTGGTAGAGCCGTGCGGCGCCGACGCCGCCCTGCTGGGCGCGCAGCTTGTCGTACAGCTTGAGCAGGTCGGCGGGAACGGCGCCCGCGACGACCTCGCGGTCCTTGGTCACGGTGGCGGCCTCGGCGTCGAGCTCCTGGGAAGCCGCGTCCCTGCGGGCGGTCGCGTCGTCGACCTTGGCCTGCACCGCGCTGACACGCTCCGTCAGCTCGGTGACGCGCTCCTGGGCGGACTCTCGGCGCTCCATGATTTCGAGGACGACGTCCTCCAGGTCACCCTGGCGCTTGGCCAGCGAGGTGATCTCGCGCTGGATGTTCTCCAGGTCCTTCGGCGAGGAGACCGCGCCGGAGTCGAGCCGCTGCTGGTCGCGTACGGCGCGCTGGCGCACCTGGTCGACGTCCTGCTCCGCCTTGGTCTGCTCGCGGGTGGTGTCGCTCTCCTCGGTCTGCGAGGCGACGAGCAGGTCGCGCAGCTGGGCGAGGTCGTTGCTGAGCGAGTCGAGCTCGGCGTGCTCGGGCAGCGACGTGCGCCTGTGGGAGAGCTGCGACAGACGTACGTCGAGTGCCTGGACTTCGAGGAGTCGGATCTGGTCGGCGGGCGCGGCGTTCAGTTGGGGGCTCCAGAAGAGTGGTGGGTGGTCCAGGGGTCGGTGACCTGCTTCGAGACATGGACCCGCAGGTCCCATCCGTGGCGGTCGGAAATCGCGTCGAGCTGCGCGGCGGCCTGCTCGCACCAGGGCCGTTCGGTGGCCCAGTGTGCGGCGTCGACGAGGCCGAGCGGCGAGTGCTGGACGGCCTCGGAGGCCGGGTGGTGGCGCAGGTCCGCGGTGAGGAAGGCGTCCACTCCGGCGGCCCGTACGGCGTCGAAGAGGCTGTCGCCCGAGCCGCCGCTCACCGCGACCCGGCGGACGACGGCGTCGGGGTCGCCGGCCAGCCGGATGCCCTGCGCGGTGGCGGGCAGCCGGGCGGCGGCGCGGGCCGCGAAGTCCCGGAGGGTCTCGGGGTGGTCGAGCTCGCAGATCCGGCCGAGGCCCCGGCGTCCGGACGCGTCGGTGGCGTCCGGCACGAGGGGGCCGGTGACCCGCAGGTCAAGGGCGCCCGCGAGGGCGTCGGAGACCCCGGGGTCGGCGGTGTCGGCGTTGGTGTGCGCGACGTGCAGGGCGATGTCGTGCTTGATGAGCCCGTGGACGACCCGGCCCTTGAAGGTGGAGGCCGCGACCGTCGTCGTACCGCGCAGATAGAGCGGGTGGTGGGTGACGATCAGCTGGGCGCCGATGGCACGGGCCTCGTCGGCGACCTGCTGGACGGGGTCGACGGCGAAGAGGACACGGTCGATCCCGGCTCCGGGATCGCCGCAGACCGTGCCGACGGCGTCCCATCCTTCGGCCCGCTCGGGAGGCCAGAGGGCGTCGAGCTCGGCGATGACTTCAGACAGACGGGGCACGGAGGAAAGGCTACCTGTCCGGCGTACCCCGCCGCCCCTGGCCGCTGGAGCCCGTGGAGCGGGACCGGCGGCCGGTACGAATCGTTACGCACCGCGCAGCCGCGTCAGCACACTCCCCCGGCCTTCGCAGGCGAATCAGGACATCGGCACCCTTATGTGTGAAGTGAAGGGGCTCGCGTTGTCCGGTGGGGCGTGCGAAACCTAGCTTCGGTTGCCGGAGGTGACCGGACCATGACTGCCTGTGCCATCGAGGACAAGACCACCGGAGTCGCGGGGGCCGCCACGACGGCCGGCCCCGCACCCGGATCCACGGAACCCGAGGAGCCGGCCGAGCCCGTGGAACCCCACGCCACGGACGAGCCGGGGGACGCCGACGCGGGCGGCACGGAGGCCCGGGCCCATGACGCTGCGCCTTACGACGCGGAGGCGCACGACGCGGTGACGTACGACGCGGAGGCGCACAGCGGGCCGGACGGAACGGACAGCACGGCCGAGGCGGACCGGGCGGACAGCACAGCCAGGACGGACCGGGCGATCAGGGCGGGCGGGCCCGCAGAGGCGGCCTCGTCCGTACCGCCCCTCCCCTTCCTCCGGCCCGCCCCCTCCGTACCCCCGCTCCCACCGGCGCCTCCCGCGCCCGCCGCATCCGCTGACACCCCTGACACCCCCGACGCTCCCGCGCAGAGGGGCCGGGGGGACCAGGGGGCCCGTGCCGCCCCCCTCCGCGCCCCGACACGTCACGTCCCGCCCGCGCTCGTCCTCGCCGCCGACCACGCCTACGCGGCGCGGCTCACCGTGGCCGGGGAGACGGCCGGGCCAGGCTGGTTTCCGGAGCGCTGGACGCTGGACGGTCCAGAGCCCTACGCCGTCCCGCTCCCCCTCGACCAGCCGGAGGACGCAGGCTCCGACGTGCTGCCGCTCTCGGACGGCCGGGTCCTGATCCGGCGGGAGGTAGCGGCCGGATCGCACACGTTCTCGCTCCTCTACCCGACCGGACCCGGCACGGGTGAGATCTCGCTGGGCTCCCTCGACTGCGCGGAGCTCACCCTCCTGCCCCCGTCCCCGGACGGGGCGAGCGCCTACGCCCTGCTCCCCGGCGAACGTTCCACCGGCGTCTGGCTGGTGGCGGGCGGCGCGTTCGGCCCGGAGCAGGTCGCCGATGTCCCCGGGCACTGTTCGGGCGGTGTCTGGCTGGACCGCGAGGGCCGACTGCTCGCCCTGGACCGGCAGATGCCGGGCGGTGGCCCGGTGAAGGCGGTCGTCGCGGATCTGGAGCGCGGCGGAGAGGTGACGCCCCTGCTGCAGATCGCCCCGGACAGCAACGACCGGCTGCTGACGGCCGACGCCGACAGCGGCCTGCTGCTGGTCAGGTCGGACGCCCCCGGCCACGACCGGCTCGGCTGGGGCGTGCTCGGCAGCTGCCTGCCGGTGCGGTTCCCCGAGTGCCTGCGACCGCCGGAGGGGACGTTGACGCCGTTCGCCGTGCAGCCGGGTCAGATGCTGATGCCGGAGAGCTGCGCGGTGGCTCTGCGCATCGACGGGGCCGCCGGCAGCTGGGTGGGGCTGTGGCGCCCGGCGGAGCGTCGGCTGCACCAGTTCGCGGCGCCCGGCGGATGGCTCGCCGGATCCGGATTCTGGACCCGGGAAGGGGTGCTGCACCTGCCGTACTCACAGGAGGGCACCCCCTGCGCCGTGGCCCTGCTCGATGCTCCTGTGGACGAACCACGCCCGGCTCCCGGGGAGGTGGCGGACGTGTCCGGCGCCACCCCGCCCCGCGGTGTGTGCACGCCCGTGCCCCTGGGGCAGGCGCCTCTCACGGGGCGCACCGCACCTGGATAAACTGGCGCCGGGGGCTACGCAGCCGTTCCGTGCGGATGCCGACGGTGACCGCGCCGGGGTGGCGGCGGGCTGCGACACACACGTAAGCGATTGCAACGGGGAGAATTCCCACATGTCTGAAGCCCGAACCGACACGACCCAGACGCGTCCGCCCGAGGCGGACGCGGAGCGGGCCGAAGCCGGCGGCTACGGAAAACACCGAGGAGGCGCGTCTGCGGAGAGCGTGACCGCACAGCCGCACGGACGTCACCGCCGTCCTTCCGAAGGGGGTGGCAGCACGGCGGCCTGAAGCGTGGGCCCGCCCCAACAGCCCACGCACCGATGACATTTGTCATCGCGGAGTCCGTACGCACGCCCCTGCCCCGGGAGCGTCCAGGCCCGTAGCGTCATCGTCATGACACGGACAACGGGGATCAAGGGAAGCGGACCTGCGGTGGTGTTCACCGCGGCGGTCAAGACGTTCGGGCGGGCGGGGCGCACCGTGCGGGCGGTGGACGGCATCGACCTCACGATCGGGCGGGGCGAGACCGTCGCCCTGCTGGGCCGCAACGGCGCGGGGAAGTCCACGGCCATCAGCCTGCTGCTGGGCCTGGACGCCCCCGACTCGGGCACGGTGCGCCTCCTCGGCCGTACGCCCGACCGGGCGGTCCGCGCCGGGCTCGCGGGCGCGATGCTCCAGGACGGGCGGCCGATTCCCCGGGTGACGGTGGGTGAGCTGATCCGCTTCGTCGCCGCCCTGTATCCGCGCCCGCTTCCCGTAGCGGAGGCGCTCGCCCTCGCCGGGGTGTCGGAGTACGCGAACCGGCGCGTCGACAAGCTGTCCGGCGGTCAGATCCAGCGCGTCCGGTTCGCCGTCGCGCTGGCGGGCGATCCGGAGCTGGTCGTGCTGGACGAGCCGACATCCGCGCTGGACGTGGAGGCGAGGCGCGCGTTCTGGGTCTCGATCCAGGCCTTCGCGGAGCGCGGCACCACCGTCCTCTTCTCCACCCACCATCTGGAGGAGGCCGATGGGAACGCCGACCGGATCGTCGTCCTGCATCAGGGCCGGATCGTCGCGGACGGCAGCGGCGAGGTGATCAAGCGGTCGGCCGGCGGCGGGCTGGTCTCCGTCGAACTGGCGGACCGACCCGTCGCCGAACTGGAGTCGCTCCCCGGCGTGGTGGGCGTCGAGGTACGCGAGAACCGGGCGTTGCTGCGTACGGACGACTCGGACGCGACCGTCGTCGCACTGGCGCGGATCGGGGCCGTACGCGGCCTCCAGGCGAGCAGGGCCACCCTGGAGGACGCGTTCCTCTCGCTGACCGCACCCGTGCCCGCCTCCCCGGAGGCGCCCGCCCGTTCGCTGAAGGAGGCCGTGTGATGTACGCGTACATCGCCCTCGAAATCCGGCGCACCCTGCGCGACCCCACGTTCCTGATCTTCGGGACGGGCATGCCGGTGATGATGTATCTGCTCTTCACGAACCTCGGAGGGGGCGGCACCTACGGGGACTGGAGGGCCGCGTCGATGGTCGGCATGGCGGCGTACGGGGCGCTCGGCTCCTCCATGGCGATCGGCACGGGCATCTCGTCGGACAAGTCCCTGGGGTGGCTGCGGCAGTTGAGGATCACGCCGCTGGATCCGGGCCGCGCGGTCGCGGGCCGTGCGATCAGCGGTTCGGTGACGGTCCTGCCGACCGTCCTGACCGTCCTGCTCGCCGGGGCGCTCGTCAACGGGGTGCGGCTGGCGGTGTGGCAGTGGGGCGCGCTGGTGGTGCTGCTGTGGATCGGCGCGCTGCCGTTCACCCTGCTCGGCATCGGCAACGGCTACCAGCTCACCCCGCAGGGCACCGGTGTGGTCAACGTGGCCTGTCTGATGGGCTTCGCGATCGTCGGCGGACTGTGGTTCCCGCTCGACATGTTCCCCGGATGGCTGGGTGCTATCGGCCAATACACCCCGGCGCACGGGTTCGCCGACCTCGGCTGGGCGACGATCGCGGGGCATGCCCCCGGGGCCGGGTCCTTGGCGGTACTGGGCGCCTGGCTGCTGCTCTTCGGCACATACGCCGTGATGTCCTACCGTCGGTCGGCGAGGACCGTGTGAGCGGAGTGACCGCGCCCGTGCCCGGGGAAGCGACCGTGCCCGAGGAGGTGACCGTGCCCGGAAAGGTGACCGTGCCCGAGGAGGTGACCGTGCCCGGAAAGGTGACCGTGCTCAGGAAGGTGAGGGCCAGGGCGAGGAACCGGATGCCGGGTTCGCCCCGCCCCTACACCATGCTGCCCATGCTGCTGATGGGGCTCGGCGCGTTCGCCAACCTCTGGCAGGGCGAGACGGCGAATCCCTGGGTCGGCGGCATCGGGCTGTTCGTCTTCAACTCCTTCTACGTCTCGGTGGTGTTCCGGGGCTTCGACAGGAGGACGCGGGAGAGCGTCACGTCCTATGTGCTGCTGGCCGCGATGGCCTTCATCACCTTCGGTCTGGCGATCGGCTACGGCGGCAGCTGGCTGCTCTTCTTCCCCCTGTTCGCGCTGGCCTGCGGGACGATCCTGCGCGGCAGGCGGCTGGGCATCGGCCTGCTGGTCCTGGCGACGTCCGCGTGTGCCGTGACCGTATGGCGCGGTGACCACGTCGCGGAGCCGTGGACGCTGGGCTACGGAACCCTCCTGTCCGGAGGTGTGACGGCCGCGATCCTCACCCTGTCCGAGACCGTGACGGAGCTGCGCGCGACCCGGCAGGAGCTGGCCCGCAGCGCCGTCGAGCGGGAGCGGCTGCGTTTCTCGCGCGATCTGCACGATCTGCTCGGCCACACCCTGTCGGTCGTCGTGGTCAAGTCGGAGGCGGCCCGCAGGCTCGCCCCGCACGACATCGACGCCGCGATCGCGCAGGTGTCCGACATCGAGTCCGTGGGCCGCCAGGCCCTCACCGAGATCCGGGAGGCGGTGACGGGCTACCGGGAGGGGAGTCTGGCCACCGAACTGGACCGGGCGGGCCCGGTGCTGGCCTCCGCCGGGATCGAGGCGTCCGTCCACCGCTCGGGGCCGCCGCCGGCCCCGCAGAGCGATGCGCTGCTGGGCTGGGTCGCCAGGGAGGCCGTCACCAACGCCGTACGCCACAGCTGCGCGACCCGCTGCGAGTTCGTGCTCGACTCCACACCCGAACGGGTCCGGCTGACCGTGAAGGACAACGGCATCGGCGCGGGCGCCGCAGATGGCGGTCCTCGACCCCCGGTGGGCCCGGCCTCGGGTACGGGGCTGAAGGGCCTGGCCGAGCGGCTGGCCGCGGCAGGCGGCTCCCTGAAGTCCGGGCCCGCGGCGAACGGCGGCTTCGTCGTGACGGCGGAACTGCCCGGCGGGGGCGGAGGGTGACACCGGGGAGGATCACCGCGCCTGACGCCCGAAAAGCGCTCCACCGGCCGGAACGGCGGCATCCGGCTCTAGGGTGCGTTTCGAAAGTAGCGCCGTCCGCCCGAAGGGCGGGCAGGCGGGACTTTCGAAACACGCCCTAGTCTGAGCCCGTGAACGAGATGCCGCAGGACCACCGGCCCACGGGTTCGGTACGCATCCTCCTCGCCGAGGACCAGGGCATGATGCGCAGCGCGCTCGCCCTGCTGCTCGGGATGGAGCCGGACTTCGAGGTCGTCGCCCAGGTGGAGGCCGGGGACAAGATCGTGGACGAGGCGCTCCTCTCCCGCCCGGACGTGGCACTGCTGGACATCGAGCTCCCCGGCCGCAGCGGCCTGGACGCCGCGGCCGAGCTGGCCACCGAGGTCCCGGACTGCCGGGTGCTGATCCTGACGACCTTCGGCAGGCCTGGGTATCTGCGGCGTGCCATGGAGGCCGGGGCGGCGGGCTTCCTGGTGAAGGACGGCCCGGTCGGGGATCTGGCGAAGGCGATCCGCAAGGTGCTGGGCGGCGAGACCGTGATCGATCCGGCGCTGGCCGCCGCCGCCCTGGGCGCGGGTCCGAGCCCGCTGACCCCACGGGAGCGGGACGCGCTGAACGCGTCCGTGGACGGGGCGACGGTCTCCGACATCGCCGTGAAGCTGAGCCTTTCGGAGTCCACGGTCCGTAACTACCTGTCCTCGGCCATCGGCAAGACGGGCACCCGCAACCGCATGGAGGCGATGCGCGCCGCACGGCAGCAGGGCTGGCTCTGAGCCGCCGAGCCCGCCCGGATCCGGACGGGGGAAGGAACCCTATGCCTCCGCCTGCGCGGGTTCCCTCCCCCGCCGTGCCGACCCGCCCGAGGCCCGTGGGCCCCGGGGCCCACCCGCGCGCAGCTCCCGGCGGCCCGGCAGCCACAGCAGCATCATCAGCGCCCCGGCCACCAGCACCACGGCTGATGTGCGGAAGGCCAGGGCGTATCCGGCCGTGATCTCCGCGGCCCCTCCGGAGCCCGCGGTGCGGGCCGCCGCGATCGTGGAGAGCGCGGCGAGGCCCAGCGCTCCGCCCATCGTGCGGGAGGTGTTGACGAGACCGGAGGCGAGTCCGGCGTCGCCGGGTGCCGCGCCGGAGGTGGCGAGCGTGGCCAGCGGGGTGGAGGCCAGTCCGGCCCCGGCCATCATCAGGACGCCGGGGAGGCAGACCGAGGTGAGATAGGCGCCGTGCACACCCATGGTGGACTGCCAGCCGAAGCCGGAGGCGGCGACCAGTGCGCCGGTCACGGCCAGGGGCTTGGCACCGATCCGTGCCATGAGCGCGGGCGCCGCCTTCGAGCCGATGAAGACGGCCGCGGAGCTCGGTACGAGCGCGAATCCGGCCTGCAGCGGCGTGTACCCCAGCACGTTCTGGGCGTAGACGGTCATGAAGTACCACATGGAGAACGTCGCCGAACCCAGCAGCAGCATCGACACGTTCGCCGCCGAGACGGCCCGCACCCCGAGCACCCGCAGCGGCATCAGCGGCGCGGCCGTCCTCGCCTCCACCAGGACGAACACGGCGAGCAGCGCGAGGCCGCCCAGGAGGGGCACCAGGGTGCCGGCCGCGGTCCAGCCCGCGGCCTCGGTCTGCACGATGCCGTACGCGGTCGTCGCCAGGCCCGCCGTGACGAGCACCGCGCCCGGCAGGTCCACGCGGCGCCGGTCGCCCGCCCGGCCCTCGGCCAGCCACACCGCGGCGCCCGCGATGACGAGGACGCCGATGGGCACGTTGATGAGCAGGACCCACCGCCAGGACAGGAGGTCGGTGAGTACGCCGCCGATCAGCCCGCCGGCCGCGCCGCCGCCCGCGCCGACCGCCATCCAGGTGCCGATCGCCCTGGTCCGCGCGGGGCCTTCGGGGACGGCCGCGGTGAGGATCGTGAGGGTCGCGGGGGACAGCACGGCGGCGCCGAGTCCCTGCCCGGCGCGCGCGGCGAGGAGCTGCCAGCCCTCCTGGGCGAAGCCGCCGGCCAGGGAGGCCGCGGTGAACAGGGCGAGCCCGGTCAGGAACATCCGCTTGCGGCCGTAGATGTCCGCGGCCCGTCCGCCGAGCAGCATGAAGCCGGCGAAGGCGATGGAGTAGGCGTTGACGACCCATTGCAGCGCGGGTGCGCTCAGGTCCAGATCGGTGCGCATGGACGGCAGCGCCACATTGACCACGGACACGTCGAGCACGACCAGGAACTGCCCGGTACAGGCGGCCGCGACCACGGCCCAGGTACGGGTTCTCGACCGGGCGGGCGGCCGCGAAGGCAGGGAGACGTCATCCATGGGTGTCATACTCGCAGGCCACTCGTGCCCCGTACATCGATTTCGGGTCCCCCTTCGGTCTCATCAGGCCTCCGTCCCCCGGCGTAGGACCTGCGCCGACTTCGCTGTTTTCACACCGCGTTCACCGGAATAACGCGTACACAAGGAAGCGTTCAACATGCACACACTTGGCGGTCGGCGCTGCCCGTCGCGCGTCGCCGCATGCGCCACCCCGCTCGATCCTCGCCACCTTCCCCTGCCCGGAGGCCACACGTATGCAACGGACGACGAACGAACAGCGAGCCGCGGCGCTCCCCGATGATCCGCAGAGGCGCAAGGGCGGCGGCGTCGTACCCGTGCTCGCGTTCGCGGGGATCACCGTCGCGGTGATGCAGACCCTGCTCGTCCCCGTCATCAAGGACCTGCCCTCACTGCTCGGCACCGACCCGGCGAACGCGACCTGGGTGATGACGGCCACGCTGCTCGCCGGGGCCGTCGCGACCCCGATCATGGGGCGGCTCGGCGATCTGTACGGCAAGCGGCGGATGCTGCTGGCGAGCCTCGCCGTGATGGTGGTCGGCTCGCTGATCTGTGCCTCGACCGACAGCCTCGTGATCATGATTGTCGGCCGGGCGCTCCAGGGCTTCGCCATGGGTGCCATCCCGCTGGGGATCGGCATCATGCGCGATGTGCTGCCGCGCGAGAAGCTCGGTTCGGCGATGGCCCTGATGAGCTCGTCCATAGGCGTGGGCGGCGGACTCGCGCTGCCCGCAGCCGCGATCGTCGCCCAGCACGCCGACTGGCACGCACTGTTCCTCGGTTCGGCCGCGCTGGGCGTGCTGGCCATGTCACTCACCGCCCTCGTCGTGCCGGAGCCGGCGCTGCGCGCGCCGGGGCGTTTCGACTTCACCGGAGCGGTGGGGCTCTCCCTCGGCCTGGTCTGCCTGCTGCTGCCCGTGACGAAGGGCGGCGACTGGGGCTGGGGCTCGCCCCTGACCCTCGGTCTGATCGCCGCGTCCCTGGTGATCCTGGTGCTGTGGGGCCTGTTCGAGCTGCGCTCCACGGCGCCGCTGGTCGATCTGCGTACCAGCGCACGCCGTGAGGTGCTGCTCACCAACCTGGTCTCGATCATGGTCGGGGTCGCCTTCTACGCCGTCTCCCTGGTCCTGCCGCAACTGCTCCAGCTGCCCGCGGCGACGGGGTACGGTCTGGGGCAGTCGATGGTGGTGGCGGGGCTCTGCGTGGCGCCCCTGGGCCTGACGATGATGTTCGTCGCCCCGCTGTACGCCCGTCTCTCCGCCCGCCGCGGCCCCAAGACCACCCTGATCCTCGGCATGCTGATCATCGCCATCGGTTACGGGGCGGGGCTCGGCCTGATGAGCGCCCCCTGGCAGACCGTGATCATCGCGGTGGTGCTCGGCGCGGGCATCGGGCTCGCGTACTCCTCGCTGCCGGCCCTGATCATCGGAGCGGTCGACGCGTCGGAGACGGGTGCGGCCAACGGCCTGAACACGCTGATGCGGTCGATCGGCACCTCGATGTCGAGCGCGGTCATCGGCATGGTGCTGGCTAACACCTCGGTACGGATGGGGTCGGTGAACGTCCCGACCATGGAGGGCTTCCGGACCTCGTTCATGATCGCCACAGGCGCGGTGCTGGTCGGTCTCGTGCTGGCCGCGTTCCTGCCGACGCAGCGGCCGGCACGCCGCCCGGTGCTGCTGGCCAGCAGCGCGGGCGACGCGCTCACCGCCGCGGAGGCCGCGCCCCCGGCGGCGGCGCGGGTCAGCGCGCCGGAGAGTCGAACCCCGGCTCCGTAGCCAGCAGCATCGAGGGCACGCCGGCCCGGCTGGGTCCGGTCTCCGACTTCATGCAGGTGGTGCTGCGCGACTCCGCCAACCCCACCATGTTCGCCGCCGGTTACCGGACCGCCGTGATCCCCGGGAAGGCCACGGCCCGGGTCGACGGCCGCTTCCTGCCCGGCCATGAGCAGGAGCCGATCGACACGATCGACCGGCTGCTGCTGCCCTCGGTCAGCCGTGAGTGGGTCAACCACGACATCGCGATGGAGACGACGTTCGACGGGCCGCTCGTCGACGCGAGGTGCGACGCGGTCCGCGCCGGGGACCCGGACGGCCACCCCGTGCCGTACTGCGACCCGGGGGGCACCGACGCCAAGGCGTTCACCCACCCGGGCATCCGCTGCATCGGCTTCAAGAGGCTGAAGCTCCCGCACGACCTGGACCACGGCCGGCTCTTCCACGGCGTGGACGAACGCGTCCCGCTGGAGGGCCTGCGCTTCGGTGTCCGGGTCATGACCCGACTCCGGCAGAGCTGCTGACCCGGGGCCTCCCGTAAGGACCCTGGCCCCCGCAGCCCTGCCAGGGGCCTGCCCCGACCCGGGCCCACCCCACCCGTACGCCCCCGCCGAGCCGTATCGCGGGGGCGTACGGCACGATGGGACGCCGTCCGATCCACCGCCCCCACCAGGAGGAACCCCGTGGCCGCCGAGTCCGCCGCCCGTCCTGAGCCGGATGTTCTCGCCGCCTTCGAAGCCGCCAAGGGCTTCATGCCGCTCCATGAGGGGCTCGCCTTCCACGCCGCCGCCGTCGAGGCCGCCGCGCTCGGCCTTCCGCTGCTGGAGGTCGGCACCTACTGCGGGCGGTCCACCATCCTGCTGGCCGCCGCCGCCCGCGAGGCCAAGGTGATGGCGCTCACCGTCGACCACCACCGGGGCAGCGAGGAGCAACAGCCGGGGTGGGAGTACCACGACCCGTCGGTGGTGGACCAGGAGATCGGCCTGATGGACACCCTGCCCACCTTCAGGCGCACCCTGCGCCGGGCCGGTCTGGAGGAGCACGTGGTGGCGCTCGTCGGGCGGTCCCCGCAGGTCGCGGCTGTCTGGGGCGGGGAGCTCGGCCTGGTCTTCATCGACGGCGGGCACACCGACGAGCACGCGAACGGTGACTACGAGGGCTGGGCCCCGAAGATCGCCGACGGCGGTCTGCTGGTCATCCACGATGTCTTCCCCGACCCGGCCGACGGTGGTCAGGCGCCGTACCGGGTCTACCGACGCGCCCTGGAATCGGGGGCGTTCACCGAGATCTCGGTGACGGACTCACTGCGCGTCCTGCGGCGTGGAAGGCCGGAAACGGGGACGGGGACCTGAGGCTCACGGATAGCATCGCGACGTGCGTCAAGACTTCACTCCCCCCATACCGCGTCCGGGTCCGCGCCGCAGGCCCGTGTTCACCGCCGCGGCGCTCATCGGCGTCTGCCTGACCGCCGCGGGGTGCGCGGACGGCGACGGCGGCCAGGCACCCGGGACCGCCGCACCGGAGACCGCGTCCCGGTCCGCCTCGTCCTCGCCCGCCACCGCCCCCTCGTCCTCCTCCTCGGCCCCGGCCCCGGAGAGCGGCTCCTCCACCGGGTCCGGCTCGACGAAGCCCCTGCCGCAGGGCCCGCTCTCGGGCCGCACCGTGGTGATCGACCCCGGGCACAACCCCGGCAACCGCGACCACGCCAGGGAGATCAACGCCCAGGTGAAGATGGGCACCGGCCACAAGGAGTGCGACACCACGGGCACCGCTACCAACTCGGGTTACGCGGAAGCCCTGTTCACCCTCGACGTCTCCCGCAGGCTGCGCACGCTGCTGGAGAAGGAGGGCGCGAAGGTCGTCCTCACCCAGGACGGCGACCGGCCCTTCGGCCCGTGCGTCGACGAGCGTGCGCGGATCGGCAACGAGGAGAAGGCCGACGCGGCCGTCTCGGTCCACGCCGACGGCGCCGCAACCGGGAACCGTGGATTCCACGTCATTCTTCCCGCAGCGGTGCACGGCGACGGCGCGGACACCGCGAAGATCGTTGTCCCTTCGCGTGAACTCGGAGTGCGGATTGCAGGCAATTTCGTACGCACGACCGGAAGCGCCCCTTCCAATTACATCGGCGAGGACACCGGACTCGACACCCGTGACGATCTCGGCGGGCTGAATCTGTCGACCGTGCCCAAAGTGTTCATCGAATGCGGCAATATGCGTGATCCGAAGGACGACGCTCTGCTCACCAGCAAGGGCTGGCGGCAGAAAGCGGCTCTCGGTATCGCCGACGGCATCAGCAGCTATCTCACGAGGTAGTTCTGCGGTGATAGTGGCGACATTGGGGGGATAGCCGGTCCGAGGTCCGGGCAGCATCACAACCCGCCCGGGCAGACGATAGATTCATCCGTACGATGGGGAGCCGCCCCCGAGCTTCGCGCCGTAACCGCCGTTCGGGCGGCATCGACGACCGCCCCGACGAGACGACCGACTAAGGACCTTCACGTGAATATCCGCTCCCTCACTCGAGGCGACGGCGTGGTGATCGGAGCAGCGGTCGTGCTGTTCGTCGCCTCTTTCCTCGACCTCTCCGGCTACGACTGCCCCTCGGGCGTGGACTGCTCGGGCTACAGTGCGAATGCCTGGGACTCGCTCTCCATCCTGATGAGCATCTACCTGGCCGGCATCATCGGCGCCGCGCTGCTGATCGTCAGCCGCGCCCTGCCGGGCCGCAAGGTGGTCGGTTTCGAACTCGGCCAGTTCGGGGCCGCGTTCACCGTGTACGCCCTGTGGACCATGTTCTGGACGATCATCGACGCCGGCGACGCGGGCGCCGGTCTGATCCTCGGGCTCCTGGCGACCCTCGTGCTGGCCGGCGGCGCCGTGGCCACCCCGATGGTCCCCGCGCTCAAGGCCCCGCTGTTGGGCGCCCCGAGCCCGGCGCAGGGTGTGCAGGCGGCGTACGGCCAGCAGCCCGCCCAGGGCTACGGCTACCCCGGTGGCCAGCAGCCGTACGGCACGCAGCCCGGCCAGCCCCAGCCCTACGGCGCCCAGCCGGGTCAGGCGGCGCCCGGTCAGCCGGAGCAGCAGCAGGCCGCGCAGCAGGCTCCGCAGGGCGGTGGGGCACCCGCCGGTGACTTCACGCCGTTCTGGTTCGCGGTGCCGGTGGCCCGTCCGCTGTTCGGCGAGGACGGTGCGCCCACCCCGATCGCGGAGCTCGCTCCCGGTACGTGGTACCTCGCGGTCGAGCAGCGTGGTCCCGGGCTCATCGCCCAGACGCAGGACGGCCGTCGTGGCGTCCTCCAGGACACCTCGGGCATCCAGCGCGGCTGAGCCGCCCCACGCACGAGCGGCCCCTGCCCTGACGGCGCTTTCTAGGGGTCATCGCAACACGTGGTCGTGTTGATCAGGCCGCGAGCAGTTTATGCAGGCGCTCGGCTGGGGTTTCCCAGCCGAGCGTT
>NZ_JBEZIH010000051.1:0-24316 GCF_040650935.1 Streptomyces sp. NPDC048565
GCGCACCGTCCCAGGTCTCGGCCCCCCCGAGGCCGGCCTGACCCCCCCCGCCGAGCGCGGGGTCGGCGGCGCGCAGTGCCGCGGCCCCCACCCCGGCCGCCCAGGGCGAGGTGTCGCCCTGGACGGCCGGGGACACGCGCCGCTCGGGGTCGTAGGCGACGCGCACCTCCTGCCCGGTGGCGGCGACTGCGCGGTCGGCCTTGAGTACGGCGGGGTAGCCGCCTGGGCAGCGCAGGTCGAGGCGGTACACGGTCGCCCGGGGTGGCCCGCCCTCGCCGTAGGAGGCGAGGCGCTCGGTGTGGACCTCACGCACGGCGCACGTCGCGACCTCGCTCCGCCCCTTCGCCTGGTCGGCTGCCGCCACGGAGGCCAGCAGCCCCGCGGCCAGGAACAGCCCGCCGAAGAAGCCTCGGCCGCCGCTCACCCGGGCGAAGTACACCGCGCAGGCGCCGAGTCCCAGGAGTCCGCCTCCCGCCCACGCCACCCAGGCGGGCGGTGAAGACGGGCCCTGGAAGCACCAGTGTGCCCAGCCGTACACGGCCCCGGCCGCCGCTGCGGGCAGGGCTGCTGCGACCCACCACGACCGGCTCAGTCGGACTCCCTGAAGTGCGTCTCCGGCATGCTGTTGTCGTGCTTCAGCGGCTCCTTCGTCCCCAGACGCACCCAGAGCAGGTAGGCACCGAGACACACGGCGATCAACCCGGCGGGAACGAGCACCGCGAGCGCCCGGTCGGGCATGCGAACCGCCTCCTGTGCCACTTCATCGTTCGACGCACAGGATCGTCCCAGCCGGACGTGCCCTTGAGGGCAACAGCTGCTGAACGCCCGGGGTGACCAAGGGAGTTCGGCGAGGCCGGCCCCTCAGCCCAGGGCGTCGTCGAGCAGGGCCGCCCACTGCGCGACCACCTTCTCGCGTCGCGCCGTGTCGTCGGTGAGCAGGTTGGCGAGGCCCAGGCCTCGGGCCATGTCCAGGAGTCCCTGGACCGTTTCGCGTACCCCGGGCCGGGTCTCGTCGGCGCCGAGCAGCTCGACGGCGATGCGGTGGGTCTCGCGGCCCACCCGTGCTTCGAGTTCGGTGACCCTGGGCCTGAGCTGGGCTTCGTTCGACGCGGCGACCCAGAGCTGGAGCGCGGCGCGGAAGAGCGGTCCCGTGTACAGGTCGACGAGCGCGGCGACGACCTCCGCGCGGCCCTGGACGGGCAGGGCGCGCAGCGCGGCGGAGCGTCCCTCGGCGACGTGTTCGACGGCGCCGGTGAACAGGTCCTCCCTGGTGGGGAAGTGGTGCTGGGCGGCGCCCCGTGAAACCCCGGCGTGTTCGGCGACGACGGAGACGGTGGAGCCCGCCCAGCCGTGTTCGGCGAGGCAGGCGACCGCCGATGCCAGGAGCCGCTGCCGGGTGGCGCGGCTCCTGTCCTGCTTCGGGGGCGTCACAGCACCCATGCGGGATCCCGTCGTTCCAGGAAGGCCGTCATCCCCTCCCGCGCGTCGTCGGAGGCGAAGAGTGCCGCCGACCGGGCGATGACGTCTTCGGTGTGGCTGTCGAAACTCTTCAGCACAGTAGCTGTGACCAGCTCCTTCGATGCCGCCAGCCCCTGTGGGGAGGCCCTGCGCAGTCCGTCCAGTACCGGTACGAGTGCCTTGTCCGCACCCTCGGGGCCGGCGGCGAGCGAGACGAGGCCGATGCGTGCGGCCTCCGTCGCGTCGAAGCGTTCACCGGTGAGGAAGTAGCGGGCGGCGGCGGTGGCGTCGAGGCGGGGCAGCAGCGGCAGGGAGATCACTGCGGGGGCGAGGCCCAGGCGCGATTCGGTGAGGGCGAAGGAGGCCCCCGGCCCCGCGACGGAGATGTCGCACGCCCCGAGCAGCCCGAGGCCGCCGGCCCGTACGTGTCCTGTGACCCGGGCGACGACGGGTTTGGGCAGGGCGACGATCGCGCGCATCAGGGCGACCAGGGTGTGCGGGTCGGGCGGTGCGGTGAGGTCGGCACCGGCGCAGAACGTGTTGCCGGTGTGGGTGAGGACCACGGCCCGTACGGTGTCGTCCGCCCCGCAGGTCTCCAGGGCCCCGGCGAGCTCGCCGACGAGGCGGGCGGAGAGCGCGTTGCGGTTGGCCGGGGAGTCGAGGGTGAGCGTGGTGATGCCGCGCTCGTGGGACGGGGGCGCCAGGGTCATCGCGGCTTCTCCCGGTCGCGCAGCTCGCGCCGCAGGATCTTGCCGGAGACCGCGCGGGGTACCGCGTCGATGAACTCGGCCTGTCTGACCTTCTTGTACGGGGAGACGCGCTCGGCGACGTACGCCATGACGTCGGCCTCCGTGAGGCCGTCCGCGCCGGCCCGTCGGACCACGTAGGCCTTGGGGACCTCGTTGGCCTCGGCGTCGTGGACGCCGATGACGGCGGCGTCGGCGATCCCGGGGTGGGTCAGGAGCAGTGCCTCCAGGTCGGCGGGGGCGACCTGGTAGCCCTTGTACTTGATGAGTTCCTTGACCCGGTCGACGACGTACAGCCAGCCGTTCGTGTCGACGCGGCCGACGTCCCCGGTGTGCAGCCAGCCGTCGGCGTCGATCATGGCGTCGGTGGCGTCCGGGCGGCCGAGGTAGCCCTTCATGACCTGGGGGCCCTGGATGAGGATCTCGCCCGCGGTGCCGGTGGGGACGTCGATGCCGGGGTCGGTGAGCGAGACGATCCGCATCCGGGTGCCGGGCAGCAGCTTGCCGACGGTGCCGGGCGGCGGGTTCTCCGCGTCGAGGGGCACGACGTGGGTGCCGGGCGAGAGTTCCGTCATCCCGTAGGCCTGCCGTACGGCGGGGAGGCCGAGCCGGGTGGAGCAGGCGGCGGCGAGTCCGGCGTCCAGGGGTGCGGCGGCGCTGACGATGTACTCCAGCGAGGAGAGGTCGTAGTCACCGACGAGCGGGTGTTTCGCGAGGGCCAGCACGATGGGCGGCGCGACGTACAAGCCGGTGATGCGGTGGGCCTGGATCGTTTCGAGGAACTGGGCGAGGTCGAAGCGGGGCAGGACGACGACCGTGGCGCCGTAGCGCAGCGGCCCGTTCATCAGGGCGGTCAGTCCGTAGATGTGGAAGAAGGGCAGCACCGCCAGGATCCGGTCGCGCTCGCCGAGGGGCACGAAGGGGCGTACCTGCTCCAGGTTGGTGGCGATGGAGCGGTGGGTGAGCATGACGCCCTTGGGCGCGCCGGTGGTACCCGAGGAGTACGGGAGTACGGCGACGTCCTCGGCCGGGTCGAAGGTGATGCCGGGTTCGGGGGCGGTGGAGCCCAGCATGTCGAGTACGGAGGTGTGTCCTTCGGCCCGGTCGCAGACGTAGATCTCCTCGACGCCGCCCGCGAGTGCGGCGGCGCGGTGGGCGACGTCGAGGAGCGGGGACACGGTGACGATCCAGCGGGCGCCCGAGTCCCCCAGCTGTTTGGCGAACTCCTCCGCCGTGGCGAGCGGGTGGCTGGTGGTCACGGTGGCGCCGGCCCGGGTCGCCCCGTAGAAGACGGGCGGGTAGGCGATCGTGTTGGGGCTGTGCAGGGCGAGTACGTCGCCCTTGCGCAGCCCGGCGGCGGCGAGGTACGCGGCGATCCGCCGGTGGAAGGTGTCGAGCTGGCTGTAGGTGACGGTCGTCCCGTCGGTGCCGTCGATCAGGGCGGGGGTGTCACCGAAGTCCGTGGCGTGGCCGAGGACCGCTTCGTGGATGGGTGTTTCGAGGGGCGGAACGTCTGCGTACTCGCTGTGGAACACCATTGCGGTCCCCTTCGACGCGGGTGGAGAGCCAGAATCGCCCCTGATGGGGGCGGATGGGGAGACCCGGGACATGACCGACGACGACGTCAGGAGGACGTCATCAGGACGTCAGTAGGACTTCGGCAGGCCCAGGGTCTGGTGGGAGACGTAGTTGAGGATCATTTCCCGGCTGACGGGTGCGATACGGGAGACACGGGCGGCCGTGATGAGCGAGGCCAGGCCGTACTCGCGGGTGAGGCCGTTGCCGCCGAGGGTGTGGACGGCCTGGTCGACGGCCCTGACGCAGGCTTCGGCTGCGGCGTACTTCGCCATGTTGGCGGCTTCGCCCGCCCCTGTGTCATCACCGTCGTCGTAGAGCCTCGCCGCCTTCTGCATCATCAGCCGGGAGAGCTCGAGCTCGATGTGCGCCTGGGCCAGCGGGTGGGCTATGGCCTGGTGTGCGCCGATGGGCGCGCCCTTCCAGACGGTGCGGGTCCTGGCGTAGTCCACGGCCCGTTCGACGGCGTAGCGGCCCATGCCGATGGAGAAGGCGGCGCCCATGATGCGCTCGGGGTTCAGCCCGGCGAAGAGCTGGAGCAGCCCGGCGTCCTCCTCGCCGACCAGTGCGTCGGCGGGCAGCTTCACCTCGTCCAGTACCAGCTCGAACTGCTTCTCGGCGGCCTGGAGTTCCATGTCGATCTGGGTACGGCTGAAGCCCGGGGTGTCGCGGGGAACGATGAAGAGGCAGGGCTTGAGGCTGCCGGACCTGGCGTCCTCGGTGCGGCCGACTATCAGTGTGGCGTCGGAGATGTCGACGCCGGAGATGAAGACCTTGCGGCCGTCGAGGACCCAGCCGCCCCCGGTGTCGCGGCGCGCGGTGGTGGTGATGCGGTGCGAGTTGGAGCCGGCGTCGGGCTCGGTGATCCCGAACGACATGGTCAGGGATCCGTCGGCGAGACCGGGAAGCCAGGCCCGCTTCTGGGCCTCGGTCCCGAAGCGGGCGATGACCGTGCCGCAGATCGCCGGGGAGACGACCATCATGAGGAGGGGGCTGCCGGCGGCGCCCAGCTCCTCCAGGACGATGGAGAGTTCGGCCATGCCGGCGCCTCCGCCGCCGTACTCCTCGGGGAGGTTGACGCCGAGGTAGCCCAGCTTGCCTGCCTCCTCCCAGAGTTCACGGGGGTGTTCGCCCTTGCGGGCGAGGCCGGTGCTGTACTCGCGGCCGAAGCGCTGCCCGAGGGCGGCGACTGCGGCGCGGAGTGCCTTGTGCTCTGCGGTTTCGAGGACTGTGCTCACGGGGTCGTCTCCTCCTGGTGCGCAGGTGCTTCAGCGGGTGCGTCCTGTACTACGGCGAGCAGGGCGCCGACCTCGACCTGGAGTCCGGGGGCGGCGTGCAGCGCGGTGAGGGTGCCGGAGGCGGGGGAGAGGACGCGGTGCTCCATCTTCATCGCCTCCAGCCAGATCAGCGGCTGCCCGGCCTCGACGCTCGCGCCCGGCGCGAGCCCGTCGGCGACGCGGACGACGGTGCCTGGCATGGGGGCGAGCAGGGAGCCGGGTTCGGTGCGTTCGGCCGGGTCGGTGAAGCGGGGCAGGGCGGTGAAGGTGTACGAGCCGGACGTGGTGTCCACATAGGTCTGCTCGCGGTGGACGGTGACGGTGAAGTGCCTGGTCACGCCACCCGTTTCGAGGGTGACCGCACCGGGGCCGACGGCGACGACCCGCTCACCGGTCTCGGGGGCGGGGGGGCCGCCGCGGCCCGTGCGGTAGGCGATCTCGTACACGGCGCCGTCGGGCTCGGCGCCCGCCCGGTAGCGCCTGGTCTGCGGCTGCGAGGGGAGGTTGCGCCAGGCGCCGAAGCGGGCGGGGCCGGCGAGGGACCGCGCGGCCGACGCTGCGGCGAGCGCCGCCGCGGTGGCGGCCAGCCGACGGGCGGTGTCATCGCCGGGTGTGCCGTCCCCGTCCCCGCCGGGCGCGCCGGTCTCCGTCAGAGCCGCCAGGTGCCGGTCGTAGAAACCGGTGTCGAGGCGTGCCGCGACGAAGTCCGGGTGGCGCAGGGAGCGTACGAGAAGCTCCCGGTTGGTGACCGGGCCGTGGATGCGGGCGCGTTCCAGGGCGCGGGCGAGGAGGCGGACGGCCTCGGTGCGGGTGGGGGCGTGGGCGATGACCTTGGCCAGCATCGGGTCGTAGTGCACCCCGATGGAGTCGCCGCCGGTGTAGCCGGTGTCGAGGCGGATGCCGGGCTCTTCGGGCACATCGAGTGTGAGGAGCTCCCCGGTCTGTGGCTGCCAGTCACGCGCGGGGTCCTCGGCGTACAGCCGGGCCTCGACGGCATGCCCCGAGGCAGGCGGGGGCGTGGCGGCGGGCAGTGATCCGCCTTCCGCGATCCGCAGTTGCAGGGCGACGAGATCGAGCCCGAACACGGCCTCGGTGACGGGGTGTTCCACCTGGAGGCGGGTGTTCATCTCCAGGAAGTACGGGCGCCCCTCGGACGATACGAGGAACTCGACGGTCCCCGCGCCCCGGTAGCCCACCGCCTGCGCGGCGGCGACGGCCGCGTCGTGCAGCCGCTGCCGCAGTGTGTCGTCGAGGCCGGGCGCCGGCGCCTCCTCGATGACCTTCTGGTGGCGGCGCTGGAGCGAGCAGTCGCGGGTGCCGAGCGCCCACACCGCGCCGTGTCCGTCCGCCATGACCTGGACCTCGACATGCCGGCCCCGTTCGACGTACGGCTCGGCGAAGACCTCACCGTCCCCGAAGGCGGAGGACGCCTCTGCGGCGGCAGCGGTCAGCTCGGCGGGCAGCGCGTCCAGTTCCCGTACGATCCGCATCCCGCGTCCCCCGCCGCCCGCGGCCGCCTTCAGCAGCAGGGGCAGATCGGCGGCGGTGGCGTTCCCCGGGTCGACCGGCGCGAGCAGCGGCACATCGGCGGCGGCCATCAGCTCCTTGGCCCGGGTCTTGGACGCCATCAGCTCGATGGCCTTGACCGGCGGCCCCACCCAGACGAGCCCGGCGTCCTGCACGGCCCGGGCGAACCCGGCGTTCTCCGAGAGGAAGCCGTACCCCGGGTGCACGGCGTCGGCCCCGGCGGCGAGCGCCGCAGCCACGACGAGGTCGCCCCTCAGATACGTATCGGCCGCCGCGGCCCCCGGCAGACGTACGGCGATGTCGGCATCCCGTACGTGCAGGGCGTCGGCATCCGCGTCCGAGTACACGGCGACGGTGGAAATGCCCAGCTCACGACAGGTGCGGAAGATCCGGCAGGCGATCTCGCCCCGGTTGGCGACAAGCAGTGCGGTGATCATCCGTTCCCTCACATCCGGAAGACGCCGAAGCCCCGCGCGCCTTCGACCGGGGCCGTGTGGATCGCTGACAGGCACATCCCGAGGACGGTCCTGGTGTCACGCGGGTCGATGACCCCGTCGTCGTACAGCCGTCCCGAGAGGAACATCGGCAGCGACTCGGACTCGATCTGCTGCTCCACCATGGCGCGCAGCCCGGCGTCCGCCTCGTCGTCGTAGGGCAGGCCCTTCGCCGCGGATGAGGCGCGGGCGACGATCGAGAGGACGCCGGCGAGCTGCTGGGGGCCCATGACGGCGGACTTGCTGCTCGGCCAGGCGAAGAGGAAGCGCGGGTCGTAGGCCCTGCCGCACATGCCGTAGTGCCCGGCGCCGTAGGAGGCTCCCATCAGCACGGAGAGGTGCGGGACCTTGGAGTTGGACACCGCGTTGATCATCATGGCGCCGTGCTTGATGATGCCGCCCTGCTCGTACTCCTTGCCGACCATGTAGCCGGTGGTGTTGTGCAGGAAGACCAGCGGGATGTCGCGCTGGTTGGCGAGCTGGATGAACTGTGCGGCCTTCTGCGACTCCTCGCTGAACAGCACGCCCTGCGCGTTGGCGAGGATGCCGACGGGATAGCCGTGCAGCCGGGCCCAGCCGGTGACCAGGCTGGTCCCGTAGAGCGGCTTGAACGGGTCGAAGTCCGAGCCGTCGACGATCCTGGCGATGACCTCGCGCGGGTCGAAGGGGACCTTGAGGTCACCGGGCACGATCCCGATCAGCTCGTCCTCGTCGTACTTCGGCGGTTGTGCGGGCTCCGGATCCGGGTGCGCCTTGCGCCAGTTGAGCCGGGCGACGATCCGGCGGGCCTGGCGCAGCGCGTCGTGCTCGTCGACGGCGTAGTGGTCGGCGAGTCCTGAGGTGCGGGCGTGCATCCCGGCGCCGCCGAGCGATTCGTCGTCGCTCTCCTCACCGGTGGCCATCTTCACCAGGGGCGGGCCGCCGAGGAAGACCTTGGACCGCTCCTTGATCATCACGGTGTGGTCGGACATGCCGGGGACGTACGCCCCGCCCGCGGTGGAGTTCCCGAACACCACGGCCACGGTGGGGATCCGGGCGGCGGACAGCCGGGTGAGATCACGGAACAGCGCCCCGCCCGGAATGAAGATCTCCTTCTGCGAGGGCAGGTCGGCGCCCCCGGACTCCACCAGGGAGATGCAGGGCAGCCGGTTGGCGAAGGCGATCTCGTTGGCGCGCAGGGCCTTCTTCAGGGTCCAGGGGTTGGAAGCGCCGCCGCGTACGGTCGGGTCGTTGGCGGTGATCAGGCACTCGACGCCCTCCACGACCCCGATCCCGGTGACGAGCGAGGCGCCGACCGCATAGTCACTCCCCCAGGCGGCGAGCGGGGACAGTTCGAGGAACGGCGTTTCGGGGTCGACCAGCAGCTCGATCCGCTCACGGGCGAGCAGCTTGCCGCGCCCCCGGTGCCGGTCCACGTACTTCTCGCCGCCGCCCGCCAGGGCCTTGGCGTGCTCACTGTCCAGCTCGGCGAGTTTCGCGAGCATGGCCTCGCGATGGGCGGCGTATTCGGGGCCCGCGGTGTCGAGTGCGGTGGGCAGGACGGTCATGTGTGCACCTCCGGTCGGTCCGGATCCAGCAGCTGTACGGGCACGGGCAGATGCCGGGACCGCAACCACTCCCCCACCGCCTTGGCCTGCGGATCGAAGCGCGCCTGCGCGGCGACGCCCTCGCCGAGGAGGCCGTGGACGACGAAGTTGAGCGCCCGCAGCCGGGGAAGGACATGGCGTACGACGGTGAGCCCGCCGGTCTCCGGCAGCAGCTCCACGAACCGCTCGACGGTCAACTCATGGCTCAGCCAACGCCAGGCCTCGTCCGTGCGCACCCACACGCCGACGTTGGCGTCCCCGCCCTTGTCGCCACTGCGGGCGCCGGCCACGCGGCCGAGGGGGACGGTACGGGTGGGCCCGGCGGGCAGCGGCTCCGGGAGATCCGGCTCCGGGACCTCGCCAAGCTCCTGGTACGGCCCCGGGGCCGGCGGAACGGTCTCGCGTTCCCCGTCGGGCAGCACGGCGACGTGCTCGACCTCCCCGGCCGGTACGTACGCCGCCTCGAACACCCCGTACGGCGCGCCCTTCCCGGGCGGGGCCGTCACATGGAAGCCCGGGTAGCTGCCGAGCGCAAGCTCGACGGCGGCCCCCGACACCGCCCGGCCGACCGCCTCCGCGTCCGGGTCGCGCACGACGAGCCGGAGCAGGGCGCTCGCGGTCTCCTCGGTGCCGGCGTCGGCCCGGTCGGTGCGCGCGAGCTCCCACCGCACCTCGGCGGGGGCCGGGCCCGCGCGGTCGAGGGCGTCGGCGAACTGCTCCCGCACGAGCCGGGCCTTGGCCTCGATATCGAGCCCGGTCAGCACGAAGACGACCTCGTTGCGCCACCCGCCGAGCCGGTTGAGCCCGACCTTCAGCGTGGGCGGCGGCGCCTCGCCCCGCACACCGCCGATCCGCACCCGGTCCGGCCCGTCCGCCGTCAGGTCGACGGTGTCGAGCCTGGCGGTGACATCGGGTCCCGCGTAGCGGGCGCCGCCGGTCTCGTACAGCAGCTGAGCGGTGACCGTACCGATGTCGACGACGCCGCCCGTGCCGTCGTGCTTGGTGATGACGCTGCTTCCGTCCTCGTGGATCTCGGCCAGCGGGAATCCGGGGCGGCGGACGTCGTGGTCGCCGAAGAAGGCGTAGTTGCCGCCGGTCGCCTGGGTACCGCACTCCAGGACATGCCCGGCGACGACCGCTCCGGCGAGGGCGTCGCGGGCGTCAGGCCCCCAGCCGAAGTGGGCGGCGGCGGGCCCGGTGACTAGGGCTGCGTCGGTGACCCGGCCGGTGACGACGATGTCGGCCCCGGCCCGCAGGCAGGCGGCGATGCCGGCGCCGCCGAGGTAGGCGTTGGCGGTGAGGTACCCCTCGGGCACGGGGCGGCTGTCGCCCTCGACGTACGCGACGCGCGCGGGGACGCCGGTCCGGTCCGCCAGCTCCCGTACGGCGTCGGCGAGTCCGGCCGGATTGAGTCCGCCGGCGTTGGTGACGATCTTCACGCCCCGCTCGTGGGCGAGCCCCAGACTCTCCTCCAGCTGCCGCAGGAAGGTGGAGGCGTATCCGCGAGCGGGGTCCTTGAGGCGGCTGCGGCCCAGGATCAGCATGGTGAGTTCGGCGAGGTAGTCCCCGGTGAGGACGTCCAGCGGGCCACCGGTGAGCATGTCGCGCACGGCGTCGAAGCGGTCACCGTAGAACC
Source organism: Streptomyces sp. NPDC048565 (assembly GCF_040650935.1). Classification (NCBI taxonomy): domain Bacteria; kingdom Bacillati; phylum Actinomycetota; class Actinomycetes; order Kitasatosporales; family Streptomycetaceae; genus Streptomyces; species Streptomyces sp. NPDC048565. The sequence continues at coordinate 10,300 of NZ_JBEZIH010000051.1, forward strand.
CGGACGCATTACCGATACGCAGCGGCGGGGGCGGGGTCACCGGCTGGGCCACTCGCCCGCTCACCGACCGGCCCCCCGTGGCGGCCGCCCGGGTCCCGCCGGTCCGGCGAAGGCCTGCGCGATGTCGAGCCACTGCCCGGCGTCGGCGCCCACGGCCCGGACGGCGAGATCGTCCCGGTGGGCGCGCTGGGTGACGAGCAGGCAGAAATCGAGCAGTGGCCCGGTGACCCGCTGGGCGGCGTCCTCGGGCCCGTACACGGTCAGTCCGCCGTCCTCGGCGCGCAGTTCCACCCGGAACTGCTCGGCGGGCGGACGCATCCCCCGTACGGCATAGGCGTAGTCCCGGGCCCGTACGCCGATCCTGGCGACGTGCCGCAGCCGGGCGGTCGGCTTCCTGCCCACACCCAACGCGTCGGCGACGTCCTGCCCATGGGCCCAGGTCTCCATGAGCCGTGCGGTCGCCATCGACGCGACGCTCATGGGTGGCCCGTACCACGGCATCTTCGCCCCGGCGGGCGCCGCCCGGAGCGCCTCCTGGAGCCGGGCCCGGCCGGTCCGCCACTCCACGAGCAGCGCCTGGGGCGTCAGGGCGGCGACGGCCTCGTCGGCCGCGTCGCCGACGAAGGTCTCGGGGGCGGCGAGCGCCTTCCCGACCTCGGCGGCGAAGGCATCGGGCTCGGTGGCGGCGGTCAGGGCCACCTCGTCGGTCCAGTTGAGGTGAGCGATCTGGTGGGCGACGGTCCAGCCCTCGGCGGGGGTCGGCACGGCCCACTCCTGTGCGCTCAACCCGGCGACCAGCAGGTCGAGTTCGTCGCTCTCCTCACGCATGTCGTCGAGCACGGCGGCGGTCACGGCCGATGCGTCGGGCACGGTGCGCTCCCCTCGGGGCGTGGCGGTGTGCCCCGGAGCATGCCAGCGGCCCCGAAAACAAGCAAGCATGCTTGCATGATTTTCTGGCCGGACATCTGCCTCGCCGACTGCGGCACAACTAGCCCGCCGCGCGGTAGCCGGGGACGGAGGGCCAGCGCACGGTCAGCACCACGCTCTTGGCGGCGGGGGTTTCGGACCCTCGAATCGGTCATTTCGGGTGCCATGTGGTCCGCAACTTCCCCACGACCGCCGGACCCGCGTCACGGCCGGCGGCCCCCGCCTACTCCGTGCGGTCGCCCTCGGCCTGCGAGGGTTCGGTGCGAGGGACGTCGGGGTGGGTCTCAGGGGTCCGGCCGCGCACGGGCGGTTCGTCGCGGTCACCCTCGGCCTGCGAGGGGGTGTGGGCGTACAGCCCGTCGTACTCGTCTGTTTCCTTCGCGGATCCCATGCGCGGGCCTCCTTCCTCCGCTCCCTTCCATCGTGCCTCCCGCGCCCGCTCCCGGCGCGACGACACGGTGCGCACCGTCCGGCGGGACGTCCGGCGGGACGTCTGGCTGCGGACCGCGCCCATGCTCGCCCCGATGACCAGGGCGATGGCCAGCGCGTCGGTCGTCGAGAGGGCCTGGTCGAGGAGGAGGAAGCCCGCCATGGCCGCGATGGCCGGTTCGAGGCTCATCAGGATCGCGAAGGTGGGTGCGGGCAGCCGGCGCAGGGCCATGAGTTCGAGGGTGTACGGGAGGACCGAGCTCAGCAGCGCCACGGCCGCACCGAGCGCCAGGGTGGTGGGGACCAGGAGCTTCGAGCCCGCCTCCACGATGCCGAAGGGCAGCGAGAGGACGGTCGCCACCACCATGGCCAGGGCCAGCCCGTCCGCCTGCGGGAAGCGGCGGCCTGTGCGGGCACTGAAGATGATGTACGTCGCCCACATGGCGCCCGCGCACAGGGCGAACGCCGCCCCGACCGGATCCAGCCGGTCGAAGCCGCCGCCGCTGAGCAGGAGGACGCCGCCCAGTGCCAGCGCCGCCCAGAGGAGGTTGACCAGACGGCGGGAGGCGATGACGGACAGGGCGAGCGGACCCAGCACCTCCAGGGTCACGGCGACGCCGAGGGGGATGCGGTCGACGGCCTGGTAGAAGAGCATGTTCATGCTGCCCATCGCGACGCCGAAGGCGAGCACCGTGCCCCAGTCGGCGCGCGAGTGCCCCCGCAGCTTCGGCCGGCAGACAGCCAGCAGCACGACCGCCGCCACGGCGAGGCGCAGGGTGACGACACCCAGCGCGCCCGCCCTCGGCATCAGCAGGACGGCGACCCCCGCGCCGAACTGGACGGAGAGCCCGCCCGCCACGACCAGCGCGACCGGGCCGAGCGCGGCCCTCCTGGCCCCGGGCCGCCCCGGCCGGCCGTGACCCGGCTCGTCGAGCGCGGACACCGCCTCGGGTACGGCAACGGCAGCGGCCGGCTCTGCGGCAACGCGCGGGTCGTTCACCGGAAACCTTTCATCGAGTTCCATGGACATCGAGTCCACTGGAGTGCACCAGCAGGTCTACGTTACGGCACCACCCGATGAGGGTCACACCCCTCGCCGTGCGGCCGTTCACGCCCTCACCGTAGGGATGCGCGCGCCTCCCGTGAAATGCCGATTGCGCTCCCGTTATGCTCCGCAGACATGAGCGCTGGCATGAGCACCGGACAAGGCGCGGGTAACGGCGGACGGGGCATCGAGGTCCGGCATCTGCGGGCCTTCCTCGCCATCGCCGACACGGGCAGCGTCACACGGGCCGCCGACCGGCTCCGGGTCACCCAGCCCGTCGTCTCGCGTACGCTCGCCGCCCTGGAGAGGCACCTGGGCGTCCGGCTCGTCGACCGGTCCACCCACCATCTCGCGCTCACCCCCGAAGGCGTCGCCTTCCGCGACAGGGCGGCCGCCGCCGTCGGCGCCTTCGACGCGGCCCTCGACCCGGGCCGGCTGCACCACTGGCCGCTGCGGATCGGGCACGCCTGGTCCGCGCTCGGCCCGTACACCACGCCGTTGCTGCGGACCTGGCAGCAGCGGCATCCTGACACCCCGCTCGAACTGCTGCGCATCGACGACCGTACGGCCGGCCTCACACGCGGCGAGGTGGACGCGGCCCTGCTGCGCGGGCCCGTGGACGCCCCGGGGCTCATCACCGAGGTGCTGTTCACCGAGACCCGGGTCGCGGCCGTGGCCGCCGACGGCCCGCTCGCCGCCCGCGCCTCGCTGTCGCTGGCCGATCTGACCGGTGACGCGGTCGTCCTGAACACCGTCTCGGGCACCACCACGCTCGCCCTGTGGCCCCCCGACGCCCGGCCGGCCGCCACCGTGACCGTCGCCAACACCGACGACTGGATCACCGCCATCGCGGCCGGGCGGGGCGTCGGGGTCTCGGGGACCTCCACCGCCCAGATGCACCCGTACGCCGGTGTCGCCTACGTGCCGCTGACCGACGCCCCGCCGCTCCCCGTCCTGCTGGTCCGCCGGGACGGGCCGGGCCATCCCGCGCTTCCCCGACTGGCGGCGCTCGCCCGGGAGGTCGTCGCCCGCGAACACCCCCTGCGCCCCGGAAATTTCCTGTCGTAGCCGGGAATGGGCCCGCGATGCACGGGAGTTGGGACCCGTGTAACGAACGAGCCGATCGATTCTGGGGGAGTTCCATGACGGACACCGGCGACACCGCCACCATCACCGTGCACGGCACGGTCGCTGCGGGCTTCGAGGGCGTACGGGAGGAGTTCGCCGCCGTGCTGGCCGCGGACCACACGGAGCCGGGCAGCCAACTGGCCGTGTATCACCGTGACCGCCTCGTCGTGGATCTGTGGGCCGGGGAGGGCATCACCGGGGACTCCCTGCCCTCCGTGTACTCCTCGACCAAGGGCGCCGCACACCTCGTCGTCGCCCTGCTCATCCAGGACGGCGTCATCGGTCCTGACCGTACGGTCGCGTCCTACTGGCCGGAGTTCGCCGCCGAGGGCAAGGGCGAACTGACCGTGCGCGAGCTGATCTCGCACCGGGCCGGACTGATCTGGGCGGACGGCGGGTTCACCATCGAGGAGCTGGCCGACGACCGTGTCATCGCGGCGCGGCTGGCGGGACAGCGCCCCTACTGGACGCCCGGCACGGAGAACGGCTACCACGCGCTGGTGATCGGCGCCCTCACCGGCGAGGTGGTCCGCCGGACCACCGGGCGCTCGATCCAGGAGATCTTCGAGGAGCGGGTACGCGCGCCCTACGGGCTGGACTTCCACCTCGGCCTGCCCGAGGAGCTCGAACATCGCCACGTGGGCGTCCGGCCCGGCGTGGCCACGCCCGAGCAGGCGGCGGAGGCCGCGGCGAACCCGATCGACCTGGACGGCCTGATGGCGCTCGCGTTCGGCTACGCCTCGGACCCGCCGCTCGACCTGGTCGCACTCGGCAACAGCCGCGCGGTACGCGCACTCGGCCCGGCCTCGGTCGGCGGGGTCGGCTCGGCGCGTGGACTGGCGGGGATGTACGCCGCGGCGATCTCCGGACTCGCCGGGAGGCCGGCGCTGCTCACGCCGGAGACGGTGGCCGAGGTTGGGCGCGTGCGGTGGAGGGGGACCGATGTGGTGACCGCCGCGATCGACCCGTTCGCTCTCGGCTTCGAGGCGCAGCAGCAGGTCTACCCGGCCCTGGGCGACGGTGCCTTCGGGCACTCGGGGGCCGCCGGGTCGCAGGCGTACGCCGATCCGGTCAGCGGCGTTGCCTACGGCTACACCCGGCGCCGGTTCGCCCTCCCCGGGGGAGCCGCGCCGGAGAACGAGCGGCTGTCTGCGGCGGTGAGTTCGGCCGTCGCGAAGGTCTGACGCGGGGCCCTCTCCTGCGGGGGTCGGCCGTGCCGGGGTCGGCCGTGCCGGGGTCGGCCGTGCCGGGGTCGGCCGTGCCGGGGTCGGCCGTGCCGGGGTCGGCCGTGCCGGGGTGCGGCTTGCGGACAGGACTCGCCCGGATCCACGCGAGGGTTCCGTCCTCAAACGCCGGACGGGCTGGATGCGCCGGGCCGGGCGGGTGGTGCGAGGCCGGGCCCGTGGCGCGGGACCGGCCACTGGCGCAAGGCCGGCCCGTCGTGCAGGGCCGGCCGGGCCCCCCGGGCCACTCGGGCGGGGCCCGTCCGGCCGGGCCCCCCGGGCGGCCTCGGCTACTCGGCGCAGACCGTCTTGTCCGCCTCCACTCGCTGGACGCCCTCCGGTGTCTTGCCAGGGGCCGAGAGCGGGCTGCCCGCCTCCGTGAAGTCCGGGCCCAGGGTCAGCGTCATCGGGTCCATCTCGCCCGCGTCCGTCTTCGTCGGCTTCAGGGCCGAGGCCGTCAGGCCCATCATGTCGGCCAGCCGGCGGGCCTGGTCCGCCTGGTTGGGGGCGTAGACGAGCTGCGTCTTCTTCACGTTCTCCGAGGCGTTCGCCTGGTTCGCGGACTTGAGTACGCCCTCTTCGTTCTGGAGCCAGTCCAGGGCGGCCTGCGCGGAGCCGGCGGGGGCGCCGCCGTTGTAGACGTCGACCCGCACGTCCCCGGCCGCGGCCTTCTCGCCCTTCAGCTTGGCGTCGTTCTTGGCCTTCGCCGCCGCCTTCTCCTGCTTCTCCACCGCGGTGAAGGAGACGTCCTCACGCATCATCGAGAAGACCTTCTCGGACTTGGCGTCGTCGAGCACGACGGTCGCCGCGTCATCCGGGTTGTCCCGCACCGGGACGGTGGCGAAGGTGATGTTCTTGGGGTCGACCGACGCCAGCTCCATGCCCAGCTTGCGGAGCTGGTTTATGTCGGAGATCTTGTCGTCGACGGTGAGGGCCTTGGTGGCGGCCTCCGCGAGCGTCCACATCTTGGTGGGGCTGGTCAGGGTGTCGTTGGACTTCAGCTTGCGCATCAACGAGCTCAGGAACTGCTGCTGGATCTCGATGCGGCTCAGGTCGCTGCCGAATCCGACGGAGTGGCGCGTACGCAGGAAGGACAGGGCCTCTTCACCCTCGATGGTGTGCTTCCCCTTGGGGAGCTTGAGGTGGGAGTCCTTGTCGTCGATGTCCTTGGCGAGGCAGACCTCCACACCGCCGACGGCCGTCGTCAGGGACTTGACCGCGTTGAAGTCGGCCACCATGAAGTGGTCGACCTCGAGGCCGGTGAGCTCGGTGACGGTCCTCATGGTGCAGCTGGGGGTGCGGTCGGACTGTCCGAGGCTGGTGTTGAAGCGGTCGCCCGTGGTGCCGGGGATGTCCTTCGTCTCCCCGTCCAGTTTGGTCGGACAGTTCGGGATGTCCGTTATCAGGTCACGCGGGATGCTGAGCGCGGTCGCGTTCGTACGGTCCTTGGAGACGTGGAAGAGGATGTTGGTGTCGGCGTGGCCGACACTGCCCGCGTCCCCGTAGCCCTCGTTGCCCTCGCCGGTCCGCTTGTCGGTGCCGATCACCAGGACGTTGATCGCCCGGTCCTTGCTGAAGCCGCCGGTGCCGGCCCCATCGGTGGACAGGGCCGTGATGTTCCCGTTGAAGTGCTGGTACACGAGATAGCCCGCGGTGCCGGTGCCCACCAGCAGGAAGGCCAGCACGCCGCCGGTCCACACCAGGGCCTTCTTCTTACGGGACTTCTTGGGCTTGGCCTTGCGGCGTCCGGTGGTGGGCGGCGCCGCCCGGCCCCCCGGCTTCCGCGCATCGTCCCGGTCCCCCCGGTCCCCGCGCCCGCCGCCGGAGCCCCGGCGCCCGCTGCGCTGCCCGGGCACGGAGGCCCGGTCGCCGGGCGGCGCCGCCTCCGGCGTCGGTGTACGGCGCGCCCCGGGCGTTCTCGCCTCGGGGGCACCCGCCGACGCCGACGATCGCCCTGGGGAAGGGGTCAGTCGCAGTTCGTAATCACCGGTGTCCGGGTTGAGTACCCACTGGTCTGCGGGGTCGATTCCCTCGTCCCGCCCACGGCCTTGCGCGTCCACGGTTGCTGCGTCCTCCGTCGGGGCCACGCGGCGCCTCCCCCTTCAAGGCGCGCGGTGTGTCTTACGGCAGTGCCGACCTGGGAGGTCGGACGCACCGGAGCGCTCACACTAGCTGGCCACCGGCTCGCGAGCGACGATCGTGACAAATCAAGCCCCACACAGGGGATATATCGTCACATTCGTCGCGACTCGCCCGCCTGTCCCGCCACTCACACCCGGGAACACCGACAACAAGACACGAACCAAGTCGATTCAAGCCAGATTTCATACAGAAGTAGCCACAAGGAATCCCCAAACAAGTCGCCAATTCTCCTATAGTTGCCGTGACTTGATCGGGAACAATCAGCTCCAGTTGTGGTTCTTTCACCATCACCGCACCGATATATCCCGATTGTCCCTGCTCATCTGCCCCTCCCGCCGCACCGTCCGCCCCGAGGACTCCGATTGCGCCCTTCACTCCGGCCGACCGCATACGCCCTGCTGATATCGGCAGCCATCACCTGCGCTCTGTGCCTGTGGGCGGTCGCCGCCGCTCCCGACTCGGTACGGACCCCACTCGCCTGGGGCGCGGGCGCCGCCGCCGTCGTGCTGTGCGCCGCGGTGGCCGTCACGGTCCACACACTCGCCACCGCACGCCATATGCGCGCCCTGAGGGCCGCCGAGGCGCAGCGCTTCACCGCCGAGACCTCCCGCCTCGTCTCGAACTCGGCCGCCGAGGCCCAGCGCTTCACCGCCGAGACCGCCCGGCTCAAGGCTGCCGCCGCCGCCGAGACGGCCCGGCTCACCGCCGAGGCCGACGCCCGGATCAGCCGGATCACCACCGACGCCGCCGAGCAGCGCGAACGGCTCACCACCGAGACCGCGCGGCTCACCGCCCGCGCCCGGCGCAGCGAGACCGAGCGCTCCGCCGCGGTCGCCGCCTGCGCCAACGCCGCGGGCAGGATGCAGGCCCTGGCCACGAGCATGCTGGCCGACCTGCGCGAGATGGAGCACCGGCACACCGCCGAGGACGTGCTCGGCGATCTGCTGCACCTGGATCACCGCACGGCCCAGGCGGGCCGTCTCGCCGACTCCATCGCCGTGCTGACCGGGGCGCGTTCCGGACGCCGCTGGGCCAAGCCGATCGTGATGGAGTCCATCCTGCGCGGCGCCATGGGCCGTATCGGCGGCTACCAGCGCATCCGCCTCCACTCGACCAGCGACGTGGCCATCGCCGGCCACGCCGCCGAAGGCGTCATGCACGCCCTGGCCGAACTCCTCGACAACGCCGCCAACTTCTCGCCGCCCACCGCCGAGGTGCATGTGTACGTCGAGGAGGTCCCGGCGGGCATCGTCGTCACCGTCGAGGACAGCGGCCTGGTGATGAGCGATGTACAGCTGCGCCGCGCCGAGCGCGCCGTGTCCGCATCCGACCAGGACCTCACGGGCCTCTCCGGCACCAGGCTCGGTCTCACCGTCGTCGGCCGGCTGGCCAGGAAGCACGGCCTGACCGTCTCCTTCCGGCCGTCGGCGCGCGGCGGCACGGGCGCGCTGATGATGCTGCCGCAGGAGCTCATCTCCCGTACGCCCACACCGGCCGCCGCCCCGGCGCGGCCCGCCCGGCGCCCCGAGCCCGAGCCGGCCCACACCACGCCCGACGCGGAGAAGCGCGACCCGGCCGCCGCGGACACCCCCGGGTCCACGTCCCGCACGGACAGCGAGTCCGCGTCCGAATCCACCGGTGCCGTCCCCCAGTTCGGCGAGAGCGGACTGCCCAAGCGCCGCCGTGGCCGCACCCTGGCCGCCGCGGAGGCCCGTACCGGCGGCAACGGCGCCCCCGGCGAAGCCGATTCCCCCAGGCCTCGTACCACCGACCCGAAGGTGCAGGCTGCCCGCTTCAGCACCTTCAGCCAGGCCGTACGAGCCAATTCCCCGCACCCGGAAGAAGGCAACACCCGATGAGCGCGACCACCGACGAGAAGCTGAACTGGCTGCTGGAGGGGCTGCTCGACCGCACCCCCGGCGCCCGGCACGCTCTCGTCCTGTCACGGGACGGCCTGAAACTGTGCCGCACCCCCGAACTCTCCGTCGACCAGGCCGACCAGCTGGCAGCGATCTCCGCCGGCATCCAGAGCCTGTCGCACGGCGCGTCCGTCGAGTTCGGTGACGGCACCGGCGGCGTACGGTCCGCGATGACCGAGTTCTACGGCGGCGTGCTCTTCATCGTCGAGGCGGGCGCGGGCGCCCACCTGGCCGTCGTGGCGGCCGAGGACTCCGACGTCGGCCTCGTCGGCCACAACATGAGCGAACTCGTCGAGCAGCTCGGCGAACACCTCGTCGCCCCACCACGCGGCGGGGCCGGCGCCCCGGCGACGGAAACCGCTGACGTATGACTCCCGTCCCGCGCCCCCGCCCCGGACGCGACGACGACCCGGACCGGCTGTACACCCTGACGGGTGGCCGCAGCCGGTCGGACTCGGCCGCGTTCGACCTGGTGACGCTCGTCGTCGCCGAGTGCGAACCGACCTCCGGGATGCAGTCGGAGCACGTCGCGATCCTGCGGATGTGCCAACGCCCCACCGCGGTCGTCGAGATCTCGGCCACCCTGGATCTGCCCATCGGCATCGTCCGCATCATGCTGTGCGACCTGCTGGACACCGGCCGGATCAGCGCCCGCCACCCCCGTACTGCACGTGTCGAGGACCGGCTCCCCGACACCGACACCCTGGAACAGGTGCTCGTTGGACTCCGCAACCTCTGACCGTGCCGCCCTGCAGGCGACGGCCGACAACGGACTGAAGATCGTCGTTGTCGGCGGCTTCGGGGTCGGCAAGACCACCATGGTCCGATCCGTGAGCGAGATCCGTCCGCTCAACACGGAAGAGACCATGACCAGCGCGGGCGAAGCCGTCGACGACCTCGACGGGGTGCACTCCAAGACGTCCACCACGGTCGCCTTCGACTTCGGCCGCATCACGCTCGACGCGCGTTCGGTCCTCTACCTCTTCGGCGCACCGGGCCAGGAACGCTTCTGGTTCCTCTGGGACCGCCTCTTCTCCGGCACCCTCGGCGCCGTCGTCCTCGCCGACACCCGGCGGCTCGCCGACTCCTGGTACGCGATCGACCGGCTGGAGCACCACGGCACGCCGTTCATCGTCGCGTGCAACGACTTCGGCGGCCCGCTCCACACCGAACAGCAGATCCGCGAGGCCCTCGACCTCTCCCCCGACGTGCCGCTCGTCGAGTGCGACGCCCGGGACCGCTCCTCCAGCAAGTACGTCCTGATCACGCTGGTCGAGCACGTCCACGCACTCGCCGTCGCCCGCGCGAAGAGCGCCGCGGCCCCCGCCCTCAGCGGCGGCCAGGGCACGGCGGCCATGACCCCGGAGCACACCCCGTGACCAAGTGCCCCATGTCCGAGACCTTCTCACCGCTGTCCGGACCCAGGTTCCAGACCGACCCCGTGCAGCTGTACCGGGACATGCGCCGCGACCAGGGCTCCGTGGCCCCCGTGGTGCTCGACGGCGACGTACCCGCGTGGCTGATCCTCGGCTACCGGGAGCTGCACCAGGTCACCAACGACCCGGTGCTCTTCAGCCGCGACTCGGACCTGTGGAACCAGTGGGAGCACATCCCGGACGACTGGCCGCTGCTGCCGATGATCGGCCACAAGCAGCCGTCGATCCTCTACACGGTCGGCGAACGGCACACCGTGCGCGCCACCATGATCAGCAACGCGCTGGAGGGCGTGGACCCCTTCGTGCTCAAGCAGTACGCCGAGGAGTTCGCCGACGACCTCATCGACCGCTTCTGCTCCACCGGCCGCACCGACATCATCGCCGACTACGCGATGCTGCTGCCCGCCCGTGTCCTGGCGAGGATCTACGGATTCAGCGACGCGGTCGGCGGGCCGCTCGTCGGCGCGCTCAACGACATGATCGATGGCCGCGAACGGGCCCTGGCCGGCCAGCAGCACCTCGGCGGCGCCATGTTCCAGCTCCTCGCCGACAAGCACGTCGTCCCCGGTGACGACGTCGCGACGCGGATGCTCCAGGACCCGGGCGGCTTCACCGACGAGGAGGTCGCGCAGGACCTCATGGTGATGATGGCGGCTGGCCACCAGCCGACCGCCGACTGGATGGGCAACTCGCTGCGCCTGATGCTCACCGACGACCGCTTCGCCGCGTCCCTGTCCGGCGGCCGGCACAGCGTCGCCGAAGCCATGAACGAGGTGCTCTGGGAGGACACCCCCACCCAGAACGTCGCGGGCCGCTGGGCGTCCCGGGACACCCACATCGGCGGACGCCACATCCGCACCGGGGACCTCCTGCTCCTCGGTATCGCCGCCGCCAACGGCGACCCGCAGGTACGCACCGACGGCTCCACGCTGACCGGCGGCAACAACGCGTTCCTCTCCTTCGGCCACGGCGAGCACCGCTGCCCGTTCCCCGCCCAGGAGACCGCGGAGGTCATCGCCCGTACGGGGATCGAGGTGCTCCTGGATCGGCTCCCGGACGTCGACCTCGCCGTCCCCGAGGACCAGCTGACCCGGCGCCCGTCCCCGTGGCTGCGCGGGCTGACGGAACTGCCGGTGCACTTCACGCCCACCCCCGCACTTGGAGGCCAGAAATGACCCGGATCGCCCTCGATCCCCTCGTCGCCGACCTCGACACCGAGAGCGCGGCACTGCGCGCCGCCGGCCCGCTGGCCGAGGTGGAACTCCCCGGCGGGGTGCACTGCTACGCGGTGACGCACCACGCCGAGGCGCGCCAGCTGCTCACCGACAGCCGGGTGGTCAAGGACATCGACGTATGGAACGCCTGGCAGCGCGGTGAGATACCGATGGACTGGCCGCTGATCGGCCTCGCCAACCCGGGCCGCTCCATGCTGACCGTCGACGGCTCCGAGCACCGCAGGCTGCGCAGCCTGGTCGCGCAGGCGCTGACGGTGAAGCGGGTCGAGCGGCTGCGCGCCGGCATCGAGGCGCTGACGAACGCCTCCCTCGACCGGCTCGCGGCGCTGCCCAAGGGCGAGGCGGTCGACCTGAAGGCCGAGTTCGCCTACCCGCTGCCGATGAACGTCATCAGCGAACTGATGGGTGTCGACGCGGCCGACCACCCCCGGCTCAAGATGCTGTTCGAGAAGTTCTTCTCCACGCAGACCCCGCCCGACGAGGTCCCGCAGATGATGGCGGACCTCGGCACCCTCTTCACGAAGATCGTCGACGACAAGCGGACGAACCCCGGCGACGACCTCACCAGCGCCCTGATCGCGGCGTCCGAGGAGGGCGACCACCTCTCCGACGAGGAGATCGTCAACACACTGCAACTGATCATCGCGGCCGGTCACGAGACCACGATCAGCCTGGTCGTCAATGTCGTCGAGGCGCTCCAGACCCACCCCGAGCAGCGCAAGCGCGTGCTGAGCGGCGAGGTGCCCTGGGAGAACGTGATCGAGGAGACGCTGCGCTGGAACACCCCGACCTCGCACGTCCTGATCCGCTTCGCGACCGAGGACATCGAGGTCGGCGACAAGGTCCTGCCGAAGGGCGAGGCGCTCATCGTGTCGTTCGGCGCGCTGGGCCGCGACGAGCAGCAGTACGGGGCGACGGCGGGCGAGTTCGACATCACCCGCTCCCCCAACCGCCACATCGCCTTCGGCCACGGCCCGCACGTCTGCCCGGGCGCCGCACTGTCCCGGCTGGAGGCGGGGGTCGCGCTGCCCGCGCTGTACGAGCGCTTCCCCGACCTGGACCTCGCGGTACCGGCCTCCCACCTGCGGAACAAGCCGATCGTGACGCAGAACGACCTGTACGAGCTCCCGGTCGACCTGGGCTGACGCCCCCGCACGGCTCCCGGTCGACCCGGGCCGGTCCCGGGCCGATCGCGTCAGCCACGTCCCGGAGCGCGCGTCTCATCCGACGGACACGGTCCTCGACCGTGTCCGGGAGGGACTACGCTCCGGGTCGTGGCTGACATCCAGATTCCCGCAGACCTCAAGCCCGCCGACGGACGTTTCGGCGCCGGGCCCTCCAAGGTGCGGACGGAGGCGGTCGACGCGCTCGCCGCGACCGGCACCTCCCTTCTCGGTACGTCCCACCGCCAGGCTCCTGTGAAGAACCTGGTCGGCGAGGTACGTGACGGCGTACGCAGCCTCTTCTCCCTCCCCGAGGGTTACGAGGTCATCCTGGGCAACGGCGGGTCCACCGCCTTCTGGGACGTCGCGACGCACGGTCTGATCGAGTCGAAGTCCCAGCACCTCAACTTCGGCGAGTTCTCCTCGAAGTTCGCGAAGGCCGCCAAGCTCGCCCCGTGGCTGGCCGACCCGACCGTCATCGCCTCCGAGCCGGGCACCCACCCGGACCCGAAGGCCGAGGCGGGCGTCGACGTCTACGCCTTCACCCACAACGAGACCTCCACCGGTGTCGCGGCCCCCGTCAAGCGGGTCGCGGGCGCCGACGACGGCTCCCTGGTCCTGGTGGACGCCACCTCGGGCGCGGGCGGCCTGCCGGTCGACATCACCCAGACCGACGTCTACTACTTCGCCCCGCAGAAGTCCTTCGCCTCCGACGGCGGCCTGTGGATCGGCGTGTTCTCCCCGGCGGCCCTGGACCGCGCCGCGCGCGTCCACGCCTCCGGCCGGCACGTCCCGGAGTTCTTCTCGCTGCCCACGGCGATCGACAACTCCCTGAAGAACCAGACGTACAACACCCCGGCGCTGGCCACCCTCTTCCTGCTGAACGAGCAGCTGAAGTGGATGAACACCCAGGGCGGCCTGGACTTCACGACGGGCCGCACGGCAGCGTCCTCGCAGCACCTGTACGGCTGGGCCGAGGAGTCCAAGTACGCCACCCCGTTCGTCACCGACCCGGCGAAGCGCTCTCAGGTCATCGGCACGATCGACTTCGAGGACGGCATCGACGCGGCGGCCGTCGCCAAGGTGCTCCGCGCCAACGGCATCGTCGACACGGAGCCGTACCGCAAGCTGGGCCGCAACCAGCTGCGCGTGGCGATGTTCCCGGCGATCGACCCGGCGGACGTACAGGCGCTCACGGCGTCCATCGACTACGTGATCGACAAGCTCTGACGCCCGCCCCACCAGCCTGTTCGGAACGGCCCCGCACACCCCCGGCTTGGGTTCTAGTGGTCGTCGCAACACCCCAGCTCGGGGAGTGCGATGGACTTCGAGGTCCGGGACCGTTCGATCAACCGGGGGCGTCGTTCCCT
>NZ_JBEZIH010000052.1:0-21220 GCF_040650935.1 Streptomyces sp. NPDC048565
CCACTTCATGATGGTCGACTTCAACGCGGTCAAGACACTCTCCACGGCCGTCGGCGGCGTCACGGTCTGCCTGGACAAGGCGGTCGAGGACCCGGACTCCCATCTCGACCTGCCGGCCGGCGAGTCCACGATCGAGGGCGAGGACGCGCTGGCCTTCGTCCGCACCCGGCACAGCTTCGGGAACGAGAGCGACCTGGACCGGATCAAGGTCCAGCAGCAGTTCATCGGCTCGATGATCCGTCGGATGAAGTCCGACGACACGCTGACCGACCCGACCAAACTCTTCAAGCTCGCCGACTCGGCGACCGAGGCGCTCACCGTCGACTCCGGCATCGGGTCCATCAAGAAGCTGACCTCGCTGGCCCAGGAGCTCAAGCGGACCGACACCAAGAACATCACCTTCCTCACGATGCCGGTGAAGGACAACCCGGCCGAGCCGACACCGGTCACCGTGGTCGTGGACCCGCAGAAGTCCCAGCAGGTGTTCGCGATGATGCGCTCCGACACCTCGCTCACCGAGGTGAAGAAGAAGGAACAGGCAACCAGGAGCAAGCAGAAGGCCGTCCTCAAGGGCAGCAGGGCCGAGGCCGGGGACATAGACGTCGACGTCCTCAACGGAGGCGACATCACCGGGGCGGCGGACGCGACCGTCACCTGGCTGCGGAACCAGCAGGGCGTGCCGCGTTCCACGAACAAGGGCAACGCCCCCGCGAAGATCGACAGCACGACCCTGGCGTACGCGCCGGGCCAGGCGGACCAGGCCCGCGCACTCGCGGACATCATGGGCCTGCCCGCCACCGCTCTCAAGCAGGGAGCGGCCGACGACGAAGGCCTCCAGGCGATGGCGCTGACCCTGGGAGCGGATTTCAAGGGCGCCGGAGTAGCCCTCACAGGTCCGGCAAAGGCGCCGGCGGACATTCAGCGGGCCAGCGCCGACAAGGCGGAATGCGCGAAGTGACGACGCGTCGTCGCGCCACAACAGAATTCTCGAGGAGCAGGGGGGCCTGGTGGGACGGAGCAGCACACGCGGGGAGGGGACACGCTCACGCGGACGGCATGACGGGCCGCGGAGCGACGGCGGTGACGACGCGTCCGGCGGCACCGGGCGACAGGGGCACGGCCGACGTGAGCGGTCCGCCCCGCCGGAGGGCGGAAGCGGGACCGCCGGGCCGGACCGCCGGTCCCGTCGAGCCCCCCGCAAAGGCGGCAAACGACGTGTCCTGCGCTGGGTGGCGTCCGTTCTCGCACTGCTGATACTCGGCACCGGCGGCGCCGGATACCTCTACTACAAGCACCTCAACGCAAACATCAAGAAAGAGGATCTGACCCTCGGCGACAAGGAGATGGCCGACCACAAGGCCAACGCCGCAGGACAGACCCCGCTGAACATCCTGCTCATCGGATCAGACGCCCGGGACTCCGCGGCCAACCAGAAGCTGGGCGGCGCCAAGGAGACCTTCGGAGGCCCCCCGCTCGCCGATGTGCAGATGCTGCTCCACCTCTCCGCGGACCGCAGCAACATCTCCGTGCTCAGCATGCCGCGCGACACCATGCTGAAGATGCCCAGGTGCACCGACCCGGAGACCGACAAGGTGTACCCGGCCAGCACATCCGACGTCCAGACCAACGAGAGCCTGGGACGCGGCGGCCCCGGGTGCACGGTCGCCACCTGGTACGAGCTCACCGGCATCACCATCGACCACTTCATGATGATCGACTTCGCGGGTGTGGTCTCCATGGCCGACGCGATCGGCGGCGTTCCCGTCTGTGTCGACTCCAACGTCTACTCGCACACCAGCGACGGCAAGGGGTCGGGGCTGAAGCTGGAGAAGGGCACCACCTCCGTCAAGGGCAAGCAGGCCCTCCAGTGGCTGCGCACCCGGTACGGCTTCGAGGACAACACGGACCTCGGCCGGACGAAGGCCCAGCACCAGTACCTGAACTCGATGGTCCGCGAGCTGCGCAAGGGCACCAAGCTCACCGACCCCGGAAAGCTGATGAACCTCGCCGAGGCGGCCACCAGCGCGCTGACCGTCGACAAGGACCTCGACACCGTCAAGAAGCTGTACGACCTGGCCGAGGAGCTGAAGAAGGCCCCGACCGACCGCATCACCATGACGACCATGCCGAACGTGTACGGCACGGGACAGTTCAGCGGCCGGGTCTACCCCAAGGCCGAGGAGGCCGAGCAGGTGTTCCGGATGATCCGGGAGGACATCCCGCTCGACGGCAAGGCCTCCAAGCGCAAGACGCCCGTCGCCAAGGACCAGGCCGCCCCCGACGACGAGATCGCGGTCAGTGTGCGCAACGCGACCTCCACCGACGCACTCGGTCCGGTCCAGGGGCGTGCCGGTACGGTCCAGGAGCTGCTGAAGGACGCCGGCTTCGCCAAGGCCTCGGTCGACTCCCAGGACATCGAGCCGGCCGGGACCACCGGCATCCTGTACCCCAGCGCGGACGTCGAGGGCGACGCGCAGGCGGTCGCCAAGGCACTGGGCATCCCGGTGTCCCAGGTGAAGAAGTCGACCGATGTCTCGGGCATCGTCCTGGCCGTGGGAGCCGACTGGCGCAAGGACGAGGCGTACCCCGCCAAGGCCGCCGACGAGAAGACACCGGACTCGGCGAACCCGCTCAACGGGGCGGACGAGGAGGCGTGCATGCAGGTCAACCCGAACTTCACCTGGTGACCTCGTACGCATGAGAAGGGGCCCGCGGGCGGGGCCCCTTCTCATGGACACGTCTCGCGAACTCAGGGGGTTCAGGCGGTCTGCTCCCGCTGCTCCTGCACGGCGGGGCGGCGGCTGGCGATGACCCGCTTCGCCAGCGAGCGGGGGCTGGTCAGGAAGCCGTACCCCCAGGACATGTGCATGGTGGCCAGCGCCACCGGGATCTGCGCCCGCGCCTTCAGCGAGAGCCCCTTCCCGGCCGGCAGCGACCCGGCGACGATCGCCGCGACGTACCCGACCGGCAGGACGAACGCCAGCGGGGTGACGACGGCGCCCACGATGATCCCGGCGGTCACCGCGCAGAGGGCGGTCGGCGGGGCCAGGTAGCGCAGGTTGATCGAGCCGGCGTGGTAGCGGGCCACGACGTGACGCCAGCGGCCGTACTCCCTGTACTGCTTGGAGAGCGCGCGGATGCTGGGCCGGGGGCGGTACTGCACCTTCAGCTCGGGCGAGAACCAGATCTGGCCGCCGGCCTCACGGATGCGGAAGTTCAGCTCCCAGTCCTGGGCGCGGACGAACTCCACGTTGTAGCCGTCGGCGCGCTCCAGCGCCTCACGGCGGAAGACCCCCAGATACACGGTCTCGGCCGGGCCCGCCTTCCCTCCGGTGTGGAAGGCCGCGTTGCCGACGCCGATCTTCGACGTCATCGCGGCGGCGACGGCGTCCTCCCAGGCGTTCTCGCCCTCGGCGTGCATGATGCCGCCGACGTTCTGCGCGCCGGTCTCCTCCAGGAGGCGGACAGCGGTCGCGATGTAGTTCGGCGAGAGCATGCCGTGGCCGTCGACCCGTACCACGATCGGGTGATGTGACGCCTTGATCGCAGCGTTGAGCGCTGCGGGGGTGCGGCCGGTCGGGTTGGGGACCGTGTGGACCCGGGAGTCCTCCCCGACCAGCTCGGCAGCGATCTCGTCCGTACGGTCGTTCGAGGGGCCGAGGGCGATCACCACCTCCATCTCACCGGCGTACTCCTGCTCGAGGATGTGCCGGACCGAGTTCCTGAGATGGCGTTCCTCGTTGAGCACCGGCATGATCACGGAGACGGCGGGGTACTGCGCGGCAGACATGTGGTCCTCAGGGGGGTCCTCGGGGGTGCCGGGATTCCGGGGATGTGGCACCCCAGGAGGCGGCGTGATTCGGCCGCCACGTTACCGCGAACGGGGGACAGCGGCGCGCGGCGCGGTTCTCCTCTCCGGTCTGCAGATCGTATGGGCCTACCGTGCGAAAGTCCCACTCGCACCGCGGAGGTGTCCCTCGTGCCCACGCCGCACCGATCGCCCCGTCCACCGCACCCCCGCACAGCTCCCCCACTGCACGGGCCCGCACGGCGTGCCGGATCCGGTGGCCGCGCCACGCGCCGGGGCCGGACCGGCGGACGGAAGCCCCCACGCCGGTGGGGCATGCGGGTCGTCACCGGGCTGTCAGTGCTGGTGCTCGGCGCCGGCGGGATCGGCCATGCCGTGGTGAGCGGTCTGGAGACGGGGATCGACCGGGTCGACCCGTTCAAGGACATGAAGAACCGCCCCCGGGGCGGCCACGGCATGAACTTCCTGCTCGTCGGCACCGACGGCCGCGACAAGATCACCGCTGCGGAGAAGGCGAAGTACAAGCTCGGCGGTGCCCCCTGCCACTGCACCGACACCCTCATGCTGATCCATGTCTCGGCCGACAAGAAACGGGCCAGTGTCGTCAGCCTGCCGCGCGACAGCTACGCCGAACTCCCGACCCACACCGACGCCACCACCGGCAAGGAGCACTCGTCGCACCCGGTGAAGCTGAACGCCGCCTATGCCGAGGGCGGACCTCATCTCACGGTGCGGACCGTCGAGCAGATGACGAGCGTCAAGATCGACCACTATCTGGAGGTCGACTTCACCAGCTTCATGAAGACCGTCGACGCCATCGGCGGGGTCGAGATCTGCACCGCCAAGCCGCTGAAGGACTCCTACACCGGCCTGGACCTGACCGCGGGCACCCACGAGCTGGACGGTGGCCAGGCCCTCCAGTACGTACGCTCCCGGCATCTCGACGGGGCGGCGGACCTGAGCCGGATGCAGCGCCAGCAGAAGTTCGTGGCCGCGCTGATCAAGCAGACGACCAGCAGCGGTGTGCTGATGAACCCGGTGAGATTCCAGCAGGTCGCCTCGACGATGCTCGAATCCGTACGCGCCGACAAGGGCTTCGGCACGGACGAGATGCTGGAGCTGGGCAAGGCCATGCGCGGCTTCACGCCGGCCTCGTCCGAATTCGCCTCCGTGCCCATCGCGGAGGAGAGCTACCAGGTCAAGGGCATCGGCTCCACCGTGAAGTGGGACGCGACGAAGTCGAAGCAGATGTTCCAGGCCCTGCGCGAGGACCAGCCGCTCGCCCCGCACGTGCCGAAGCAGCCCAAGTCGACACCCGTCGACGTGGCCCCGGGACAGATCCGGGTGCAGGTCTACAACGGGACGCCGAAGGACGGACTCGGCCAGGACGTCGACGAGGCACTGCGCGACACCGGATTCGACACCACCCGCGCCCCGCTGAACGGCGCCCCGCACGATCTGCGGCGGACGCTGGTCACCTACGACCCCCGCTGGGACCGGTCGGCGAAGACCCTGGCCACTGCGCTGCCGGGATGCGAGCTCAGGGCGGTGAAGGGGCAGGGCGCGACCCTGAAGGTCACGGCCGGCGCGGACTTCACCAAGGTGCGGAAGGTGAAGGCCGAGAACGCGCAGAGCGGCGAATTCGGCACGGTGACGGGCGACCAGGTGGTCTGCCCCTGACCGGCCCCCAAGCCCCATCGCCGGCTGAAGGGATGTTACGGACAACAATGGGTCCGAATTGCCCCACATGTGCGTCCGCAACCTCCCCTACCGCGAGGCCGGGGCCGCGGGGGCCGCGGGCCGGGGGCCGGGTCAGTTCGCGATGTCCTCTGCTGGTCGTTGGTCGCGGAGGGCCTTGATCGCTTGGCGGCGGGCCAGGCGGTGCGTGCGACGGATCTGGGCCTCCTGGTAGCGGCGCCTGTCGCGTTCCGTCTCCGGAGCCACCTGCGGTACACGGCGCGGCTTGCCGTCCTCGTCGACCGCCGCGAACACCAAGTAGGCGCTGCCCACCTGCTGGGCCGGGGTCGACTCGTTCCACCGCTCGGCCATGACGCGTACGCCGACCTCCATCGAGGAGCGGCCGGTCCAGTTCACCTGGGCGCGGACGTGGACAAGGTCACCGACGCGGACGGGCTCCAGGAAGACCATCTCGTCCATCGAGGCAGTCACGGCCGGGCCGCCCGAGTGGCGGCCCGCGACCGCCCCCGCCGCGTCGTCGACCAGCTTCATGATCACGCCACCGTGCACCGTACCCAGGAGGTTGGTGTCGTTGCCGGTCATGATGTGGCTGAGGGTGGTCCGGGAGGCTGCGGTCGACTTGACCGGAATATCGTCCTCCGGCGGCTGGGGCTGATCTGTCATGCGGTCCACCTTATGCGGGGGCTTGCACCCGGTTGCATTGCATCAGCTTCGCAACAGCCCTGCCCCGATCACCCGTACACCCTGTAAGAGCCACAGGTCGAGACGGCACACTGGTCCGCATGAGCGATTGGCCCGAAGGACGGAACGGCGGACCCGGAGAGCGCTACGGGCGGGGCAGTGCGAGCCCTCGGCCCGAGAGTGCCCGCGCCATGCCCCACGTCCGGCGCCCCGCGCCGCCGCAGTCCCAGCCCCAGATCCCGCCGCAGCAGGGGGGCCAGGGCTATCAGGACGGACCCGGTTACGACAGTGGGTACAACACCGGCCAGGTATACGGCGGTGGGCCCGGAGGCGGCGGTCAGGACGGCGGCGGTCGTGGGGGTGACGGGGGTTACAGCCAGGCGCGCCCTGCTCCCAACTGGGGGCGGCGGATCAGAGTGGGTGTTCTCACCCTGGTCGTGGTGGTGCTCGCCGTCTCCGTCGGCACGTACTTCTGGGCCGACGGCAAGCTCAAGCGCGAGGTCGACCTCTCCAAGGTCATCGACCGGCCGAGCGAGGGTGACGGCACGAACTACCTGGTCGTGGGCTCCGACAGCCGCGAGGGCATGACGGCCGAGGACAAGAAGAAGCTGCACACCGGCTCCGCCGAGGGCAAGCGGACCGACTCGATGATGATCCTTCACGACGGCTCCAACGGCCCGACGCTGGTCTCCCTGCCCCGTGACTCCAACGTGGAGATCCCCTCGTTCGTGGGCTCCGAGTCCGGCAAGAAGTTCGAGGGCACGGGCCGTACGACGAAGCTGAACGCCGCTTACGCCGAGGACGGCCCCGAGCTGCTGGTCCGCACGATCGAGTTCAACACCGGGCTGCACATCGACCACTACGTCGAGATCGGCTTCGGCGGCTTCGCGAAGATCGTGGACGCCATCGGGGGCGTCGAGCTGGACATCCCCAAGGCCTTCAAGGACAAGAACTCCGGCGCCGACTTCCAGGCGGGCAAGCAGACGCTGAACGGCGAGCAGTCCCTCGCCTTCGTCCGTACCCGGTACGCCTTCGCGGGCAGCGACCTGGACCGCACGAAGAACCAGCAGAAGTTCCTCGCGGCCCTGGCCTCCCAGACGGCGACCCCGTCGACGATCCTCAACCCGTTCAAGCTCTACCCGACGATGGGTGCGGGCCTGGACACACTGATCGTCGACAAGGACATGTCGCTCTGGTCGCTCGGCAATATGTTCTTCGCGATGAAGGGCGTCACCGGCGGTGAGGGTACGTCGATGAACATCCCACTCACCGGCGAGAGCGTGAACGGCAACCTGGTCTGGGACAAGGCTCAGGTCAAGCAGCTCGTGGGGCAGCTGAACAGCGACGAGAAGGTCACCGTCAAGGGCAGCTGAACGCAGCGGGGGCAGGCGTCACGCGCCGGCGGATCCCGACGGCTGGTACAGGTCGTTGAGTTCGTCGGCGTGGTCCTCCTCCTCCTTGAGGATGTCCTCGATCAGCCGGCGTGAGGTGGGGTCGCTCTCGCCGATCCAGCGCACGATCTCGGTGTACGTCTCGATGGCGATCCGCTCGGCGACGAAGTTCTCCCGGATCATCTCCTGGAGGTCGGTTTCCGCCGGCGTCGCGTACTCGGTGTGCGAGCGGGCGACGAGGGTGGCCGGGTCCATGTCGGGGCTGCCGCCCAGCTGGTTGACCCGGTCCGACACGCGCTGGAAGTGGTCGAGCTCCTCGCCGGCGTGCTCGCGGAACATGTCGGCGACCTGCTGCCGGTTGATCCCCTGGGCCACGATCGCGTTCTGTGTGTAGCGCAGGTAGCAGACCATCTCCGTGGCGACCACCTGGTTGAGCACGTCGATGAGACGCTCCACGTCGGCGGTGTTCGCGGGGGTGACCGGGCCCTTGGAGATGTTCCTGCGGGCCTCTTCGCGGATCTTGGTGACGTCGAGGGCGAACTGATTCGGCATGGCGGTTCCCATCTGTCCGGTTTCGATCCCTTATCGGCAGGCATCGGAATCGTACGGGGCGGGAGCCGCCGGGAGCCGATTCCGACTCGCGCCGGGTCATCGGCCCCGGTGGCCCCCGATCCGGTTCTCAGGGGCAGGCGCCGTTGAAGACGTCCTCGTAGGTGCGGTAGTCGCGGCCGGGCTTCTTGGCCGTACCGGCGGCGGGTGCGGCCGGGTACTCGATGACCGGTACGGGCTTGCAGACGGCCCACTTCCGGGTGTCCGGGGAGTCGTCGAAGCCGAAGGTGCCGCTGGCCCCGCGTACGCAGTTGACGCAGCTCGCACCGGAGTCGGTGCCGAGGATGTTCATGTTGATGAGGGTGTTGTACACGTCGTCGTGGTTCGGCAGGTCCACCGTGTCTTCGTCGGCCGGCGGCTCACCGTCGCCGTTGATGTCGTCGTACGCCCGGTCGGTGGCCTGGGCGAGCACGGTGAAGGCGTCGTGGTACATGACGGCATAGCCGTCGTCCAGGGGCTTCTCACCCCAGGCCGGTTCGTCCCCCAGCTTCTCGAAGCCGTCCAGGAAGCCCTTGGGGCCGGCCGGGAGGTCCTTGCCGTCCCCCCAGGACAGGGTGTCGACCGAGGCGGCGCCGACGAGAGTGATCCGGGAGTCCCGCAGCTCCGCGGTGGTGTCCTTCACCGTTGACTCGGGATCCATGCCGATCCCCACCTTCAGGATGCGCGTCGGCACGGTGTGGTCGCAGGAGGGCTCGTTCGCCAGCCGGTTCACCAGGTGGGGCAGGTCATGGTCGCGGCCCGCGAAGAAGACCGTGTCCGCCTTGGTCCGGCAGATGCTCTGGGCCACGCCGGTGAACCTCTGGGGTACGCCCTCATCCTCACCGGTCAGTCCCAGATAGGACCCCTGGCGCTGCTTCAGTCCGTACTTCTGCCCGAAGTGCTCCATGAAGACCCCCCTGAGGTCCGCGGAGTAGGTGTCCTGCTTCCTCCGGTCCGACACCAGGAAGCCGGTCCCCTCCCCCGGGTTCTCGTCCAGGTACGCACTCAGCGCCCGCGCCTGGAGGTCGTTCGACGGTGAGGTCTTGAACAGGTACCCGGATAGCATCGTCGTCGATGTGAGGACGGGGCCGATGACCGGAATCTGGTGCGCCGAGAGGGCTTCGGCGGCTGCGAACGTGTCCGGGGTGCTGCTCGGCAGGCCGAAGACGCCGACCAGCGGGGACGCGTCGTCGACCAGCGCGGCGAGCCGGTCCACGACGGGCTGCCACTGGTCGAGGTCCTTGCCGTCATTGGCCAGGAGCAACTCGTACCGTGGTCCGGCCTGCGCGTTCGCCCGGAGCTGGGCCACGTGGGCACCCGCCAGGGAGCGGGCGATCTGCGCGGTGCTCATCGCGCTGGTGGCGTCCGAGGTGAACGGCATCATCAGGGCGATACGCACGTAGGGAATCCTGGCCTCGCCGTTCTCCGGATCCTTCCAGCCCTTCTCGACCCGGGCGTTCTCGTCCGCCACCGCGCGTATCAGGCCCGAGAGTTCCGGATCACCCTCCAGGACTCCCGCGGTGACACCGACGCATTCGTCGCCCGCGGACTCCAGGCCGTCACCGCACTTCTCGGGCAGCATCCGCACGACCACGAAGGCGACCGCCGCGATCAGGAGGACGCTCACGGCCAGGACGACTGCCTTGTCGGCCGGGCCCAGAGCCCGGTTTCGTAAACGATCCAGCACAGTTCTCACTCCTCGCCGCGGAGAAGGCCGCGTCCGTACTCGGGTCTCTTCGTCGGACAGGGCCTTCGCTCGCGCATGGCGGCCGGCCAGGAGCGTGCGGCCTCATTGAGCACCGCGCGACCCGATGGGTGCCGCATCGACAGGAAGGCCAGCTCGGAGCCGATGTCGTCGCACAGATCGTCCAGCGGCTCCGCGTACGTCTCGGACAGATACCAGAGCGCGTGCAGCAGCCTGTTGACGGACCGGTGCACGTCATCGGCCTGGGCGTACCGGTGGTCATGGGCGCCGCGGGCGATCTCGACACGGTGGTCGGTCCACTCCTCCCTCGGAGGGTGCGGAGCCGTGGCGACATGAGGAAGGGCCTCCAGCCAGCGGTCCGCCCGCCAGCCGCTGAAGTACTCCGTCAGCGTGCTCACCACAGGTTCCGCGTCCCCGAGCGCCAGCGTGTGGCGCAGGACGTCCGGCTCGTGACCGGCGCCGCGCTCCTCGTGGTGCTCCGCCAGGAGGCCGTGCAGATCCGCCCAGCGCTGTCCCGGGCCGGCCACGGCGCACACCCGGCGGGCCTCATGGACGAGCAGGGCACGCAGGAAGGGGTCGGTCACGAATCCGGTGCCGGCGCCTGGCCCGTCACCGGCCTCCCCGCTGTCCGGACCCTCCACGCCGTCTTCCGTCCA
Source organism: Streptomyces sp. NPDC048565 (assembly GCF_040650935.1). NCBI lineage: Bacteria > Bacillati > Actinomycetota > Actinomycetes > Kitasatosporales > Streptomycetaceae > Streptomyces > Streptomyces sp. NPDC048565. The sequence continues at coordinate 10,528 of NZ_JBEZIH010000052.1, forward strand.
GTGCTCCTCCTCCAGATAGAGGGCCGCGGTGGGGAGCGCCGCGCCGGGAAGCCCACCGTCGGCCGGGACGGCGACGGCCGTCAGAGCGTGGGCGGCGGCCCGGTCGTGGGCCAGCGCGAGCGGGACCAGATGGCCGCGCAGCTGAGGTTGCGGTACCAGCGCCTCCAGCAGTGCCTCGCCCGCCGACAGGCCCTCGCCCGCGGGCAGGTCGAGCAGGGCCTGCGGTGCGACGACGCGTTCGCCGCTGACGCGGACGACCGCCTCGCACAGCACTCTGCTGCCAAGCGGATGCCCGCGGGTGAGGGCATACAGGGCCGACGGAAGGTGGCGGGGCAGCGGCCCCTGGGCCGGGTCGAGCATCAGCAGCAGGTCGCCGCGGCTGAGCGGGGCCAGGGGAACCATGAGCATTCCCGCCGAAGGCGAGGACGTGACGTGCCGTTCCCAGCCGGACGCATGGGTGAGCTCGGACAGCTGCCGTGTCGTCGCGTCCGGGTAGAGAGCGGCGCCGCTACCCCGCCTGGTCGCCACGACGATCAGCGGATCGCGGATGCCGGCCCCGGGATCGGCCCGGTGGTCGAGCAGCAGACCGAGGAGACGCCGCCCCGCCTCGGTATGCGCGTTGTCCAGCAGGATCATCGGCCGGGGAGTCCGGTTGACACGCTGCCACCGGCCGTAGGCGTCGGCGAGGTCTTCGAGGAAGGCGGCGATCAGGGTGCGCTCGACGACGTCCTGGAAGTCACCGCCCTGATGGAAGCGCAGACTCAGCCGGATCATGGCGGACTCGCCGTCATCGGAGCCGCTGGAACGGCTGTGGTACCACCGCTGCACAGACCGTTCGGCACGGGTACGCGTATGCCGCGCGAAATACTGCTGGACGACCGCCTCGGCGACGGGGGCCAGATCGTGCTGCCGTCGGTGCGGGTCGGCCAGGCGCTCACTGACGTCGTACGTCCAGTCCGTGCCGTCCCCTTCCGCCCCCTCCGTGCTCTTCTCCAGGCCGCAGGCGGCGAGCAGGCGCGCGATCCGGCCCCGGGCCAACGCCTGCTCCTCCTCGTTGCCTCGGTGCCAGCTGGACACGGCGAAAAGCCCCGGCATCAAGCGGGCGAAGCGGGTCCGTCCCCCGCCCGGAACCGGCGGTGCGAGCTCGCACACGAGCTGCTCCATGATCTCGACCACCGCGGAGGTGTTGGCCGCCGAAGAGCCGGACCACCGCGCCTGTTCGATGCGCTCGGCATCGACCCTGCCGAGCGGGATCCGCCCGCGGTAGGCCTGGTCCAGGGCGTCGAGAACCGCGGTACGGCCCATTCCGTGCCGCCCGGAGACCAGCGTCACGGGTAAGTCGTCCTGGTGCTCCCGGGGCACCAGCTGCCTCCGGTCGGGCGCCAGGCCGACCAGTCGCGGGACCAGCCCCTGCAGGAGCGGATCCCGTGCGTACAAAAGCGTCCCCATCCCTCATCCCCCGTTCCGCTGTCGTTCTGTGTTCCGATGCCGTCCGTCCCCGCGCGTTCCTCTCCCCCTGCCGCTCTCCCGCCGCCCGTCGTGTCAGCCGCCGAGCAGCCTGCCCAGGGCCTGACCGACCGCGTCCAGGAGGAGCTGTCGGCCCACCGTGTCGGGCGCGGTACCGAGCGTGCGCCGGATCCCCTCCATCAGGCCCCGCTGCCGGTCCGGTGGCGGCTCGTCGTCGGGACCACCGCCGCCCACCAGGGAACGCACGCTGCGCCGCAGGGCCGCCGCCGACTCCGGATCGAGGTCGAGTGCCGGCGCCAGCTCATCGATGAGCCTGGCGAGACCTGCGGGCGGGAGTGCGGTGTGCATCTCGATCGCGGTGTGCACACTGTGGTCGGAGTCACCCTGCGTGAGGTGCTCGATCGTTCCTGCCTCGATGTGGGTGTGCTGGGTGGGCCGGCGGAACTCGCGCTGCCGTGCCACGTACGCGCCGATGTCCGTGGCGCCGGTCAGCACGGCTTCCACTCCCTGCGAGGTGAGCGCCACGTGCGAGCCGACGCCGTGGTCGAACGGCGGCCCCTCGCAGGTGATCAGCCCCTCGGCGGCGAGGAAGGTGAGGGCCCGGGCGACCTCGCTCCGGGAGAGTGCCTCACCGAGGAAGAAGACGTCCGGCGAATCGAGGAACCCGCTGATCCGCAACGGCTGCCGGTGCGTGTTGGCGTGGATCCAGTGCAGTATGGCTCGCGCCGCGTGACGTGTCCGCTCTGCGGCGTTGGCACGCAGGGCCTGGAGCCGACGGGCCCGCGTCGCCCCCGCGGCCCGGAGCATGACCACCGGAGCCACCGCCGCCGGTCCGGGTCCGCCGACGGCGTCGATCATCTCCTCGGCGCACAGGTGGTCGACGAGGAGCCGGACGGCACTCATGGGAATGCTCTGGAGGGATCCGAACCCGGCGCAGGAGACATGGCGGTCCAGCTCTCCCTCCGCCCTGTCCCAGACCCATAGCAGGAGACGAGGGCCATACCTGTCCACGTACACGTCGAAGACATCGCGGGCAGGCAGCTCGGGCGTGGAATCGGACACTGACGGGGTCCTGTTCGTACTCGTCACCTACGGCTCAGCTGCCCCACCTACCCTCGATCCACTCACCTAATCGACATCTCACCCCAGAGGGTGCATCAACTTCGTTACGGAGTACGAGAGTTCCCCACGCCGCCGCCGGCCACGCAGTGGGCGTGGTCTGAGAGGCCCGGTCAGGGAGACACCGCCCCCTGATCCGCAAGGCTCTTCGGAGAACAGGCTTTCGAGCAGACGGGAGCGCCCCCGCCGGATGCGGCAGGGGCGCTCAGGTCCGGGGCTCCGCGCCCTACGGCAGGTTGCGGGCCATGACGATGCGCTGCACCTGGTTCGTGCCCTCGTAGATCTGCGTGATCTTGGCGTCGCGCATCATGCGCTCCACCGGGTAGTCACGGGTGTAGCCGTAGCCGCCGAGCAGCTGGACGGCGTCGGTGGTGACCTCCATCGCGACGTCGGAGGCGAAACACTTGGCCGCGGCGCCGAAGAAGGTCAGGTCACCGTCGAGGCGCTCGGACTTGGCCGCCGCCGAGTAGGTGAGCTGGCGGGCCGCCTCCAGCTTCATCGCCATGTCGGCGAGCATGAACTGGATGCCCTGGAAGTCACCGATCGGCTTCCCGAACTGCTTGCGCTCCTGGACGTAGCCCTTGGCGTAGTCGAGGGCGCCCTGGGCGATGCCGAGCGCCTGGGCCGCGATCGTGATGCGGGTGTGGTCCAGGGTCTTCATCGCGGTGGCGAAGCCGGTGCCCTCGTCGCCGATCATGCGGTCGGCGGGGATACGGACGTTGTCGAGGTAGACCTCGCGCGTCGGGGAGCCCTTGATGCCGAGCTTCTTCTCCGGGGCGCCGAAGGAGACACCCTCGTCGGCCTTCTCGACGACGAACGCCGAGATGCCCTTCGAGCGCTTCGTCGGGTCGGTCACGGCCATGACCGTGTAGTAGTCGGAGACGCCCGCGTTGGTGATCCAGCGCTTCACACCGTTGAGGACCCAGAAGTCACCGTCGCGGACGGCCTTGGTCTTCATGCCCGCCGCGTCCGAGCCGGCGTCCGGCTCGGACAGGGCGTACGAGAACATCGCGTCACCCTTGGCGAGCGGGCCCAGATACTTCTTCTTGAGGTCCTCGGAGCCGGAGAGGATCACCGGGAGCGAGCCCAGCTTGTTCACGGCCGGGATCAGGGAGGAGGACGCGCAGACGCGGGCCACCTCCTCGATCACGATGACCGTGGCGAGTGCGTCGGCGCCCGCGCCGCCGTACTCCTCCGGGACATGCACCGCGTGCAGGTCCGAGGCGACCAGGGCGTCCAGCGCCTCCTGCGGGAAGCGCGCCTCCTCGTCCACCACGGCGGCATGCGGGGCGATCTTCGCCTCGGCGAGCGAACGGATCGCCTCGCGGAGCATGTCGTGCTCCTCGGCCGGACGGTACAGGTCGAAATCGGTCGAACCCGCCAAGACGCTCACTCCCCAAGGATGCTAACTACCGTTAAGTAACCTGATTTTAGTGCGCCTGCCGAGCGGAGGCATACGGGCGGGGTACGTGAGCTTGCCGACAGCCCGGGGGACCTGCCGGAAGGCGGGCCGGGAGCACCCCCGCGAGGCGCCCGGAAAACCAGCTTCCGCATGCCCGGATATGCTCGGCTCCGCACATCTGTCCGCACCGTTCAGGAGCACCCATGGCCCTCAGGATCACCGTGATCGGCACCGGCTACCTCGGCGCCACCCATGCCGCGGCCATGGCGGAGCTGGGCTTCGAAGTCCTCGGGCTCGACGTGGTGCCCGAGAAGATCGAGATGCTCTCGGCGGGCAGGGTGCCGATGTACGAGCCGGGGCTGGAGGAGATCCTGCAGAAGCACGTCGCGGGTATCGAGGGCTCCACCGGGCGGCTGCGCTTCACCACCTCCTGGGAGGAGGTCGGCGCCTTCGGCGATGTGCACTTCGTCTGCGTGAACACTCCGCAGAAGCACGGCGAGTACGCCTGCGACATGAGCTATGTGGACAGCGCCTTCGAGTCGCTCGCCCCGCAGCTGACCCGGCCCGCGCTGGTCGTGGGCAAGTCCACCGTCCCGGTGGGCTCCGCCGCGCGGCTGGCCGAGCGGCTGGCCGAGCTGGCGCCGGTGGGTACGGACGCGGAGCTGGCCTGGAATCCGGAGTTCCTGCGCGAGGGCTTCGCGGTGAAGGACACCCTGCACCCGGACCGGATCGTCATCGGTGTGGAGAGCGAGAGCGCCGAGAAGCTGCTGCGGGAGGTGTACGCGGGACCGCTCGCCGAGGGCTCGCCCTTCGTGGTGACGGACTTCCCGACGGCCGAGCTGGTGAAGACCTCCGCCAACTCCTTCCTCGCGACCAAGATCTCGTTCATCAACGCGATGGCCGAGGTCTGCGAGGCCGCCGACGGCGACGTCGTGAAGCTCGCCGAGGCGATCGGCCACGACGAGCGCATCGGGAAGAAGTTCCTGCGAGCCGGTATCGGCTTCGGCGGCGGCTGCCTCCCCAAGGACATCCGGGCCTTCATGGCGCGCGCCGGCGAGCTGGGCGCCGACCAGGCGCTCACCTTCCTGCGGGAGGTCGACTCCATCAACATGCGCCGGCGCGGTCACATGGTCGAGCTGGCGCGCGAGGCCGTGGGCGGCGGGTCGTTCCTGGGCACCCGGGTCGCGGTGCTGGGCGCCACCTTCAAGCCGGACTCGGACGACGTACGCGACTCACCGGCCCTGAACGTCGCCGGGCAGATCCATCTTCAGGGCGGCCAGGTCACGGTCTTCGACCCGAAGGGCATGGACAACGCCCGGCAGCTCTTCCCGACGCTCGGTTACGCCGACACGGCGCTGGACGCGGTGCGCGGTGCCGACGTGGTGCTGCACCTGACGGAGTGGCGCGAATTCCGCGAACTGGACGTGACCGCGCTGGGCGAGGCCGCCGGGCGCAGGATCATCCTGGACGGCCGCAACGCGCTGGACCCCGCGGTGTGGCGCGCGGCCGGCTGGACGTACCGCGCGATGGGCCGCCCGAAGGCCTGAGCCGGGGCCCGGACGGCCCCTCCTCAGCGGAGCGGGCCGTCCAGGGCCTCGATCGTGACGTGCGACGGGCCGCGTACGGCGCCCAGCTCGCCCGCCACCGCCTCCGCGTCCCGCAGGACCCGCACGGCGTTCTGCCACGTCAGCTTGGCCAGGTCCGCCTCCGACCAGCCGCGGCTGAGCAGCTCCGCGACGAGGTGCGGATAGCCCGAGACGTCCTCCAGCTCCAGCGGGAGGAACGCCGTGCCGTCGTAGTCGCCGCCGAGGCCGATGTGGTCGATCCCGGCGATCTCGCGCATGTGGTCGAGGTGGTCGGCGATCGTCGCCACGGTGGCCATCGGGCGCGGGTTGACCGCTTCGAAGTCCGCGTGGATCCGCATGGCGGCCGGAGTGGTGTCCAGGTGGTGCAGGCCGTGCTCCCGCATGTTGCGGTCCGCGGCGAGCGTCCACTCGACGGCTTCGGGCAGGACGAACTTCGGGACGAAGGTCGCCATCGCCACGCCGCCGTTGGCCGCGAGCATCCGCAGCACGTCGTCGGGGATGTTGCGCGGATGGTCGCAGACCGCCCGGGCGGAGGAGTGCGAGAAGATCACCGGCGCGACGGAGGTCGCGAGGGCGTCCCGCATCGTGGTGGCCGCCACATGGGAGAGGTCGACCAGCATGCCGAGGCGGTTCATCTCGCGCACGACCTCACGGCCGAACTCCGACAGACCGCCGACGCGCGGGGAGTCGGTCGCCGAGTCCGCCCAGTCGGTGTTGTCGTTGTGCGTGAGCGTCATGTAGCGGACGCCGAGGGTGTGCAGCGCGCGCAGGGTGGCCAGGGAGTTGTTGATGGAGTGGCCGCCCTCGGCACCCATCAGGGAGGCGATACGGCCCTCGGCGCGTGCCTTCTCCATATCGTCCGCGGTCAGGGCGCGCCGCAGGTCCTCCGGATAGCGGGCCAGCATCTCGCCGACCACGTCGATCTGCTCCAGCGTGGCGCTGACCGCGTCGTCGCCCGCCAGACGGGGTTCGACGTAGACGGACCAGAACTGGGCACCGACGCCGCCGGCCCGCAGCCGGGGGATGTCGGTGTGCAGGGTGCCGGTCTGGTCCTGGGAGATGTCGCGGGCGTCGAGGTCGTAGCCGACCTGCTCGCGCAGGGCCCAGGGGAGGTCGTTGTGGCCGTCGACGACGGGGTGGTCGGCGAGGAGCAGCCGGGCGCGGTCCAGGTTGTCGGAGTTCGTCATGGGACCGCCCTACTTCCCGAAGCCGAAGGAGTCCGCGCCCTGGGTCTTGGCGCGCAGCCGCTTGCCCTTCTCCGTCGCCTGCTCCTTGAGCTCCTGCTGGAAGTCCTTCATCCGCTCCAGCAGCGCGCCGTCGTGGGCGGCGAGGATCCGGGCGGCGAGCAGACCGGCGTTACGGGCGCCGCCGACGGAGACCGTGGCGACGGGGACCCCGGCCGGCATCTGGACGATGGACAGCAGGCTGTCCATGCCGTCGAGGTACTTCAGCGGCACCGGGACGCCGATCACGGGCAGCGGGGTGACGGAGGCGAGCATCCCGGGCAGGTGGGCGGCGCCGCCCGCTCCCGCGATGATCGCCTTGAGGCCGCGGTCCGCGGCCCTCTCGCCGTACGCGATCATCTCGTGCGGCATGCGGTGGGCGGAGACGACATCGACCTCGTAGGGGATCTCGAACTCGCCGAGGGCCTTGGCGGCCGCTTCCATCACGGGCCAGTCGGAGTCCGAGCCCATGACGATGCCGACGACGGGGGCGGAGCCTGGTGCGGTCATTCGGTGATCGTTCCTCGCAGGTAGTCGGCCGCGTGCCGGGCGCGCTCCCGCACGTCCGCCAGATCGTCGCCGTAGGTATTGACGTGGCCCACCTTGCGGCCGGGCTTCACGTCCTTGCCGTACATATGGATCTTGAGCTGCGGGTCGCGGGCCATGCAGTGCAGATACGCCTGGTACATGTCCGGGTAGTCGCCGCCGAGGACGTTGCACATGACCGTCCAGGTGGCGCGCGGGCGGGGGTCGCCGAGCGGGAGGTCGAGGACCGCCCGTACGTGGTTGGCGAACTGCGAGGTGACCGCGCCGTCCTGGGTCCAGTGCCCGGAGTTGTGCGGGCGCATGGCCAGTTCGTTCACGAGGATGCGGCCATCGCGCGTCTCGAACAGCTCGACGGCGAGGTGGCCCACCACGCCCAGCTCGGCGGCGATCCGCAGGGCGAGCTGCTGGGCCTCGCCCGCGAGGCGCTCGTCCAGACCGGGCGCCGGGGCGATGACCGTGTCGCAGACCCCGTCGACCTGGACGGACTCGACGACCGGGTAGGCGACGGCCTGGCCGTGCGGCGAGCGGACGATGTTCGCCGCCAGCTCCCGCGCGAAGTCGACCTTCTCCTCGGCGAGCACGGGGACACCGGCACGGAAGGGCTCGGCGGCGTCCGCCTCGGAGCGGACCACCCACACGCCCTTGCCGTCGTAGCCGCCGCGGACCGTCTTGAGGATGACCGGGTAGCCGCCCACCTCATCGGCGAAGGCGGCGGCGTCCGCCGGGTCGGCGACGATGCGGTGGCGGGGGCAGGGCGCGCCGATCTCGGTGAGCTTCGCGCGCATCACCCCCTTGTCCTGGGCGTGCACGAGAGCGTCGGGGCCGGGGCGTACGGGAACTCCGTCCGCCTCCAGGGCCCGCAGGTGCTCGGTCGGCACATGCTCGTGGTCGAAGGTGATCACGTCACAGCCGCGTGCGAAGGCGCGCAGTGTCTCCAGGTCGCGGTAGTCGCCGACGACGACCTCGCCGACCACCTGGGCGGCCGATTCCTGGGGGGTGTCACTGAGGAGCTTGAATTTCAGGCCGAGGGGGATGCCCGCCTCGTGGGTCATGCGGGCGAGCTGACCGCCGCCGACCATACCGACTACAGGGAACGTCACGCTTCCAGGGTATCGGGCCGTGCGGGGCCTCCCGCACGCTGCGCGGCGCCGCCCCAGGAGCCCGCTCGCCTTCGCGGGCCAGGCCGTTAGCATGGCCGGGTTGACGAAACCGACCGGACGGGGCTGAGCGACCACTATGAGCGAACGGGGCGCACTGCGGACCCGGCTTGATCTGCTGGCCCGGGAGGTCGCCAAGTTCGGCGCGGTCGGCGCTCTCGGCCTGGTCGTCAATATCGCCGTCTCCAACCTGATCTGGCGTACCACGGACATTCCGGTGGTACGGGCCGGGCTGATGGGGACGGTCGTCGCCATCCTCTTCAACTACGTCGGCTTCCGTTACTGGACCTACCGGGACCGCGACAAGTCCGGCCGGACCCGGGAGCTGGTGCTGTTCCTGCTGTTCAGCGCCGTCGGCGCGGTGATCGAGACGGGCGTCCTGTATCTGGCGACGTACGGCTTCGGGTGGAACAGCCCGGTGCAGAGCAACGTCTTCAAGATCCTCGGAATCGGGATCGCGACCCTGTTCCGCTTCTGGTCCTACCGCACCTGGGTGTTCAGGACGCTGCCCGCCAAGGAGGCCGTGCTCAGCGCGGAACGGTTTCTGGGGCAGCGGCGACCCGCCGACGAGGTGACCCCGGGCCCGGTGTCCCGCTGACGCCCTCCGGCGCCACGGACCCGCTCAGCGCACCGGGCGTACGGATTCCCTGCGGCTCGGCGCGACCCGGCTGAGGAAGAGGGCGAACACCGGCGGCTGCTGCTGGAGCAGCTCGAGCCGGCCCCCGTCGGCCTCGGCGAGGTCCCGGGCGACGGCCAGGCCGATCCCGGTGGAGTTACGGCCGCTGATGGAGCGCTCGAAGATCCGTGCCCCGAGATCGACGGGGACTCCGGGGCCCTCGTCCGTGACCTCGATGACGACCTGGTTGCCGGTGACCCGCGTACGCAGCGCGACCGTGCCGCCACCGTGCATCAGTGAGTTCTCGATCAGCGCGGCGAGCACCTGGGCCACGGCGCCGGGGGTGCCGACGGCCTCCAGACCGTGCTTGCCCGAGCAGACGACAGCGCGGCCCGCGCTGCGATAGGCAGGGCGCCATTCCTCGATCTGCTGCTTGACGACCTCGTCGAGGTCGAAGACGACAGCGGAGCCGGTGCGCGGGTCGCGGGCGTTGGTCAGCAGCCGCTGCACCACGTCCGTGAGCCGCTCGACCTGGGTGAGCGCGATGTTCGCCTCCTCCTTCACCGTGTCCGGGTCGTCGGTGACGGAGATCTCCTCGATCCGCATGGAGAGGGCGGTCAAGGGCGTGCGGAGCTGGTGCGAGGCATCCGCTGCGAGGCGCCGCTCCGCGGTCAGCATCCGGGCGATCCGCTCGGCGGAGGAGTCCAGGACGTCGGCGACCCGGTCCAGCTCCGTCACCCCGTACCGCTTGTGCCGGGGGCGCGGATCGCCCGAGCCGAGACGTTCGGCGGTCTCGGCGAGGTCGGTGAGCGGGGAGGTGAGCCGGTTGGCCTGGCGCACGGCGAGGAGTACGGCGGAGACGATGGCGAGCAGCGCCACCGCTCCGATGATCAGCAGGGTCCGGCCGACCTCTCGTGTCACCACGGACCGGGACTGCTCGACGATGACCTTCTCGCCCTGCTCCCCCGTCTCCGTGCTGCGGATGGCGTTGCCGTCCGTGGGGCGCTCGCCGACCTCGATGGGGGCGCGCCCGGGGATCTCGACGCGGGCGTAGCGGCTGGGGTCCACCTGCTCGGCGAGGACCTGGGAGGTGATCCTCTCGGCGCCGAGCAGCCGGCTCTCGACGACGCTGATCAGCCGGAAGGTCTCGGAGTCGACGGTTTCCTGAGCGCTGCTGCTGATGGTGCGGGTCTCGACGATGACGAGGGAGACGCCGAAGACGGCGATCACGACGAGCACCACGGCGAGCGTGGAGTTGATCAGTCGGCGGCGCATGACTTTTCTGTACGTCAGCTCTTCTCGAACCGGAAGCCGACGCCCCGGACGGTGGCGATGTAGCGCGGATTGGCCGCGTCGTCGCCGAGCTTCTTACGGAGCCAGGAGATGTGCATGTCGAGCGTCTTGGTGGAGGACCACCAGGTGGTGTCCCAGACCTCGCGCATCAGCTGGTCACGGGTGACGACCCGTCCCGCGTCCCGTACGAGGACCCGCAGGAGGTCGAACTCCTTTGCGGTGAGCTGGAGTTCCTCGTCACCCATCCACGCACGGTGGGACTCGACGTCGATCCTGACGCCGTG
>NZ_JBEZIH010000053.1:0-18938 GCF_040650935.1 Streptomyces sp. NPDC048565
CCGCTACGAGAAACGCGCCTACATCTACCTCGGCACCGTCACGCTCGCAGCACTCGTCATCTGGCTCAGAACATGATCCGAGAAACAGTGCCTAGTGCTGTGACCGGCAACGCTCACCGGGTTGCTCATCGTGTAATTGGAAGTGACGACGTCCCTACAAGCAGTGAGGGGAAAGGAACCAGCGGTGAGGGCTGGCTGAGCAAGAGGGGCAGAAGGTTCAGCAACTGGTGCGCGGGGACAGCAACAAGGCCGGTAATCGCGCGACTGGTCCAGACGGACGAGGGCACCGTCCGCGACGTGGTCCGCCGCTTCAACGAGATCGGGCTCGCATGCCTCAACACTCGGTGGGGTGGGAGACCGTCCCCGTCTGCTGAGCAGTGACACCGTCTTGTGACAGACCCCGGGTCCGTGACACGGGCCGGTTCGGAAGTTGCTCAGGTTGACGGCGTCAGAGATCTTTCAATCCGGAAATTGTCAACCATGTCCCGGCGTCGAATCGTTCGGTAGGCAGTTGGGCTGCCATGTAGCGGACAGCGATGTCCAGCTTAGTGCGCCAAGCGCGGACCGCGGCGTCACCGTCCCGGTTCACCAGGGCGTGAAAGATCGCGCGATCGCCCCGCTCGATTCGCTCGGGGATGGCGCCGTAGTCAAGCTTCAGCACGGAAATGAACATGCGCAACTGCATGGTCAGCCGCACGAAGAACAACGACGAGTTCCCCATCCCGGCGGCGTGGGCGATCTCGTCCTGAAAGCGCAGGTCGGCTTCCCCGACATCGGCCTCGCAGCGGTTTCGTGCGGCCCGCTGGACCGTGAGCATGACTTCCGCGACAGGTCGCAGCGCCACTGCGTCCAACGACGCCAGTCTGCGCAGGAGCACCCCGCCGAGCGCCGCTCGGGCAGCGTAGACCTCCATCACGCGCTCTGAGGTCACGGTAGAGATGGTAGCCCCGCGATTCGGACTGATCTCCACAAGGCCGTCCTCGGCGAGGAGACGCAGGGCATCGCGAACCGGCGCTCGCGAGACTCCGAGCCTCCTGGCCAGGGGCGCTTCCCGGATCCGATCGCCGGGCGTGAACTGGCCTGTCGAAATCTGTTCACGCAACGCGTGGACAATTCCGTTCACCAGCGGGGAACCGTCTCGCCGCGCATAAGACAGGCCCGAGGGAGAGCCGATGAAGCGCTCGTCGCCTGAGTCATAAATCAAAGTGTCCACATGCTTGCGGTACGGAAGCCAGAGGACAGGTACTTCTGGAGCGCGGGTCCACGAGCGGAGAACTTCGCGGAACTCGAAGGTGAGCGCAGCACCCCCCAGCAGGCCGGCGGCCTGTTGCGTCCAGTGGTCCGACGCGACGGAGTGCACGTGGTACCGGGGTTGCTCACGCGACCAGCGTGCCGTACCCGCTTCCTGCTGGAGCCGAGCGTCGTTGAGGACAACATGCACCTCGGTCCCGGCAGGGAGCCCCCGATCGAGCTCGGTGAGGAACCGACGAACGAGGTCGATGTCGTTGTCGGCGCGGGACTCTTCACAGGGAGCGAGAGCAACGGCAGCGGCCAAAGCGAGCGCAGTCTCGGGCCCAGTGCCGTGCTCGACGGGAACCGCGCGCCCGAGGGCGATGGCGACGGCCTGGACCTCAGGTGTCAGAAGCGCTCCGACCGCCGTCTTCCGGCGCCCCGGAAACCACTCAGTCACGCTCGTTGGAGGCCGCAGAGAACGAACGATCCTGCTAGCACTGGACTGGCTAACACCAACGGCCGTGGCCAATGAACGCGACGTCCAGCGTTGTGCACGTTCCGGCGGTTCTTCCAGGAGCTGCCGCAGAACCGCATCGCGAGATCCACAACCTGTTGCCGTGGGCGGCCGGCCTGCGCGCGGCAAATCCCGCAGACCTTCCAAACCGGCAGACCGGTACCGCGACCTCCACCTCTTCACGGCCATCGGGGAGATGCCGAGGTTATCGGCCACAGCGTCGGCCCCGGGTTCCTCGGCGCACGCGAGCACGATCCTGGCGCGAAGAGCGACCGCCTGCGTCGAGCGGCCGCTCCGCGCCACGGTTTGCAGTCTGTCGCGCTCCGAAGCGGTCAGAGTCAGTTTGCGGGTCTTCACGACCGCAAGGTACAGAATTTTTGACTCAGAATCCAAACTCGGCGACGTCAGCACACAGAGCGGTTGCCAACACGGTGTGTGGTTCGCATGCTCATCGCCTCACATCTCTCCGACGTATGAGACGAGAAGCAGCCATGACCGCACCAGCGTCCGCGCTCGATGAAGCGCCCGTCCGCGCGATACACAAGCGCACCGTCGCCGTCGCAATGGGTGGCCCGTTCTGCGACGGCTACCTGCTCGGAATCATCGCCCTTGCGCTGCCACAAATCACCTCGCAACTAGAGCTGAGCGGAACCGAAACCGGACTGGTTGCCGCTTCGGCGCTACTGGGCGTGTTCGTCGGTGGCCTGCTTTTCGGGCCGCTGACGGACCGGGTCGGGCGCAGGGTGATGTTCGTGCTCAACCTGGTCGTGTTCGTGGTGGCATCGGTCGCACAGATCTGGGTCGATGAGGGCTGGCAGTTGATCGGCCTGCGTCTCGTACTCGGTATTGCCATCGGCGCCGACTATCCAATCGCCTCGGCGCTGACCGCGGAACTGGTCCCGCGGAAGTTGCGCGGTCCCGCGCTTTCGGGCTTGGTCCTGGGATGGTGGGTCGGCTATGCCGCGGCCTATGTCATCGGATGGGCGCTGCGTGACGGCGGCTCGGAGGCCTGGCGCTGGATGCTGGTGAGCGCTGCCGTTCCAGCAGCTGTCTTTCTCCTCCTGCGCACCGGTTTGCCCGAGTCGCCGTTCTGGCTGGCCTCGAAGGGAAGGATCGACGAGGCGCAAAAGATCTTCGTGAAGTACTTCGGCCGGGAAGCCAGCGCCGAAGAGGTGGCCGCCCAGATAGACAGCAAGTACATAAAGCGAGGAACGGGCCTCGGTAATCTGATCGCTATTTTCCGGCGCGGATACGGCATTCAGCTTCTCTTCTGCTCAGTCTTCTGGATCTGCCAGGTCGCACCTGCCTACTCGCTGCGTACTTTTCAGCCGCAAATGCTGAATGAGCTGGGAATCGGGGATACGTACTCGGCCTCGACATTCATCACCATCCTCGCGGTCGTCGGCGTTGTGGCAGGCATGGCCCTCATCAATCGCGTCGGGCGCCGCGGCCTGCTGGTAAGCGCATTCATCTGTGGAACGTTTGCGCTGACGGCCGTGGCGCTGGTGCCGCACAGTTTTGCGCTCGTGATCGTGGCGTTGTTCGTTCTCTACCAGTGCTCGGAGGCCGCGGGCAGCGGTCTGCAGTTCGTGTATCCCTCCGAACTGTTCCCCACGGACCTGCGCGCCACCGGCTCCGGCTTCGCGACGGCAATGAGCCGTCTTGGCGCTACGGCCAGCACGTTCGTGCTGCCCATGACCACTGAAGCACTCGGCATGACCGCGACACTGCTGCTCGGAGCCGGAATCACGGCGGTGGGCCTGGTGGTGACCGTCTGGCTTGCCCCAGAAACGAAGTCGTTGTCCCTGGCCGAGGCGAGCCTGCGCTCGGGCCCCCAGATTCGCCGTTGACCACTGCAGACCTTATTCGCGAAAGGATCGGTTCACATGAACCACACAGAGCGCATTCGTTCTGTCGAGATCTTCCACATCGCAAACCCTTCACTGCGTCCGACGATCGTACGCATTAGGACGGATGCGGGAACGGTGGGGCTCGGGGACTGCGGGGTCTCCTACGGAGCCGGGGCGCAGACAATGCCACACCTGCTCGCCGAGCTGGCCCGCGACTTCGTCGTCGGTCGGTCATTGGCTGATCGGCATCGGATTCTCACGGACCTGACGTACGGCACCTTCTGGGCCAAACGTGCCGGCGCACTGATGAGCGGTGCGATCAGCGCCCTCGATCAGGCTCTCCAAGACGCAACCGCACGCAGCCTCGGTGTGCCGCTCTACGAGTTGCTGGGCGGCAAGGTGCGCGACACGGTTCCCGTGTACGCCAACGGCTGGTATTTCGGTCACGCCGACGACGACGCGCAGATGAAGGCGGCGTGCCGCGCCGTGGATGATGGGCACGAGGCACTCAAGCTCTACCCGATGGCCTGGCAGGACGAGAAGCAGCGGTTGCGGCACCCGGGCCCGGATGCCTTCGACCAGACGCTGCTGCGCAGATCCGTCGAGCGCGTCCGACGTCTGCGCCAGGCGGTCGGTGCGGACACCCGGATCATGGCCGATCTCAGCGGCTCCTTGCCGCGCGACGTCACTCCCACAGTGCTGCATGAGCTCGCCGGCCTCGACGTCGAGTTCGTCGAGGAACCGTTCAACCCGGCCGACGACGGCAGTCTGGACTGGATCGGTCGTGGCTCACCGGTGCTGTTGGCCGCCGGCGAACGGTACTACGGTCTCCAGCCATTTGACCGCGCTCTCTCCAGCGGCGCGATACACATCCTTCAGCCGGACATCTGTCTGGTCGGGGGGCACGGAGTCTTCCAGTCCGTCGCTGCCCTCGCGCTCTCGCACTCCGTACGCATCTCCCCCCACAACTGCGCGTCAGGGATCGCCACGGCACACACACTCCAAGCCGCCGCGACTGTGGCCAATCTGCATTCGGTCGAAACCTTCCCCTACCTGCACACTGTCCCCGGCTACCACGAGATCCTCACGGAACCGCTGGAGCGCCACATCCGCGCCGGACAACTGGTGATTCCAGACGGCTCCGGCATCGGAGTTGATCTTGACGACGCGATTGTGTCCAGGTTCCTTGCGGACACGGTCGAGGCATCACAAGCGTGATCAAACTGCGCTACGCGAACAAGCACCTGACTGGTATGTTCCCGTACCTGCCGCAGCGCACGGGCTGATGACCGGGACGATGTCCTCGATGTGGGTGAGCTGGTTGCCCATCGCCTGCGACTTGTGGAACTCCACCCGCTCCGGAGTCTCCTGCGGGTGGAAGAACGGCGTGTCCATCGGGCCCGGAGCCACAGTGTTCACCGAGATGCCGCGGTCCGCGAACTCCTTGGCCGCCGCCCGGGTGAAGTGCTCCAGAGGTGCCTTGCCACCCGCGTAGGTGGAGTAGCCGTCGGTGAAGGCGGCCAGCAGCGACGTGCCCAGGCTGATGATCTTGCCGTGGTCGTTCAGCCGGCGTCCGGCCTCCTGGATGAAGAAGTACGCCGCCTTGGCATTGATGCCGAACATGCGGTCGTACTCTTCCTCGGTGGTCTCCAGGATCGGCTTGCGCAGCACCATCCCAGTGGTGTTCACCGCGATGTCGGCGCCGCCGTAGGTGTCCACCGCCGTGTCGAAGAGCCGCCGTACGTCGGCGACCTTCGTCAGGTCCCCCTGGACGGAAGCGGCCTGCCCTCCGGACTCCTGGATCGCCTTCACCGTCTGCTCTGCGTCGCTCTCGGAGCTGTGGTAATGCACGACCACCTTTGCCCCGGCCTCCGCGAACGTCCTACTGACCAGCCCGCCCAGGTTCTTCTCGCCACCGCCGACGACGGCGACCCTGTCCCGCAACGTGTTCTCAGTCATGCTCCGCACTCCCTCACATCCTTGCTGGTGACCGACTTGATCACCTACAAAGAACGAGCCTAGGTGGACATTTCGGGCATCGGGTAACACAAGTTTCGGGTCACTCCACAAACATCATGGATACCCCCAGTCAGCGGACTGGCCAGCGCCGGAGGTCGGCTGACTGAGCCTTGTCCGAGGGTGCGGGGTAGGTGAGTGTGCACATCGGCCAGGGGAAGCGGCAAGCCATAACGATCTCGTACGGCACCTCTAGCGCATCCAGATCCTGGCCGATCTCGGCCGCGGTGGCTTTCCACTCGCCGCAGCCGCTCTCACGCCACATCGCGCGCCCATCCTGGTTGAGCGCCGGCCCGGCACACCGGCCACCTGTGGCCCGCCCGCGCCGCCTGCCTGGAGACCTCCCTCGGCGTGGTCCTGGCCGCCCCCTGCTGGGGCGTCGCCTGAACTGGCGCCCGGGGGCGCGGTTCTCCCCGCCGCCGGTCGAGTACCACGCCTGGGCCGAAGTGCCCGGCTACGGCCCCCTCGGCGAGTACACCGAAGCGGGCTGGCACCACCCACACCGCACTGACCATCTGACCGGCTCCGCCGGGCGCCGTGTCCTTCACCCGCCCGGAACAGTTGACCGAATGTGCGTACCCGTACCCCTTGAAGGCGTGAGCTGATGTCCGCCGTCGCCCTGGCCACCGAGACCGTCCCCGAGCGCCACTACACCCACCACGAAGGCCGCGGCGCCACCCCACACCGCTCGAACCCGGCCGCCATCCACCGCGAACTGTCTACGCCGGGCGTCGAGGTGGGCATGAACGTCGTGGAGTTCTGCACCCGCTCCGGCTACTCCGCCGGCCTGCTCGCCGAGCCCGTCGGCCCCACGGGCCAGGTGACCAGCCTCGACATCGACACCTACCTGACCCGCTGGGATAGTTGACGGGCTGCTCGGGGCTGCGGGGAGTCAGTCCTGGACCGGCGTGCCCGGACTGATGTCGTACGCCTTCTGCACGAGGGCGGGGCGGCTGCCGTCGTTGAGCTGCCGGTCCCACAGGGCGTCAACCTGTTGGCGGGCCTGCGGCTCCATCTCTTCGGGCAGCAGGTTGCGGTAGCGCCGTTCCTCACCGAGCAGGACCCGTACCGTGCGCTCGTAGACCGGTTCGGGGTCGTACTGCTCGTGTGGGAAGGCCAGTTCAGCGTAGTCGTAGAGGCGGTCGGCGGGGTCGTCGCGCCATTCCTTCCACGTCTCGAACATCGTGTCGTTGAAGCCGGTGAGGAAGGGCCCGGGGTTGATCGTGGCGACCGTGACGCCGAACTCGGCCAGCTCCTGGTCCAGCGCGTCGGCGAACGCCTCCACCGCGTGCTTCGATCCGGCGTAGGCACCGGTGAACGGGTCGACCGTGAGTCCGGCGACCGAGGACATGAAGACGATGCGCCCACTGCGGCGGGCGGCCATCTGACGGGCGATGCCCTGGGTGAGCAGGACGGGCCCGAAGACATTGACCTCGAACTGGCGGCGTAGCCGTTCCTCGGTGATGTCGGCGGTGGCGCCGCCTTCGGAGACGCCTGCGTTGTTGAGGAGGACCTCGACGTCCCAGGTCCAGGCGTTCTCGCGGTCGCCGGGGTCGGTGACGTCGAGTTTCTCGACTCGCAGTTCGACGCCCCGCTCCCTCGCCTCGGCACGGACCGCGGTTACCTGCGCGATGATCTCCACGCCCGCAATCACCTGGTGCCCGGCCGCCGCGAGCCGCAGCGCGACCTCCTTGCCGAAGCCGCTGCCCGCTCCAGTGATGAGAATCGGTCCCGCCATGGTGGTTGAGCCTTCCTCTGCTGGTGTCCGGCCTGTTCCAGACACCGATCCTCGGACGCCCCTGCCCCCGCCGCCGTATCCGCGGTTCGCTTGTCTACAAGGCTGCGGCTGCGGCCTCTGCCACGGTGGTGTCCTGTTCCCGCGAGCCGCCACTGACCCCGACCGCGCCCACCACTTCCCCGTCGACTCTGAGCGGCACTCCGCCCGCGAAGACCAGCACCCGGCCCAGCCCGGACAGGGCCATGCCCCAGAACTGCCCGCCGGGCTCGGAGTCCCGGGTCAGATCGCCGGTGGCCGACCGGAACAGAACGCTGGTGTGCGCCTTGTCGATGGAATGCTCGATGCTGCCGAGCTGGGCTCCGTCCATCCGCACGTGAGCGACCAGACTGCCGCCCGCGTCCGCGACGGCGATGTTGCTGGGAGAGCCGATACGGTCCGCCTCGGCGATGCCCGCGTCGATGATCCGGCGGGCATCGCTGAGACCCACAGTGTGTGTGCTGCGCATAAAAGAGACGGTAGATCCTCAAACGTCAGGACGCCTTTCAGCGCAACCACCCCGTTCTCCTCGGCACTCGAACAGATCCGTAGGGCACCGGCAATTCCTTGTCTGGCACAACACCGTCTCCGTGGACGAAGCTGCCTCCGAGCCTGGTTCGCGCGTTACGCCCAGACAGGTGACTCAGCGCTGCGCGTCGCCGGGCGCGAGCAGGCTGGTCAGCTCCGAGATCGCCTCGGGGGACGGCTTGAGGTAGCGGCGGACGTTTTCCGGCTTCTTGTGCCGGGACTTCGCCATCAGCATCAGCAGGGAAGCGCCATGTTCTCCGAGGTAGGTGAGGGCGCACGTGTCCCGAATGGGGGCACACCGCGAAGGAGAACCGGCCCACACAGGAGAAGTTCCACTGCGTCGACTGCGGCCACCAGGCTCATGCCGACGTCGTCGGGCACTCAACGTTCTACGGGCCGGGCTGGGCCATCGCAACGCCAACACGGCATAGCGAGAAGCCCCGTCTTTCAAAGGGGGGAGGAGTCACGTAAAGGAGTTCCTTCACAGGAACGGCTGGGGGAACTCCGGGTCGTGGGTCATTCGGGTCTCATGGGATCCGGTATGTACCGCCAGAATGCGGGTACGGCGAGGGCGAGGACCGCGACGGCGACGACCACGAGCAATCCCCCGCCGAACGTGGCCGAGCGTGCGCCCGCCACCTCGCCCACGGTGCCGTGCAGGAGGTCGGCGAGGCGCGGGCCGCCCGCGACGACGACGGTGAAGACGCCCTGCATCCGGCCGCGCATCTCGTCCGTGGCCTCGGACTGGAGGATGACACCGCGGAACACCATCGAGATCATGTCGGCGGCTCCCGCGAGCGCGAGCATGAGGGCCGCGAGCCACAGCGAGTGCGCGAGGCCGAGACCCGCGACGGCGAGGCCCCACCCGGCAATCGAGAGAACGACCATCATGCCGTGCCTGCGGATGTGAGAGTAGAGCCCCGAAAAGATGCCGCAGAGCAGTGCGCCGACGGGTAGCGCTGCGTAGAGCATGCCGAGCGCGGCGTCGCCTCCGAAGTAGGAGTGCGCCATCTCGGGAAAGAGGGCGCGGGGCATCCCGAGCACCATCGCGGCGATGTCGGCGAGGAAGGAGACGAGGAGGAGCTTGCGCGGCCATAGGTAGCGGAAGCCGTCGAAGATGTCCGTGAGCGTGGTGCGGCGCGCGGTGACCTTGAGCGGCGGCAGCGGCGGCAGCTTCCACACCGCCCGCAGCGTGATGACGAGCGCGAGCGTGTCGATGAGGTAGAGCGTCGAGATGCCGAGCAGGGGGGCGAGTGACCCTGCGAGCAGCGGGCCGAGGATCTGGCCGAACTGCGCGACGGTGGTGGTGAGCGCGGTCGCGGCGGGGAGTTGCGCCTTGGGGACGAGGCGGGCAACAGAGGCGGTGCGGGTCGGGGAGTTGATGCCGAAGAGGGCCTGCTGGAAGGCGAGCAGGACGAAGAGCACCGTGACGGACTGCATCCCGAGCGCGGCCTGCACCCAGAAGAGGAGCGAGGTGACGGCGATGCCGGCGTTGCTGAAAAGCAGCAGCGTGCGGCGGTCACGCAGGTCGGCGATGGCGCCGCCCCACAGTGCGAAGACGATGAGCGGCACGAGTGCCACGGCTCCGGCGACGCCGACGAGGGCGGAGGATCCCGTGTCGTCGTAGATCTGGAGCGGGACGGCGACTGCGGTGAGCTGGCTGCCGATCGCGGTGACGACAGTGGAGGACCACAGGCGGCGGAAGGGCTTGATCCGCAGCGGCGTGGTGTCGACGGTGAAGCGTCTGCGGCGCTGGGCGGGGTCGGGGGGTGCGGACTCGGGGCCCTCAGTCTTCGCGGTGGGCTGGTGAGCACTGTCGGCCACCGGAGACTCCGATTCCCGGCAGGCAACGGTCCTCGTATATCGACGCGCCGCCCCCTGCCGTGTCGTGCTGGGCAGAAAGGTGTGACGCGTTGATTGACGTTAACGCCTACGGTTGCGGGTCCCGGCGTGGGGGATGCCTTCGGGTATCCGTCAAGCTGCAAGAAGCCGCACACTTTGAACCTACCCGGGAGGGGGAAACGGGTCAATCTGCGGTGATGTCGGGACGGACACAGGGAGGGGGCCCTGAGAAGCGGGCACTCTTGTAGGTGCACATCTACAGCGGTACTGCCCACAGGGGTGCACGGCCCAGTACCGGCGAGGTGGTTCCGTACCGGCAGGACTGCCCCCCGAGCCCGGGCCCCGATCCTCACAGAAACAGGCAGCCGGAATTCACCAACCGCGAGGCGCCGTTTTGTGTCAGCGCGGGACACGCAGCTGTGGCCTGGACAGGCCGGAAGGAACATCCGTCGGAGGAAGCGAGCCCTGGCCGTCGTGACGGTCTCGACCAGCTCGCGTCACCAAGACTACGAGGAGACTCGCAGCGAGCGTGAGAGCCGAGATGGCCAGGACTGAGGCCGGCAGGGCCCCGGTTCCGCGCTCGGCGATGACAGCCCCCAGTCCGACCGGCGCCAAGGCCATACCGACCATGGAGACAGCAACGACATAGGCGAACCGATTGCCGTGCGCAAACCCGGTATTCACCATCCAGGTGAGACCGTTGGGGAAGATAGGCCCGATAAAAAATCCAACAAACAGATAGGCCCACGCGGTCGTGGAACTGTGCAGGGCGACGGCGCCCGAACCCGTCATGCCGATACAGCTTACGACGACGAGGGTGGCCAGGCTCATCCGCCTGCTCAGGGCTGCTGCCACGAAGCGACCGAGCACCATGGCCAACCAAAAGCCAGACGTAGCCAACGCCGCGCCGGACGACGTATATCCCCTGTCCAGGAGGACCGTGGGTTCCCAGTTTCCAATGCCGGACTGAACCCCGAAATGCGTCACATAGAGAGCAAGGAAACCGAACGTCACCGCCACGCCGATCGCTCGGTGCCGTGAGATGCCGTGCTTGTCATCCCGGGCATGGGGGGCCAGTTCATGCGGTGTAGGCGAAGGCGCCAGTCCTTTGACAGTGGTCGCCGCCACCAGGGCCATAAGGGCAATGACCGCGAAAAGAATACGATACTGGGCGACTCCAACGGCCGCGATCAGGGCGGGAGCGGCCGCTGTGCCCACGCCGAAGCAGGCGTGAGCAATATTGACCATGGCCGGTCCCCTGCTTCCTGTACCGACGATCAGCAGTTGTGTGATCAGCACATCGCACCCGCCGAGTCCGAGTCCGGTGATGACTGCACCGAGCAGGGTCAGCGACCATGTGGGCGCACAAGCAACGACTGTCGCGCCCACGCCAACCAGGACGACCGAAACGCCGACCGCGGCTCTGTTGCCACGGCGGCGCAACAGGGGCTGGCTGCAGAGAACACCGACGACGGCGCCGATCGCCTGCATGGCGAGCCCAGCCCCAGCGGCTGTGTCGTTGACGCCTTGCTGTTCCTTGAATGCGGGAATCGACGGGCCGTACGCCGCCGTCAGCGCGCCGATCGCCGTCATTGTGATGAGGCATCCCACGAGGGCGGGGCGCTTGAACAGCAACGTTGCCGCCACCAGAGACCTCCAAAGAGCTGCCCTAACCGCGGCGAGGTTACACTAAAGGGCAACCCAATTTTGACCGGGCAAGGCTGACCTGCAACTCAAGGACGCGGGTCTGACAGAGGATGTGGGCCATGAGGCAAGACACCGAGGCTCAGCGGCGCTCGGCTCTGGTGGGCCGGCTGATCAGCATCCTGCAGGGGAACATTCAGACTGGCAGATGGCCTGTGGGCTCGAAACTGCCCACGGAGACAGAACTGTCTGCCGAGTACGGAGTCAGCCGGATCACCTTTCGGCAGGCAGTCCAAGCGCTGGTACACGTCGACGTACTGGAGACGATCCAAGGTAGCGGCACCTTCGTGCGCGCCACCACCGAGCTGGATGCCGTGCTGCGCAGGTACTTGGGAGGTGAGGACCTCACCACCGTCCTGGAAGTCCGACTTGCCATCGAAAGTGAGGCTACCGCGCTGGCAGCCGGCCGAGCCGGCGCCAGTGACGTCGCTGTGCTGGAAGAAATCGTCGCGACGTCACGCGAGGCCCTCGCTCGCCAGGATGTCGAAGGGCTGACGATGTTGTCCACACGCTTCCACCGGGCGATCGTGGCAGCGGCGGGCAATACCATCCTCATGCACTTCTACGAGGCTATCCACGATGGCGCAGAGCGGTCTGTCCGGGAGACGACCGCGCCCGAAGAGTTCGGTTCCTTCGTCGACGAGCACGAAGCGATCCTCGAAGCGGTCCGCGAGCGCGACAGCGAGCGCGCCCAGCGGCTGGCACGGGCGCATCTTGCTCCCCTGGTAGCCGAGAGCCAGCGGAATGACGCCGACATTCCAGGTGTGAGCAGGTGATGTGCTGTCGGCACCAGAAGCCCGCCGACTACCGACCTCGCGAGCTCTACCTGCGCGCGGCCAGCAGTGGAAGGCTCATGGGGTGGGCTATCCGGCAGGTGGCCTGAAAGGCAGAAAGTGGCTCTGCCCATCAAGGATGTTCTCCAATCGCCGCGAAGTGGCCTCCGCGGTTCATCTCCGCCCAGGGCACGATGTGGTCGAGTTCCTCGGACGAGGCCTGTAGCGGCAGGGTGATGTCGTGGGGGAGACGGCAAAGCCGGTGGGGACACGTGACACTTCCACCTCACTCCAGGTGCGGGCCGACTCCTTGTAAAGGCAGGCGGAGGAGTCGGCTTGCCGGCCAGTCAGCAGAGCGTGACGTTGCTCAGCATGTGGCCGCAGTCGACGGCGCTTTCTGGGAGCCCGCGCCACGCGACGGCGCTATGCTCCCGACGACCACGCGTTCCTCAGCCGCATGTTCGCCTCCGCTCGCGCGAAGCACAAGGCCAGTGCCATGCGGGAGAAGTGCGCCGACGGTTCACCTCCGCTCGCGCGGAGAGCACGACGCCGCAACGCGCTTGGTCCGCCTATGTCAGGGACGCGAAAGCGGACGGTGCCACCTGGGCGGCGGAGGCCGGCGCCCGGTACTGGCCGCGTGCCGAGGCGGAGTTCTGGGCCCGGTTCCGTCTCCTGGACCGCACCGGTGAGCCCGGGCGGCGTCCTCCTGGATGCCGAGCGCGTCGAGCAGGGGCTGGACGTTCACGCAGCCACAGCCTGCGGATCGCGCCAGGTGGGAGGGTTCGCGCCGGTGAGCCGGCGGATCATGACATGGGTCATCGCCCAGTAGACGCGGGACGCGGAGGAAGCCGGACAGTGCTCGTAGTCGCGGACCAGGCGCCGGTGCAGTATCAGGATCCCGTAGGTTTGCTCGACCCTCCACCGCTTGGGCTGCGGGACGAACCCCGTCTCCTGCGGATTGCGTTCGACAGTCTCGACGTCGATGCCCAGGAGGGCGCCGTGGGCGGCGACCCGGCTCTTGAAGCCCTGGTCGACAAGAGCCTTGCGAACGGTGCCCCCGGCGTTCTCGGCGACCTGGTCGAGCAGGGCGATGCCCGCGGCGTTGTCGTGTGTGCTCGCGGCGACGACAATGACGGCGATGACCAGGCCGAGCACGTCCACGGCCAGTCCCCGCTTGCGGCCCGGAACCCGTTTCCCGGCGTCCCGGCAGGTCGTGGAGACAGGGACCCCGACAGCCACACGGACACTCTGGGTGTCCAGAACCACCAGGGTCGGGTCCTCTAATCGGCGGGCACGCTCACGGACCTGGCAGCGCAGGAGTTCATGAATGACCTGTCAGTCCCGTCGCCCCGCCAAGCAGCGAAGTAGTAGTACGTCGCACTCTTCGGCGGCAGATCGTCCGGGAGGTAGGCCCACTGGCAGCCGGTCCGGCCCTGATAGAGGATTGCGTTCACGATCTCCCGCATCGCATAGGCGCCCTGGTGGCCGCTGACCGAGCGGTGCCGGTTCTTCCAGGCCGTGATCACTGGCTCGATCAACGACCACTGCTCATCCGATAAGTCGCTCGGGTACGGCTTGCGTTCACTCACCCCGCCACCCCAACAAACCACCGGGTGCGGAGCAGCGGATTCCGCCCGCACCCACTCCATCAGGCGACGACAGACGCGCTCAAAGAGTCACGAACCGCCCTCTCAGAGATGATGCGTCGGCAGGCACGGGCTTCCCAGGATCACAGAGCGTAGAGAACTCCATGATCGCGGACGTTCGTGCCTGTTCTGCGTCGGGCTCCGCTCAACCTGGCCACCCGCCAGAAACCGGACCTCACTCGACTACGCCGAAGCCCCGGGTGAGGGACCGGTGTTGTCGGGGTTGGTGGCGATGAAACGCGCACCGTTGTTGATCAGCCGGATGGCCTTCGTCAGGGCCTCGAACGAGTAAGTCCGCGTCTCGCCCAGAATCACGAAATCGGGCTCGGAATCGGTCAGCACGTACCCCGCTTCGTGCATGGCGGTGGTCAGCCCGGCCTCCCCGATCACATAGGCGGTCCCACCGGGGTGCTGGTTGTCCAGGCATGTCGCGGTGGCCAGGGCCGACGTCCAGATGTTTTCGACCGGTACCTCAAGACCGATTCGATTGAGGCGTACGTGCAGGTCACGGGCCGTGTAGATCGAGTTGTTCGTCAGGACCAGGAACGGCTTGCCCGAATCACGGAGCTTCTTGATGAAGGCATCGGCGCCGGGGACCGGCACGCCCTCGTGCATCAGTACCCCGTCCATGTCGGTGAGCCACGATTCGATGGGCTTCTGATCTGTCATGGATGCGGCTCCTGCCGGACGAGAACTCACTGGGTGGCCATGCAAATTCACTGATCGCTTCCAGGCGCGGAATGTCTCGCAGCCCGGACGGGAACCAGGCTGCGGACGCCCAACCAGATCGCGGGCCAGCCGTTTTGAACTCGATGCCAGGGACGGTGCGTTGCGGTCATGGAGGGCTCGCTCCGGCCGACGGCCGGTCGGCGGGGCCGGCGGCCCCGGGGCGCGGGCCCGACGCCCCGGGGGGTAACGAATTGCCGTGCACCGAAATCTTCATTTCTCGGTGAGGGGGCGCACCAGGGATGGAGAATCTCCTCATGAGTCCCTCATACACACGCGTGCCCGCGCACAGGGCGATCGACCGCTTTGCCGAGGCGTGGGATGCCTTGGTAGTGGCGCCGCCCGGGCAGCAGTACGCCGCCGTGCTCGTGCTGCTCACAGGGGAGGGGGAGTCGCAGCCTTCCACGCGCACCCCCCTGAATTCCTCACTGCTGCACTCGCTGCGGGCGCGACTCGTGGCGGACGACACCGCGTTGGCGCCGCACGCGCTGATCGAACCGAGGCCGGCGTACGGTGCGGGGCCGGCGACTCTGCTCTATGACGACATCACCGAGGACCTCGACAGAACGATGCCTGCGGGCACCGGCAAGCTGAAGTTTCCTTCCTACTGGCTGCTGCGCGACATCGTCACCAATGAGGAGCTGGCCGAGAGGGGTACCTCGCGGGCCAGGGAGGTGCGCCGGGCGGCGTACGCCGAACATCTGCGGCGCACCAGCTGGGCGAGGCAGCACGAACAACCGCGTGAGCCGACGCCGGGGTGGCTGCAGCCGGTCAAGTTCGTGGTCGAGCTGTGGACGGACTGGCTGGCCGAGCCCTGGTTCGGGTACCGCACTGGCCGTCGTATGCTCCGGGCCCGCAACCGGAACTGGTACGCGACCTGGGCCTGGCAGCTGCGCGGTTCCCCGGTGAGGAACTTCTTCGCCTCGGTGCAGGATCTCGCTCCGGGCGGCAGGAACGCGGACTCGGCGATGGTCGATCAGGCGCTGTTGCGGGCGCTGCTCTCCGATCTGGACGACGCTTTTCGGAACCGGGTGCTGTCGCCCTGGCGCCGTCGCCGCGTCACTCGTTTCGTCCTGCTCGTCGAGGGCGCGGAGCCGGTGGATCACCAAGCGCCCGATGCTCTGCCGGGCGGCCCGGACGGGGCCCCGCTGCAACGCTTCCTGACCGAGTATCTGGTCGCCGCGGAGGAACTGCGCAGCAGGTCGACCCTGGTGGTCGGTTGCGCCCAGCCGGAGTTCGCGGCGGAGCTGGAGGCGGCACCGCAGGCCGACTTCGAGGCCGCGGAGGGGGCGCTCCGGTCAGGTATGCGGGCCCAGCGCGGTCCGGTGGCCCTGACGGTGCCGGTCCGCCCCGAGGCCGAGGTGGCGGAGTGGACCGCTAGGGGCCAACGGAAGATCACGCCCAGGTTCTTCCGGTGGGGGCCGGTCCCGGGCCTTGCGTTGCGTTGCGTGATGGTGACGGCGGTAGGTGCGACGCTGATCGGCGGGTGGCACTTCACGGGGTTTTCTCCTTTCAGTGCGTGTCCTTCCGGTCAGTTCGAAAGCCGGGATCGCTCCACGTGTCTTGGGGTGAGTGACGGAACCCGGGAATTCAAAGGAATGCCTGAAAACTTCAAGTATCTTTTTGAAAAGGTCGCGACTACCAACAAGGAAGCCGGGAAGTCGAAGGGGAAGAATGCGGCAGAGGTTCGCACCATCGTCTATTTCGGCCCGATGACCGCCAACGCTGCGGGTGATTCAGGACTGGGAGGTTCGCTGCCTGAGCTGAGTGGAGTGGCCTATTCCCAGCATAAGCACAACGAAGATGTGAAAAGGAATGGAAAGGGCGTACAGCTGAAGGTGCTGCTGGCCAACACCGGGCCGTTGTTCGAGGAGGCGAAGGCGGCAGCCAAGGAAGTCGTCAAAATGGCCGATGAGAAAAATATCGTGGGCGTGATCGGATTTGGGCAGAGTCGTTCGGAGACGTACGATGCCATGAAAATAATCGGAGAAAAAGGCATTCCGATGGTCGGCACCTCGGCGACCGCGGACAGCATGCTAGATCCGACCAAGGGATCCAAGCTCTACTACCAGTTGGCACCTACTAATTCCCGGCAAGCCGGCATCCTGAAAGCGTTTCTCGAGAACGAGCCACTCTTCCCGCAGGGCGAGTCCGAGAAAACAGAGACGGCCGACAAGGCGCTCGTCGTGAGCGACAAGGACGACGAATACAGCAAGAATCTCGCCGATGACTTCACTAAGGAATTCGGAAAGGGGAAAGTAATTTCCGAGAACTACACGCCGTCAAAGGATGACAGTCCGGCAACTCTTGCGAGTAACGTGTGCCAGGAGATCAAGGGCAAGAATATCCCGATCGTCTGGACCGCCCGCGCCAACGAGTTGGACTCATTTTATACCCAGTACCAGAAAACGGGTTGTGACGGAAAGCTGACCGTACTGGGAGGGGATGACGTTACCAACTTGTCCCCCGAGAGCACGCAACGGAAAGGCCTCTCCCTCTATCACGTCACGCTCACGCGGGCCGGAAGTAACGGCACCAACAGGGCGAAGGAGTTCGTCAAGGGTTACGATGAATTCTTCAACGATTGGGAGGATGCAGGGAAGAATCCTCAGGGCAGTCACTCCGCGCTTGGTTTCGATGCCGTGGATCTCCTCTCGGAAGCCGTCAACAGGGCGCGCAGCAAAAGCTATGGTGACTTCCGCATGGATGCGGTGTCCGTGTCGTTGTCCAGTAACTTCACCACGGGCTATCAGGCGGTCACGGGGTTTATCGCCTTCGAAGAAGAGTGGCGAGTCCCTAAAAATAAGGCCATCTATATCGTTCGGTACCCCAATTCATCCCTGTCCGGCAGCAACGCCAAGGGTGCGAAGGATCCTTCCGTGGTCCTGAAATGCGGGAATTTTGGCAGTGAGGAGCACGGGATGAAATGGGGGCCTGAGGAGAATCCCCAAAAGTACGAATGCCCGGTGGACAATCGTGACCATGGCTGAGACCTTCTCGCAGCTTCTGTGGGGTCGGGTGGCTCGGAGGGGCCGCGCCCCTCACCCGGGGCTTCGGCGGTCCGGGTGCTCGCCGACATACTGCCGGAACTCCTCAACGCCGTGCTCCGCGTCGACTGCCACCCGGACATCGACGACCCGGCAAGCCACTGATACGCGCCCGGAGCGCTCGACGGACTGCAGGAGATGCACCGCAAGGTGCGGTTGGAGCTCAGCGTTCAAGACTGATTCGACGACGACGCGCTGCGGACTACCTGATCAGCTTGACGTGTCCGTGCTGCCCTATCGCTCGGTACCCATCGGATGGCTGGAGGCGTGTCACAAACATCGGAACCACCGTCCTCACCCCGTCCTGCGGGTTCTACGCACAGCAACGCCCGTGCCTCACCTACGGACACGGGCGGCAGGGTGTGGACACCGCGTCGCTGCGGAGGGTGCTGCTTCCCGCCTACGAGGAGCGCTCTACCGGGCACGCCGACCCGGTGGAGCGGCAGGCCGAACGCCGCCGGATCGGCGAGGCGCACGAAGCGGTTTATGAGGACCTGCTGTGACGGCCGGCCTGGGGCCCACGCCGCAGCCCGCGGGCTCACCGCTGCGCATCGCCCTGATCGCTTCCGCCCGGCATTCGATCGCCGATCCGTCCGCCGGCGGTCTCGAAGCGCACACCTGGACACTGTCCACGGCTTTGCGCGCCCACGGCCACGAGGTCACCGTCTTCACCGTCCCCGGATCCGACCCGGCGCTGGGTGTGGTCGAGGTGCCTCTACGTTCACCTCGGATCAGCGAGGAAGCTCTCCGGGACCCGAGCATGGTGGCCCCGCCACCGTGGTGCGCAACGGCATCGACACCCATCGCTGGCACCCCGGCCCCGGCGGGGAAGACATGGTCTGGTCGGGACGCATCGTTCGGGAGAAGGATGCACATCTGGTGATCGAAGCCGCCCAGCTGAGCGGCCGGGGCTGCGGATCGCGGGGCCGATGGGTGACGGCGAGTACTTCGAGGCGTATATCCGCCCCCGGTTGAACCGCACCATCACCTACGTCGGCCACATTCATCAGCCAGACCTGTGCGAGCTGGTCGGCTCCTCGGCGGCTGCTGTCGTTGCCCCCTGCTGGGACGAACCCGGCCCGGCGCGGTTTCGCCTTCAGCTTCCCCGGCGCCCTCCCTCGGCCGGATCCACCAGTCATGGCCCGTTCGGCAACCGTCGGCCACACCCGTACGCTGCCAGTGGCGGGCAGCGTACCCGCGCCACACCTGCTCGCCGAGATCCGACGGCTCGGTGACCGGGACGTGAACCCCGCATCCGGAGGGCGCCCGGTGACGGGCATACCGG
>NZ_JBEZIH010000054.1:0-18741 GCF_040650935.1 Streptomyces sp. NPDC048565
GGTGGGGGGGCCGGCGGCCCGCGGGGGGGGGGGGGCGGGGTTGTCCCCCCCCCCCTCCCGCCCCCCCCCGCCGGGCCCCGCCGCCCCCCCGCGCGGGGCCGCGCCCCCCGCGGCCAGGTGGTCCTTCACCGCGTCCGGGTCGGCCAGCCTGTTCAGCCTGGCCGGTACGTCGAAGCCGACCAGCAGCACCACGATCACCGTCCCGGCGAAGGTCAGCACGGCCAGTGCCTGCCCCAGGTCCATCCCGGACGCCAGATGCGCCCCGAGCACCGGGGCCACCGCCCCGCCGAGCGCACCCACGTTGTACGTGAATCCCAGCGCGGCCCCTCGGCTCGCGGTCGGGAAATGGCCTCCGATGTACCGCGGCAGCAGTCCCGAGATCCCGAAGCTCGTGGCCTGGAGCACGAACAGCAGGCAGCCGAGCATCAGCAGGTTGTCGTGGACCGCGAAGACCGGGAAGACGAAGGCCAGTGAGGCCAGCAGCGTCAGCGCGTACGCCTTCTTCGCGCCGATCCGGTCGCCCAGGAAGCCCGCGCCCCAGCAGCCCACCATCGTGCCGAAGCCGGCGAAGAACAGGACGTCGGTGACCTGGCCGGTGCTGTAACCCAGTTCGGACTTCAGATAGGTCGGCAGCAGCGACTGGATGGGCCAGGAGTACAGGAACGCGAAGAACAGCGTCACGATCATCGAGACGTACAGCAGCCAGCCGCGTCTACCGCCCAGCTGGACCGCGAACGCCAGGAGCGCGAGCCCCGCGACCACCGAGAGGGCCGGCACCATGCCCTCGCCGCTCGGGGTGAAGACCATGAAGAGCGAGAGCGTGGCGACCACGGCGAGCACGGTGTTGACCGTGGCCAGTCGCGGGGTGCGGAACAGCGGCCGGAAGGGGTTCGGCTTGGCCCCCTGGTCCGCGACGTCCGCCGTCCACTCCTCGGCCTCAGGCAGGGCCCGTCGCATCCACAGCGCGACCGCGATCGGTATCAGGCCCAGATAGAACATCCAGCGCCAGCCGAGCGAGGGCACCACCCAGTCGTAGACCTGCGCGGCCAGGACCGAACCCACGGAGAAACCCGAGATCAGGAAGCCGCTGGCCCGGCTGCGGAGCCGGGCGGGCCAGCTCTCCATGACGTACGTGGCGCTGGCGCCGTACTCACCGGCCATGCCCATGCCGATGGCGAGCCGCGCCGCGAAGAGGCTGTGGTAGTTCCAGGCGAATCCGCAGGCGAAGGTGCCCAGCGAGTACAGCAGGATGCTCAGCACCATGGAGAGCTTGCGGCCGTACCGGTCACCGAGTGCGCCCAGTACCGCGCCGCCCAGCCACCGGGTGATGAAGGCACCGGAGATCAGGCTGGCCGCCTGCACCGCGCTCAGCCCGAAGTCGTCACTGATCTCGGTGAGGACGAGAGTGATCAGGACGAAGTCGAAGCCGTCGAGTACGTAACCGAGCCAGGCGGCGAAGAAGGACTTCCACTGCGTACCGCTCACCTCGCGGTACCAGGGGAGCGTGGAGGGTGGTTTCTGCACGGTGCGCTCCAGGGTGCGGGACGGCCGGTCGTTGCCGGGCAGCCGTCCCGCCTGGTGGGGGCTGCTCAGGGCCGGGCGAGTCCGGCGACGAAGCGGGCGGTCAGGGCGGTGGGTGCGGTGATGGCCGTGCCGACCACGACACTGTGGGCGCCGCGGGCGAGAGCCTCGGCAGCCTCCTTGGGGGTATTGATACGTCCTTCCGCGACGACGGGTACAGAGACCGCGGCCGAGAGAGATGTCACAAGGTCCAGGTCAGGGCCGGTCTGCTTCGGTGTGCCTGGCACATAGCCGGACAGCGTCGTGGAGACGAAGTCCGCGCCCTGCCCGGCGGCGGCGATCCCCTCGTCGAGCGTCGACACATCGGCCATGACCAGGGCGCCCGCCGCGTGCACGGCGGTGACCAGCTCGGCGAAGGTGGAACCGTCCGGGCGCGGCCGGTCGGTGGCGTCGGCGGCGACCACGGCCGCACCGGCCTCGACGATCGCCAGGGCGTGCCGGACGGTCGGGGTGATGTAGACGCCGGTGTCGCCGTCCTTCCACAGGCCGATGACCGGCAGGTCCACGGCCGCGGTGATCGCGGCGACGACCTCCGGCTCGTTGGCGCGGATCGCGGAGCCGCCGCCGGCGACGGCCGAGAGTGCGAGGCGTACGAGGGTGGCGGTCTCG
This sequence comes from Streptomyces sp. NPDC048565, assembly GCF_040650935.1. Classification (NCBI taxonomy): domain Bacteria; kingdom Bacillati; phylum Actinomycetota; class Actinomycetes; order Kitasatosporales; family Streptomycetaceae; genus Streptomyces; species Streptomyces sp. NPDC048565. The sequence goes on from NZ_JBEZIH010000054.1 coordinate 2,191, forward strand.
CGCATCGGGTCGCCGGGGGGCGCCTGGCAGGAGACGATCAGCCGGCCCTTGAGGGTGTCGGCCAGGTCCTGTGCGGTCATCGTTGAGCTCCCGGGTGGTGGAGGGGAAGGGTGGTGGTGAGAGCGGCGGCGCCCATGACGGCGGCGTCGTGCCCGAAGAGCGGGGGCTCGGGGACGAGCCCGCGCAGGGGTGGCATCAGCTCGGCGGCGAAGGCGGCCGCCAGCGCGTCGCCGTACAGCGCCCCGACCCTGGGTACGCCGCCGCCGACGACGACCCGGTCGGGGCCGAGGGCGTTCGCGAGGCCGCCGAGGACTCCTCCGGCCGCCGCAGCGCCGGTGGTGATCGCGCGTACGGCGGCGGCGTCGCCCCCGGCCGCCCTGGCGGCCACCGTTTCGAGCCGGTCCACCGGAGCGCCGGTGAGCCGCTCGTAGTGTGCGGTGATGCCCGGGCCCGACGCGATGACCTCCAGATGCCCGGTGGCCCCGCAGGTGCACGGCAGCCCGGCCGCCTCGGCGCTGGGCAGGTGACCGATGTGGCCGGCGATACCGGACGCGCCGTGCAGCATCCGCCCGTCGACGGCGAGTGCGCCGCCCACGCCCGTGCCGACGGCCGCGAACAGCAGCGAACCGTGGCCGCCGGGCAGCGCGGCGAGCTCGGGACCCGCCGTGGCGCGTACGTCGTTGTCGCAGGCCACCGGCAGACCCGTACGGTCCGCGAGGCCCACGCCGAGCGCGGTGCCCGCCCAGCCGCTGATCGAATCGGTTGCGCTGGTGACCATGCCGCTGCGGGGATCGACGACCCCGGCTGCCGCGACGCCCAGCACGGTGGCCAGGCGGCCGGGGTCCACCTCGGCCGCCGCGGCGGCGAGCGCGTCGAGCACCGCCGCCGCCCCGTCCCTGGCGGGGGTCGGCCGGGTGTGCCGGGCCAGCACCGTGCCGTCGGCCGCGAAGAGCGCGGCCGCGATCTTCGTACCGCCGAGGTCGAGGCCGGTCACCACGGAACCGGTCGCCTGCGCGCTCATCGGACCGGCGGCAGACCGGCGGCGCGCAGACGCTCCGCGATCAGCGCGATGGACTCGGCGGACAGCTGGATCTGCGGGAAGACGGTGGCGCCGCTGTCGATGACACCGAGCAGCCGCAGCGCGTGCTTGAAGGAGCCGAGCGCCGACGAGCTGCGGCCCATGTCCTGCTCAGGGCCGACGTCGACCATGGCGAACAGCTCGATGAGCCGCTCCTGTTCCCGGGCCGCGAGCTCCCAGTCACCGGCGCGCGCCGCGTCGTACAGCCGGACGTAGCCCGCCGGGTCGACGTTGCCGATCCCCGGTACGACGCCGTCGGCCCCGGCCAGCAGCGCCGCGTCCACGGTGAGTTCGGAACCGGTCAGCACGCTGAAGTGCGGCAGGGGGCCCGCGGCGCGGCCCTCGCGTCCGCCGAGCTCGACGAGCATCCGGCGCAGCCCGCCCTCGTCACCGCTGCTGTCCTTGAGGCCGGCCAGGGTGCCGTCCTCGGCGAGCTCGCGCACCAGGGCGGCGGAGAGCTTGGAGTGCACGGCCACCGGGATGTCGTAGGCGAACAGCGGCAGGTCGACGGCGGCGCGCAGCCGGCGGAAGTGCTGGGCGATCTCCTTCGGGTGGGTACGCGTGTAGAAGGGCGCGGTCGCCACGAGCGCGTCCGCGCCGAGCTCGGCCGCGGTCCTGGCGTGCTGGACGACCCGGGCGGTCGTCGTGTCGATGACCCCGGCGAGCACGGGGACGCGTCCCGCGGCCGCGGTGACCACGGTCCTCAGCGCGGTGGCGCGCTGGTCGTCGGTGAGGAAGGCGACCTCGCTGGTCGAGCCGAGGGCGAAGAGCCCGTGCACGCCGCCGTCGACGAGGTGACCCACGAGCCGTGTGAGGGAGTCCGTGTCGACCTCTCCGCGGTCGTCGAGCGGGGTGCAGACCGGCGGTACGACGCCGTGCAGCGGTGCGGTCAAGGGCATGGTGAAGGGCTCCAGCTCGTTCGGGACACCGGCCCGTCCTTCCGGAGCGGCCGCCCGGAGCGTTGTCCGGAGGGCGTCCGGCACGGGAGACGGGACCGGAACATGAGACGTAAGATGTCCTATGTCTGCGCTCACCTTAAACAGATGCCCCGGCGGCCGGTCAAGAGGCACCGGCGGCCGGCGACACCCCAGGAGGACCGTTGTGGCCCGCCCCACCATGGCTCAGGACATCGAGCGAAGAATCAAGGAACTGATCCTCGAACGCAGGCTCGGACCCGGCGACCCGCTGCCCACCGAGGCCGAGCTGATGGGGCTGTTCTCGGCCGGACGCGTCTCGGTGCGCGAGGCGCTCAAGTCGCTCCAGGCCATGCATGTCGTCGAGATCCGCCGCGGCTTCGGCACCTTCGTGGGCTCGCTGTCCCTGTCGCCCTTCGTCGAGGGGCTGGCCTTCCGGGCCGCCGTCCGGCACGGGCGGGGCGAGCCGGGCCTGCTGGAGCTGATGAAGGTGCGTGAGGCGCTGGAGACCGGACTGGTCGGCGCCGTCACCGCGGGCGTCCCCGCCGAGGACCTGGCCGTGCTGCGGGCCCTCGTCACGACCATGGAGACCGAGGCCGCGCGGACCGGCCGGGTGGCCAGGGCAACCGACCGCGCCTTCCACCTCGCGCTCTACGCCTCCCTCGACAACCACCTGCTCAGCGAGGTGCTGGACGCGTTCTGGGCGGCCATGGACCGGGTGCGCGAGGACATGGAGGACGGCCACCAGGACCCGGCCGTCACCTGCGCCCAGCACCACGAGATCGTCGAGGCGGTCGCTGCGGCCGACGGCGCGCGTGCCGTACGCGCCATGCGCACCCACTTCGACGGCATCCGCCACCGCCTGGAGCCGGGGCGGGCAGCGGCGGGCGCCTGACCTGCCGGCAGTCGCTCAGTCGCCGGATCTCTCGCCCCCGTACAGATAGCTGGTCGTCCCCGCCAGCGTGTCCCGGCACCAGGCCTCCACCCCGGCCTGGTCCAACGCCTCCCAGTCCGGGGTCCGTTCGACCTGGGCCCGGCCGATCCGGCGGCCCAGCTCCACCAGCCGCGCCCCCTCCGGGGTGCGCTCACGCGCATACCGCCCGAGCGCGTCGGCGGGTGACGCGGACCCGCGCAGCGACCGCTCCAGGCACAGCGCGTCCTGGAGCGCCTTCACCGCGCCGCTCGCCGTGTGCGGACGGGTCACCCCGGCGGCGTCCCCCGCCAGCACGAACGGCGCGTCGGCCGCGCCTGGCGCGTGCAGGTCGGTGACGGGGTGACAGGTCATCGCGGTGTGCGCGCCCCTGGCCACGATCTCGGCCCACTGGGCGGGGAAGTGCTCGTCGGCGATCTCCCGTACGTACGCCGTGTCAGGGGTGCCGGTGCCGTGCGGCTTCGCGTAGATCGCGTACGCCAGCAGCCGGTCGTCGGCCCCTTCGCCCTCGCCGTCCCCGCGCGGGATCAGATAGAAGATCCCGTGCCCGCCCCTGAACCCGATGGTGACCCAGGACTCGCGCAGCAGTTCCAGCGGGCGCCGGTGGCCGGCGAGCGCGCTCATCGGCAGGGTGCCCCGCCACACCGCGTACCCGGCGGGGGAGGGGCGCAGGTCCGGTGCGAGCAGCCGCCGCGTGAGCGACCTGTGCCCGTCGGCGCCCACGACCACGTCGTACTCCTGCGCGTCGCTCTCCGTACGGACGAGGGCGCGCCCCGCCTCCGTCCGTTCGACCGCCAGGACGGGGCGCCCGCGGTGGTACCGCACCGCCGGTGAGGACCCCGCGCTCTGCCGCAACGCCTGCCACAGCAGGCCCCAGTTGCAGGCCGTGACCGGACCGGGCTGCCGCGCGAACTCCCGGGCCGACCGGCTCCCGGCCGCCCGGGTGACCCACACCCGGGTGGACAGCGGGGCCGTCGGCATGGCCGCGTCCAGATAGCCGACCCCGGTCAACTCCCGGTGCAGCGCGGGCGGGATCACGATCCCCAGGCCTCTGCTGCGGAGCTCTCCGTCACTGCGCTCGTACACGGTGACCTCGGCGCCCGCACGGGCACCCGCCACCGCCATCGCACAGCCGGCGATACTCCCGCCGACCACACCCATACGTAAGCGTGTCATCGCCACACCGCCCCTTCCGGATACGGCGCCCATCCTCCCAGCCCTCGGGTGGAGTGCGGGTACAGGCGCGGCGGCGCGTGGGTGCCCGCCGCGTCACGGCAGGTCCGGCGCCCAGGCCACGCCGTTGATGTGCGCGCCGCCGTCCACGAAGAGCGTGTTGCCGGTGACATAGCGGGCGCCCTCGCCCGCCAGGAACACCGCCACCGGGGCGATGTCCCCGTCGGGGTCGCCGATCCGGCCCATGGGGTTCATGGCGTTCGACTGCTCTTCCAGCTCGGGGTGGGCGCCCATCATCCGTCGGTACGCCGCGCTCCTGGCGCCGGGGCAGATCGCGTTGACCACGACCCCGGTGGGGGCCCACTCCCGGGCGGCGGTCCTGGTCAGGGTGCGCAGGGCCTCCTTGGCGGCGTTGTACTCCAGGGTCCCCATATGGGCGTTCACGCCGTTGAGGCTGCACATGTTGACGACCCGGCCCCATCCACGCTCCCGCATGTGGGGGAAGGCCGCCTGCATCGCCCAGAACGGCCCGTAGAAGCCGATGCCCAGGCCCCGGTCCAGCATCGCGTCCGTCTTGTCCTCGACCCGTCCGACATCGCCCGCCGCCCAGGCGTTGTTGACCAGGACGTCGACGCTTCCCCACTCCCGCACCGCGGCCGCGACCATCGCCCGTACCTGTGCCTTGTCGCCGACATCGGTGCGCACGAAGAGTCCGCCGATCTCGTCGGCCACGGCGCGGCCGGTCTCCTCGTTCACCTCGGCGACCAGCACCCTGGCGCCCTCGGCGGCGAACCGCCTGGCCACCGCGGCGCCGATGCCGTCCCCGGCGCCGGTGACGATCGCGACGCGTCCTTCGAGCTGGACACCGGGACTCGTGACTCCGAGCTGCATGCGGGCCTCTGTTCTGCGCCGGACGGGGAGCCCCATCCAAACGCGTACGGCCGCAGGGAGCAGGACGAGTCCCGGTGGGTGGGAGATCCCTCCGGCTACGGGGTGACGGTCACCGTGCGGCTGCCCGATGCCTGCTTGCCGTCGGCCTTGTAGGTCGCGGTGAGCCGTACGTCGCCCGAGGCGCCCGCCGGGATGGTGACCGGGACCTTGATGTTCGCGCCCTCACCGGGCTTGGTCGCCGGGAAAGCCACCTGCTTCGTGGACCATCCGTCGGGCACCGTCAGGTCGAGGGTGCCTGCGCTGCGGGTCACGTCCATGCGGTTGACGACCCGGACGGTGACCTCGGTGGTGGTCCCCGCCTTCAGGGTGTCCGGCGGAGTGAGGGTGATGTCGGCGCAGGTGCCGCCGAGCCACTTCAGGTCGAAGGAGGAGTAGGTGATGGCGTCGACGCCACCGCGCTCGTAGAGCAGCCCGAGCCGGCCGTCGGGCAGCCGGGTCAGTGTCGAGTACGCGGCGCTGCCGGGGTCGACGACCTTTCTGATCGGCCAGGTCTTCCCGTTGTCGCAGGACATCTTCACGGTGAGGTTGCTCCGCGACGACGTGCTCTCGGTGTTGCTGAACAGCAGCCACGAGGACGTGGGATCCGAGGAGGCGGCATCCGGGGCGTAGCGCATGACGGAGCCGTTGTTCGCGGGGTCGGGCAGGTTGGTGTCCTGCGTGAACGGCGTGTAGTTGACGCCGCCGTCCGTGGAGTAGGCGATCGTACGGTAGGGCGCGGAGCGGTTGTTGAGCATGATCCGGCCGTCGCTCAGCTCGACGGTCTTGTTCTCGTCACCGCCGGGCCCGACCGGATTGCCCATCTTCCAGGTCGCGCCGTGGTCGTCGCTGTACGCGCTGACCGCATAGTTGGCCCCGTTGTCGCGGATCGCGTACTGCTGGATCAGCCGGCCCTTGTACGTGCCGTTGCGCACCTGGATGCCCTCGCCGGAGGCCGCGAACATGCCGCCCCAGGCCGGGTTCTTGATCTGGCTGGTGATCCGGCGGTGCGTCCAGGTCACCCCGTCGTCGTCGGAGTAGCTGTAGTCGGCCTGGAGGACATCGGGGTCCGTCTCGTCGTTGCCCGTGGCCGAGCCGAGGAAGCCCTGGTTCACGGAGCTCGCGTAGAAGACGAAGATCCGCCCGGTGGTGCGGTCCACGAGCAGGCTCGGGTCCCCGGAGCCCTTGGGGGCCTCCTCCTTGCGGACGACCTGCTGGGTTCCCCAGGTGGCCCCGCCGTCGGTGCTGCGTCGCAGGACGACACCGATGTTGCCTGGCAGGTCGCCGAGCGTGGGGCGGGCGTCGTAGGAGGCGAGCAGGGTGCCCTTGGTGGAGGTGGTCAGCGCGGGGATGCGGTAGTACGGGGATCCGACGCCCGCGGTGGCGATGTCCTGGGAGGTCAGTTCGCCGGTGGCGCCGTGGGCGGTGCCGGCCGCGGTGGCCACCATGACGGCGGCGGACAGCATGGCGATGGTGACTCTGCGCTGCATGAACGGTCTCTCTTCTGCTGAGGGGGAGAGGTGCAGTGAGCGAGCGGTGCGCGGCGTGACGGGCCGACGCGTCAGGGGATGGAAAGGGTGCACACCCGGCTGCCGGTGTCGAAGATCTGCAGATCCCTGATCATCTTCAGGGCCATCCGGTGGTGCCCCCGCTCGTTGGGGTGCAGTCCGTCGTTGAGCAGGGTCAGGGGGACCTGGCCGCCGTTGCCGGTCAGCCAGTCGTCGTAGTGGTCGACGAAGACCACGTTCTGCTGGGCGGCCACCTCGCCCATGGCGGTGGCGTAGCCCGAAAGCTCCACCCGGCCGGGCCACTTGGCCGGATCGACCGGGTTCGGTGCCTGGAGGACGGGGACGGGAGACCCGGGCAGCGCGCGCACCGAGCCGACCAGCGAGACGAGATTGGCCCGGTACGCGTCGAGACCGAGCCCCGAGGTCGCGATGTCGTTGGTCCCGATCATGATCGAGACGACCTTCGGCGAGAAGGCGCTGACCCGTTCGGCGAAGGACGAGACGAGATCGGCGCTCGTGGCGCCGCTCACGCCCGAATCGATCACGAAGTCCCGGTTCTTCGGTGTGCCCAGCTCCCAGCGGACGCGTTCGGTCCAGTGCTCGGGATAGCTGCGCCAGCCGTTGGTGTGCAGGGCGCCGTGGGTGATGCTGTCGCCGGTGAACAGCCAGGTGGCGGGGGTGTTGCTGTTGAGGATCGTGGAGATCCGGCCGTGGTCGGCGACGACCGGCCGCGGACACTGGGCGACCAGTTCGCTCGCGTCGAGCACCCGGTCCCAGACCGCCGCCCGCTCGACGGCGCCGGTGAAGAACCACTCGCCGGACGGATGGTCGCTGTCGAGGTTCGCCCCGAGCGTCAGCGCCGCCAGCCCGGACACGCTGCCGAAGAACGGGTGCCCCTTCGTCTCGAACACGACCTGTCCACCCGCGTGGAGCCGGGCCCCCGAGGAGTCGACCGTGACGGCGACGGTGTGCTGCTGTCCGTCGTCATAGCGTGTCCGGGTCATGACATTGATAAGTACGGTCCCCTGCTGCCGTACCGAGAACTGCAGCGCACCTCCGCTGAGGCCGAGGGCCAGGTCGGAGGACGGGGCGGTCGGGTCCGAGGCGCTGATCAGCGTCATCGCCTCGTCGTGGTGCGTGGTGCGGAAGGTGACGAGGATCGTCCCGGTGGTGAGCGGGGCCAGGGCTCCCGCTTGTGCCGACAGATCGACGTGCTCGCCGCCGTCCAGATCCACCGCCGTGCGGTGGTCCATCAGTGGGCCGCTGCCGGCAGCGGCGAAGGCACGTCCGGCCAGTGGGCCGGACAGGGCTGCCGCGCCTGCGGCAGCGAGGAGAAGGGAACGTCTGCGCACGGAGGTTCCTCCGGTCAGGGTCGGTCGGCCTGCCCGGTCGGGAGGCCGGCGAACAGGGAGTGCACCCAGGCCAGTTGTTCCGCCCGGTGGTGTTCGGCGCCGCCCTCGTGCCCGTTGAACTCGTAGGTGCGGACGTCCTTGGGGCCCGCGTAACGGTTGTAGGCCGTGAAGCAGGTGGAGGGCGGGCAGATCTCGTCCATCAGCGCGATGGAGAACAGCGCGGGCGCGGTCGCCCTGGTGGCGTGGTGGGCCGCGTCGAAGTACGACAGCGTGCGGAAGACCGACTCGGTGCGGTCGCGGTAGAGCTGGAGGTAGGCGGCGATCTCGGTGTACGGCGGCACTCCGGCGATCCGCGCGCCCCTCGGGATGTTGCACAGGAAGGGCACGTCCGGCATCACCCCGGCAAGCCCCGGCACGAGCCCCGCGACGGCCAGCGCTATGCCGCCGCCCTGGCTGAACCCGGTCACCACGATGCGGGCCGGGTCGACCTCGGGGTGCTCGCGCATCGCCTCCACGCAGCGGACCGCGTCGGTGAACACCCGCCGGTAGTAGTACGTTTCGGGGCTCTCGACGCCCCGGGTCAGGAAGCCCGGCACCGTACCGGCCGCCCCGGCGTCGGTGTCGGCGGTGACGCCGCCCGCCGCCGACCAGCCCTGGCCGCGGGTGTCCATGATCAGGTGCGCGTATCCGGCGCAGGCCCACATCAGCTGCTCGTGCGCGAGCCCACGGCCACGCCCGTAGCCGAGGAACTCGACGACGCAGCCCAGCGGTTCGGTGGCGCCGGTGGGCATGTGCAGCCACCCGCGCACCGGGCGGCCCCCGTAGCCGGGGACGCTCACGTCGTACGTACGCACCTGGCTCAGCCCGCAGTCGACCTGCCGGTAGCGGGGCTTGTCCTGGACTCCGTCGTGAGGGGCCTCGCCCAGGGTGCCGGACCAGAAGGCGTCGAAACCGTCGGGCAGCGGGAGGTCGGGCCGGTAGGTGCGGCATTCCGCGAGCGGGAGATCGGCCGACGGCATGGCTGTGCCCTCCTGGGGTACGGGAAGCGACAGGACAGAAGACGTCAGATGTCCTGTTGGCAACGGGACCCTAGGGAGCTTTGCGGCCGGACGTCAAGGGCGGGGCGGTGGACCGTGCCCCCGCCCCGGACCTGGGGCGGGAGGCGTGGCGTCCGCGGTCAGGGCCGGCCGGCCCCGCGCGACCTGGCCTCGGCGATCCGCCGCCTGACAGGCGCGTAGTGCTCGTCGAGTGCCTTCAGGAAGGCGGGGATGTCACCGGCCCTGGCCGCGTCCACGATGTTCTGGTGGGCGGCGATCGTCGCCGTCTCGTCGGCGTGCGTGAAGCCGTCGAGATGCGGCGCGACGATCGTGTAGACGTCCCAGAAGGCCATCGAGAGCTGGCCGATCAGGTCGTTGCCCAGGGGGGCCACGAGCAGGGCGTGGAAGGACCGGTCGGCCGCGACGAAGCCGTGCCCCTCGCCCGATCCGGTGGATCGCATGGTGTCCACCAGGGCGTCCAGGCTGTCGAGCTGCTCGGGGCTGAGCGAGGAGACGATGCGGTCGGCCATGCCCCGCTCGAAGAGCTCACGCACGTCGACGAGGTCGGCCATCACCTGGAAGTCGTCGTCGGGGGAGAGCAGGCCGCGGAAGGTGAGGCTCTCCACCAGCGCGGACAGGCTCAGCCGGCCGACGTACGTCCCGTGGCCGTGGCGCACCTCGACGATGTCGAGCGCGTCGAGAATCTTGACGGCCTCCCGGACGCTGGAGCGGCTGGCTCCGAGCGCCTCGCACAGGGCCGGTTCCGTGGGCAGCGGGTCCCCGGGGCGCAGCCTCTCGTCGAGGATGTAGCGCTTGATGCCCTCGACGACTTCCTGCCGCAACAGGGTGCGACCGGGTCGCGTGCCGGACATATGTGAACTCCCCACCTCTTGACCCCTCTCGATTGTCAAGCTACGTTCCCACGCTATCAAGGCATCAGACATCTGACGTCTGATGCTCGGATCTTCGTCGGCGTCCCGCGAGCCGCCGAAACAGCTGTTCTCCACCCATTTCCGTATCCCTGCGTCCCTTTGGAGGACCCGTGCCCGAGCTGAGGCCAGCCGGCGTCGAGCGCCGCACCTTCCTGCGTTACACCAGCGTCATCGGCGCGGCCGCAGCCCTCACGGCAGGCCTTTCCGCGTGCGGCGGGCCCTCCTCGACCGCCGACGGAGCGGCCGGCGGGAGCGACGGCAGCGGCACCATCGAGGCCGGCATCTCGTACCCGCTGTCGACCGGATTCGACCCGATGATCACCTCCGGTGCCACGCCGTACGCGGCCAACATGCACATCTTCGAGGGCCTGGTCGATCTCGATCCGGTCACACTCGTGGCCCGCCCCGCGCTCGCCACCGAGCTGCCGAAGAAGATCAACGCCACGACCTATCGCGCCACCCTCCGCGACGGCGCCACCTTCCACGACGGATCGGCCGTCACCGCCGACGACGTGGTGTTCAGCTTCGAACGCATCCTGGACGAGAAGAACGCGTCCCTTATGGCCCAGTTCGTGCCGTTCATCGACACGATCACCGCCGTCGACACCAGGACGGTCGAGTTCAAGCTCAAGTACGCCTTCGCGCTGTTCCCCTCCCGTATCGCCGTCGCGCGGATCGTGCCGAAGAAGATCGTCGAGGCGGACGTCAAGGGATTCGACGCCAAGCCCGTCGGCTCGGGCCCGTACAAGTTCGTCGAGGCCACCCGCGAGGACAAGATTGTCTTCGAGAAGTACGACAAGTACAACGGCTCGCACCCCGCCAAGGCCAAGAAGATGATCTGGCGCCTGATATCGGACCAGTCGGCCCGTGTCAGCGCGATGCAGTCCGGCCGCGTCCAGGCCATCGAGGACGTCCCGTACATCGATGTGAAGGGGCTCTCAGGCACGGCGAAGACCGAGTCCGTGCAGTCCTTCGGCCTGCTCTTCCTGATGTTCAACACCACCGACAAGCGGTTCGCCGACAAGCGGGTGCGCCAGGCCCTGTTCCACGCGCTGGACACCGAGAAGATCATCAAGACCGCCATGGTCGGGAACGCGGCGGCGGCCACCGGCTACGTGCCGACGACCCATCCCGATTACCACAAGGCCTCCACGGTCTACACCCACGACGTGGCCAAGGCGAAGAAGCTGCTCGCCGAAGCCGGCGTGAGCAAGCTCAAGTTCACCGTGCTGACCGTCGACACCGGCTGGGTCAAGGACATCGCCCCGCTGCTCAAGGAGAGCTGGGCCGCGGCCGGCATCGAGGCCACCCTGAACATCGCCCAGAGCGCGGCGCAGTACGCCAAGGTCGACAAGGGTGACTTCGAGATCCTCGTGGCCCCGGGCGACCCGTCCGTCTTCGGTAACGACGTCGACCTCCTGCTGCGCTGGTTCTACTACGGATTCTGGCCGGAGAAGCGCTACGGCTGGTCGAAGTCCGCCGAGTACAAGAAGCTCAAGCAGCTTCTCGACAAGGCCGCGCAGTCGCCCGACGAGGCGACGCGCAAGCAGCTGTGGGGCGAAGCCACCGACCTCATCTCCGACGAGGTCCCGCTCTACCCGATCCTCCACCGCAAGCTGCCGACCGCCTGGAGCGACAAGCAGCTGACCGGCTTCAAGCCGCTGTCCACCACCGGCCTGTCCTTCCTGGACGTCGGCCGCTCCTGACGCCCACCGGTCCGGGCCGCCACCCGTCAGGCGGCCCGGACCCGCTGTCCGCCCAATCGCAAGGAACCCGACGATGGTTGCTTTTCTCCGGCTCGCGCTGCGCCGCGTCGCGATGATGCCGGTGATGATCCTCGGCATCGCGCTGCTGGTCTTCGTGGTGCTGCAGTTCTCGCCGGCCGACCCGGCCTTCAACGCGCTCGGAGAGAGCGCCAGCCCCGAGGCCAGGGAGGCCTTCGCCGAGGCCAACGGGCTCAACGACCCGCTGCCTGTCCGCTACTTCCACTTCCTCGGCCAGCTGCTCCACTTCGATCTCGGGATGACCGTCCCTCCGAGTCAGCCCGTGGTCGACCGGATCACGGCGGCCTTCCCGCTCACTCTCCAGCTCACCATCCTCGGGCTGATCATCGCCATCGTCCTCGCCGTCCTCGGTGGTGTCCTCGGCGCGATGTACCGCGACCGCTGGCCGGACCAGCTCTTCCGGGTGCTCTCCATGGCCGGGGTCGCCGTGCCGTCCTTCTGGCTCGGCGTCCTGCTCATCCAGCAGTTCGCGCTGAACATCCAGATCTTCCCGACCGGCGGCTACACCAACCCCGCCGACTCGTTCAGCGGGTGGCTCACCACCATGGTGCTGCCCGCCGTGTCACTCGCGGTGCCCGTCGCGGCGTCGCTCGCCCGCCTCATCCGCACCTCGATGGTCACCGAACTCGACCGGGACTACGTCCGTACCGCCCAGGGCAACGGCCTGCCGGTCTTCCTCGTGATCCGCTCGGTGCTGCGCAACGCGCTCGTCACCCCGCTCACCGTGCTCGGTGTCAAGGTCGGCTACCTGCTCAGCGGCGCCGTCGTCATCGAGGCGATCTTCGACCTGCCCGGCATGGGCAAACTCATCCTCGAAGGTGTCACCGGCGGCGACGTCGCCCTGGTCCAAGGCACCGTACTGACCATCGCCATCGCCTTCCTGGTGGTCAACGTCATCGTCGACCTGCTCTACCTGCTGGTCAACCCGCGCATCAGGACGGTGTGACATGTTCGCCACGGGCCGTCTGGCCAAAAAGCTCTCCCGACCGGGCATCGCCTTCCGTGCCCTCCCGGTCACCTCCCGCATCGCCCTCGGCGTACTGATCGTCGTCGTCCTCGGCGCCGTGCTCGCCCCTCTGCTCACCCAGGACCCTCTGGCCACGGGCACCCCCGTGGAGGCACCCAGCGGAGCGCACTGGTTCGGCACCGACCGCGCGGGGCGCGACATCTTCGCCCGCGTGGTGCACGGATCGCGCTACTCGCTGATCATCGGCCTCGGCGCGACCGCCGTCGCCCTGGTCGTCGGAGCCGTCCTCGGCTCGCTCGCCGCCACCTCGCGCAAGCTCGGCGACGAGTCGATCATGCGCACCCTCGACGTCGTGATGTCGTTCCCGCCGATCGCGCTCGCCGCCGTCCTGGTCGCCGTCTTCGGCACCAGCATCCCGGTGATCATCTTCACGATCGCCTTCGTCTACAGCCCGTCCCTGGCCCGTGTCGTACGCGCCAACGTGCTCGCGCAGTACGGCGAGGACTACGTGGCGGCGGAGAAGGTCATCGGAGCCAGGCGCGCCTACATCGTGCTCCGCCACGTCGCCGTCAACTGCATGGCCCCGGTCATGGTGTTCGCGACCGTCATGGTCGCCGAGTCCATCATCTTCGAGGCCAGCCTCTCCTTCATCGGAGCCGGTGTGCAGGACCCCGACCCCAGCTGGGGCAGCGTCCTCGCCTACGGCCGGCAGATCCTCCTCGCCGGCGGCTGGTGGGCCACCTTCTTCCCCGGCCTGGCCCTCCTGATCACCGTCCTCGCGCTCAACGTCCTCTCCGAAGGCCTCACGGACGCCTCGGCGGCACCCAAGAGCGCCCGCGCCACCACCGACCCCACCGCCACCACGGCGCCGGACCCGGTCGAGGCCGCCTCCAGCGTCGACATCGACGCCGCCCTCGCCAAGCTCGCCGGGCACATCGACGCGACCGAGCCCACCATCACCCCGGTACCCGAGGACGCCGACGAACTCCTCGTCGTACGCGACCTGGCGATCCGCTTCCCGGACCGCTACGGCGAGATCCCCGTCGTCGACAGGCTGAACTTCACCGTCCACGAGGGCGAGACCCTCGGCCTGGTCGGCGAGTCCGGCTGCGGCAAGTCCATCACCAGCCTCGCCGTCATGGGTCTCCTGGCCCGCAACGCCGAGGTCAGCGGCGAGATCCTCTACCGCGGCCGGGACCTGCTGAAGCTCCCGCCCAAGGAACGCCGCGCCCTGATGGGCCCGGAGATCGCGATGGTCTACCAGGACGCGCTCTCCTCCCTCAACCCCTCCGTGCTCGTCGGCACCCAGCTGAAGCAGCTGACCTCGCGCGGCGGCACGAAGACCCCCGCCGAGCTCCTCGAACTCGTCGGTCTCTCGCCCGAGCGCACCCTGCGCAGCTACCCGCACGAGCTCTCCGGCGGCCAGCGCCAGCGCGTCCTCATCGCCATGGCCCTGTCCCGCAGCCCCCGCCTGCTGATCGCGGACGAACCGACCACCGCCCTCGACGTGACCGTCCAGGCCCAGGTCGTCGAACTCCTCATCCGGCTCCGCGACGAGCTCGGCTTCGCCATGGTGCTGGTCTCGCACGACCTCGCCCTGGTCGGCGACCTCTCGCACCGGGTCGCCGTCATGTACGCCGGCCGGCTCGCCGAGATCGGCGACACCCGGTCCATCCTCACCGACCCCACCCACCACTACAGTCGCGGCCTCCTCGGCTCCGTCGTCTCCGTGGAAGCCGGCGCCGACCGGCTGCACCAGATCCGCGGAGTCGTCCCCGCCCCCCAGGGCTTCGGCGAGGGATGCCGCTTCGCCGGGCGCTGCGGGGCCGCGACCGATCTCTGTCGTACGACGACCCCCGTCCTCACCGTGCGAGGCACCGCGAAGGACCACGGCTTCGCCTGCCACCACCCGGCCGAGGCCGCCGCGAAGAAGCTGGAAGGGAGCGCCCTGTGATCAAGCTCGACGGCGTTCACGTACGCCACAAGGCACGCAGTGGAGGCCTCTTCAGCCGCGACGCCGTCCACGCGCTCACCGACGCGACGCTGGAGGTCAAGCGCGGCGAGATCGTGGGCCTGGTCGGCGAGTCGGGCTGCGGCAAGTCCACGCTGGCCCGGGTGCTGACCGGACTCCAGAAGCCCACCGAGGGCGAGGTCACCTTCCATGGGCGCGACCTGTGGGAGATGACGGGCTCCGAACGGCGCAACGACTTCGGCTCGGCCGTCGGCGTCGTCTTCCAGGACCCCTCCACCGCGCTCAACCCGCGCCTCACCGTCCGCCAGATCCTGCTCGACCCGCTGAACGTGCACCGGCGCGGCACCCGGGAGGAGCGCGAGGCCCGCGTCGAGGAACTCCTCGACCTGGTCGGGCTGCCCGGCCACACCCTCGCCGCGCTGCCAGGACAGCTCTCCGGCGGCCAGCGCCAGCGCGTCGCCATCGCCCGCGCCCTGGCGCTCGAACCGGAACTGATCGTCGCCGACGAACCCACCTCGGCGCTCGACGTCTCCGTACGTGCCCAGGTGCTCAACCTCCTCGTCGACCTGCGCGAACGCCTGGGCCTCGGCATGGTGTTCATCTCGCACGACATCCAGACCGTGCGCTACCTCGCCGACCGCATCGCCGTTCTCTACCTCGGCCGCATCGTCGAGGAGGGCCGGGCCGCCGATGTGGCGGGCGCCCCGAGGCACCCGTACACCGAGGCGCTGCTCTCCGCGACGCCCAGCCTGCTGGAGGTGACGGAACGCATCGTGCTCACCGGCCCGGTGCCCTCCGCCACCAACCCGCCGCCGGGCTGTCCCTTCAGCACCCGCTGCTGGAAGGCGGACGCGGAGTGCTCCGCGCTCTTCCCGGCCGAGACCCTCACAACCGGCGAGCACCGCTGGCACTGCGTCCACCCCCAGACACCCGCCCCCGCGTCATCCACCGATGACCGGACCCCCGTACCGCCCGCAAGGAGCACCGCATGACCGCCCGTACCGCCCCGTACACCGGAGTGATCCCGCCCGTCGTCACGCCGCTCACCGCTGACGGGGAGCTGGACAGGGCCTCCCTCGAGCGGGTCGTCGGCCATCTCATCGACGGAGGCGTCAGCGGACTCTTCGCGCTGGGCAGCTCCGGCGAGACCGCCTACCTGACGCCCGGACAGCAGGACGAGGTCATCAAGGTGATCACCTCGGCTTCCGCAGGACAGGTCCCGGTCCTGGTCGGCGCCATCGAGACCACCACCAACCGGGCGATCGAGAGGGCCAACGCGGCGGCCGGTCTCGGCGCCGACGCCGTGGTGGTCACCGCGCCCTTCTACACGCGCACCCACGCCACCGAGATCGACCGCCACTTCCGGGACATCGCGGCTGCCGTCGACCGCCCGGTCCTCGCCTACGACGTACCGGTGTGCGTGCACAGCAAGCTGGACCCCGAGCTGCTCCTCCCGCTCGCCGCGGACGGGGTGCTCGCCGGGGTGAAGGACTCCAGCGGCGACGACGGTTCCTTCCGCCGGCTGGCCATCGGAGCGCGGGAGCTGTCCGGCTTCTCGGTCCTGACCGGCCATGAGCTGGTGGTCGACGCCATGATGCTGAGTGGCGCCGACGGTTCCGTACCGGGCCTCGGCAATGTGGACCCGCACGGCTACGTGAAGCTGCACGAGGCCGCAGTGCGCGGTGACTGGGCCGCAGCCAAGGCCGAACAGGACCGGCTCGTCGGGCTGTTCGACATCGTCACCGCCGCCGTACCCGGCACCGCGTCGGCGACGGCCGCCGGGCTCGGGGCCTTCAAGACCGCCCTGATGCTGCGCGGCGTCATCGCGACCAACGTGATGAGCCCGCCGATGCGCCGCCTCGACGACGCGGAGACGGCCGTGATCGCGAAGTACCTGGACCGGGCGGGCCTGTCCCGCGCCTGACACACGGGACCGGAACGGACGGAGGGGCCGCCCGGCAGCGACTGCGCTGCCG
>NZ_JBEZIH010000055.1:0-18605 GCF_040650935.1 Streptomyces sp. NPDC048565
GGCGCGGTGCACGCGAACAGCGTGCACCGCGCCCCTGTTTCATGACGGCGTCCAACGGTCAACCGGCGTCAGGAAGCCCCTCGTCCGGCAGTTCGAACAGGCGCTGGGTGCGCATGTGATTGTGCTGCCGCAGCGCCGTCAGCCACGGCCAGAGGTCCTCCAGCTCAAGGGCCGAGCAGGCGATGCGGTGCGGGATACGGCACACAGCGCCGGGAAGAGGCTCCGCGTCCCACAGGTTCATGGCCGTCCCGGTCGAGGTAATGATCCACCGGCAATGCGGAGGAACCGTGTGGGCCGGGAGGTTGATGCGGGGCTCCAGGAGAATCCAGTGCCCGGCGTAGGAGGTGGGGTACCGGTCCTGCACAAGTTCGCAGTACGGGCACTCGGGTGGCGTGGGCGGTCGCGGAGCGATGGCACCTTCGAGAAGCGCCTGGAAGTCGGTGTCCTCCATGAGCCCAGGATCCGGGCGTGCCTCCGCTTCGGGTAGGCCGCGATCCGGCCGTGCCGGGTGGCGCTCAGGCTTTCGGTGTGCCGGGGAACGCCCCGTGATGCGCCCGAGGTCACCGAGTGCCCACAGCTCGGGGCCGGTCACCGCCCCTGTTCGGGGCCCGGCGCATACGCCGGGAGCCCGGCCCGTCGTCTCCCTGGTGGGAGCCGGCGGACCGGGCTCAAGGGTTCGGCGGTGGCTACGGGGTCAGGACACCGTCAGTGGACGGATCGCTGTCGGTGCGTGGCCCGGCTCGGTGGCCACGTCCTCGAACTCGTTGACCGACGCGATGTCGCTCCCGCCCATCGAGATGTTCGTGACCCGCTCCAGGATCGCCTCGACGACGACCGGGACCCGGTGCTCGGCGGCGAGCTTCTTGGCCTCCTCGAAGGCCGGCAGCAGCTGGTCGGGCTCGGTGACGCGGATCGCCCTGCAACCCAGCCCCTCGACGACCTTGACGTGGTCGACACCGTAGACGCCCAGCTCCGGGGAGTTGAGGTTCTCGAACTCCAGGCTGACCTGGAAGTCGATGTCGAAGTTCCGCTGCGCCTGCCGGATGAGCCCCAGGTAGGAGTTGTTCACCAGCACGTGGACGTACGGGATGCGGTGCTGCGCGCCGACTGCGAGCTCCTCCAGCATGAACTGGAAGTCGTAGTCGCCGGAGAGCCCGACCACCGAGCCGTCCGGGTCGGCCGTGGCGACGCCCAGCGCGGCGGGGATCGTCCAGCCCAGCGGCCCGGCCTGGCCGCAGTTGATCCAGTGGCGCGGCCGGTGGACGTGCAGCATCTGCGCGCCGGCGATCTGGGAGAGGCCGATCGTCGTCACGTACCGGGTCTCGGGGCCGAACGCCCGGTTCATCTCCTCGTACACCCGCTGCGGCTTCAGCGGCACGTCGTCGAAGTGCGTACGGCGCTGGAGGGTCGCCCGGCGTTCCTGCGTGGACGCCGCCCACCCCGAGCGGTCCTTCAGCTTCCCCTCGGTCTTCAGCTCGCGGGCCACCTCGACGAAGAGCTCGAGAGCGGCCTTCGCGTCGGAGGCGATCCCGAGGTCCGGGGCGAAGATCTTGCCCAGCTGGGTGGGCTCGATGTCGACGTGGACGAAGGTGCGGCCCTCGGTGTAGACGTCCAGCTTGCCGGTGTGACGGTTGGCCCAGCGGTTGCCGATGCCGAGGACGAAGTCGGACTCCAGGAAGTTCGCGTTGCCGTAGCGGTGCGAGGTCTGGAGGCCGACCATGCCCGCGTTGAGGTCGTGGTCGTCGGGAAGGATGCCCCAGCCCATCAGGGTGGGGACGACCGGGACGCCCGTCAGCTCGGCGAACTCCACGAGGAGCGCCGACGCGTCGGCGTTGATGATGCCGCCGCCGGCGACGAGCAGCGGCCGCTCGGACGCGTTGAGCATCTCGACGGCCCGCTCGATCTGCCTGCGGCTCGCCGCGGGCTTGTGGACGGGCAGCGGCTCGTACAGCTCGGGGTCGAACTCGATCTCGGTGAGCTGCACATCGATCGGTAGATCGACGAGGACCGGTCCCGGCCGGCCCGTACGCATCAGGTGGAAGGCCTGCTGGAGGACGCCCGGCACCTGCGCGGCCTCCAGGACGGTGGTGGCCGCCTTGGTGACCGGGGCGGCGATGGACGCGATGTCGACGGCCTGGAAGTCCTCCTTGTGGAGCACGGCGGTCGGCGCCTGGCCTGTGATGCAGAGGATCGGGACGGAGTCCGCGATGGCCGAGTAGAGGCCGGTGATCATGTCGGTGCCCGCGGGCCCCGACGTGCCGATGCAGACGCCGATGTTGCCCGCCGCCGCACGGGTGTAGCCCTCCGCCATGTGGGAGGCGCCCTCGACGTGGCGGGCGAGGGTGTGCTGGACCCCGCCGGAGGCCTTGAGGGCCGCGTAGAACGGGTTGATCGCCGCACCCGGCACACCGAACGCGTTACTGACGCCTTCGCGCTTGAGGATCTCAACTGCCGCTCGGGCAGCGGTCATACGAGGCATGAGTGCTCCTGCTCGGACCTGGTGGAGTCGGGCTCTGTCGCGCCACCTGAGAGCACCAATTCCGCATTACGGAAAATTAGTTCTGCTATACGGAAATCAATCTAGGACGGCCCTGGACAGCAGTCAAGGGAGGGCGCGAAGTGGCCGATTCCCTCCCCTGAGCGTCGCTCCTGGTGGACGATGGAGATACGGAACGCAGCCACCGCCACCGGGCGGAAGGAAGGGGCAGCACGTGGAGTCCGTACCGGTGCGCTGCCCGGTCTGCCATCGGGAGCACGCCTACATCACGCCGGTATATCCCTGCCCGTGCGGATCCCCGACCGCCCCGCCACTGATGCGCGGAGCACCGGCCGCACCCATCACGCACCGCACCTGGAACGACGACTGGGTGAGCGTGCGCTGCCACTCCTGCGGACGCCGCGACCAGTGGCCCCACCCCGAACTCTGCTGCCCCTGCGGCGCGGTGCTGCGGATCCCCGTGCGCCCGGTGGCCACGCCGCCTCCCACCGGGGGCGGTTCCCCGGGCCCGTCCCACATACCGCTGCCGCGCACCGCCGCGCATCCCCGACCGTCGTTCAGGCCCCTGGTGATACGGACGGCCCGCGACGCGGTGAACACCGCGGCGCTCTATCTGAGATGGCTGGGCTTCCGCGACGTCATCCAGCCCGAGGTACGCCCCAGCTCCCGGATCGACCTCAGGGCCACCGGGATCATCGCCCAGGTCGACGCGACCACGCGGCCGACGGCCCTGCGTGACGTCGAATGCCTCTGGCTGAACGCCCTCAACACCTCGGTGTCCAGCGTGCTGTTCTCACTGGCCGGCTACACCGACGAGGCCCGCTCACGCGCGGACGGCCTCGCCATCCCGCTGTTCGTCCTCGACCTCACCGGCACACCGCAACCCGTGAACGGCCCCGCCGACGAACTGGTCAGCGTCGGCCCGGCCCCCGTCGAATGATTTCGGTCACCTGTGCCCTGCCAGCCGCATATGTTCGAGCTGTTGTCAGTATGAGGACGTAGAGTGAAGGCATGGTCTTAAATCCTCGACTTTCCACCCACTCCGCCCCCGTATTCCTGACTCAGCCCGTCCACCCGTCCGTCGTCGAGGCCAACGACGCGATCCGCGCGCTCGTCGACTCACGGGCAGGCAAGGACTGGACGCCGACGGAGGCCGCGGAGTACGAGGTGCTGCTCATCGAGTGGGCGGCGGCGACCCAGGGCATAGGCGCCGGCGTCATAGAGGCGGCCTGACCGGCTCCCCGTACCCCTCCCGCAGTTCGATCTTCCTGACCTTGCCGCTGACGGTCATCGGGAACGCCTCCAGGATGCGCAGCGCGCGCGGGATCTTGTAGTGCGCCAACTGCTCGCCGCAGTACACCGTCAGCTCGTCGAGCGTCGGCGGGTCGGCCGGGTCGCGCGGGATGACACAGGCCAGGATCTCCTCGCCGTACCGCTCGTCCGGCACCCCGACCACCTGGACGTCCGCGACCTTCGGGTGGCCGTAGAGGAACTCCTCGATCTCGCGCGGGTACACGTTCTCACCACCCCGGATGATCATGTCCTTGATCCGGCCGACGATCTGGACGTAGCCGTCCTCCCGCATCGTCGCGAGGTCCCCGGTGTGCATCCAGCGTCCCGCGTCGATGACTTCGGCGGTCCGCTCCGGCTGGTCCCAGTAACCGAGCATCACGCTGTAGCCCCGGGTGCACAGTTCACCGGACTCACCGCGCGGGAGCGTCACGCCCGTCACCGGGTCGACGACCTTCACCTCGATGTGCGGCATGACCCGGCCCGTCGTGCTCGTGCGGCGCTCCAGGTCGTCGTCCCGCCGGGTCTGGGTGGAGACCGGCGAGGTCTCCGTCATGCCGTAGCAGATGGAGACCTCCTCCATGTGCATCCGGTCCACGACCCGCTTCATCACCTCGACCGGGCAGGGCGATCCCGCCATGATCCCGGTGCGCAGCGAGGAGAGGTCGTACGAGGCGAAGTCGGGCAGGCCGAGCTCCGCGATGAACATCGTGGGCACGCCGTAGAGCGAGGTGCAGCGCTCCTGCTGGACGGCGGCCAGCACGGCGGCGGGCTCGAACGCCGGCGCGGGGATCACGATGCAGGCGCCGTGCGAGGTGATACCGAGGTTCCCCATGACCATGCCGAAGCAGTGGTAGAAGGGCACGGGCAGACAGACCCGGTCCTGTTCGGTGTAGGCGACCAGCTCCCCCACGAAGTAGCCGTTGTTGAGGATGTTGTGGTGGGAGAGCGTGGCCCCCTTGGGGAAGCCGGTGGTCCCTGAGGTGTACTGGATGTTGATCGGGTCGTCGCAGGACAGCTCCGCCTCACGTTCCG
Source organism: Streptomyces sp. NPDC048565 (assembly GCF_040650935.1). Taxonomy (NCBI): domain Bacteria; kingdom Bacillati; phylum Actinomycetota; class Actinomycetes; order Kitasatosporales; family Streptomycetaceae; genus Streptomyces; species Streptomyces sp. NPDC048565. The sequence goes on from NZ_JBEZIH010000055.1 coordinate 4,823, forward strand.
CCAGCTGCCGCGCCGTCACGGACCCGGCGGCGGCGGTCAGCTCGTCCCAGGACGGGTCACCGATGTAGTGGACGGACCGCAGTGCGGGACAGTCGGCACGGACCTGGCCGACGAGCGCGCGGTAGTCGCTGGTGCGGTGCGCGAGCGAGGCGACCAGGACGGAGATCCCGGACTGCTTCAGCACGTACGCCAGCTCGTGCGCGCGGTAGGCCGGATTGATGTTGACCATGACGGCGCCGATCCGGGCCGTGGCGTACTGGACGAGGACCCATTCGGGGCAGTTGACCGCCCAGATACCGACCCGGTCGCCCTTGGCCACACCCGAGGCCATCAGTCCGCGGGCCAGCTCATCGACGGCCGCACCGAATTCGGCGTACGTCCAGCGGCGTCCGGACACCACGTCGACCAGGGCCTCCCGCTGCCCGTACGCCTCGATCGCCCGGTCCAGGTTGCGTCCGATGGTGTCGCCCAGCAGCTCCGTCGCGCTGGTGCCGTGCGCGTAGGACAGGTCGCTCATCGCAGGTCCCCCTCGTCGAACTCGGTGCCGGTGCCACGCGCGGTGCGCTCACGCAGCTCGATCCTGCGGATCTTCCCGGAGACGGTCTTGGGCAGCTCGGCGAACTCCAGCCGGCGGATGCGCTTGTACGGGGCGAGGACCGCCCTGGAGTGCTCGAACAGCACCTTGGCGGTGTCGGCGCCCGGATCCCAGCCCTCGGCCAGCACGACGTACGCCTTCGGGACGGAGAGCCGAACCGGGTCGGGGGCGGGGACGACCGCCGCCTCGGCGACCGCCTCGTGCTCCAGCAGGGCGCTCTCCAGCTCGAACGGCGAGATCTTGTAGTCGGAGGCCTTGAACACGTCATCGGCACGGCCGACATAGGTGATGTAGCCGTCCTCGTCCCTGGCGCCGATGTCGCCCGTGCGGTAGTAGCCGCCGGCCATGGACTCGGCCGTGCGCTCGGGGTCCCCGTGGTAGCCCGTCATCAGGCCGACGGGTGCCGTGGACAGGTCGAGGGAGATCTCGCCCTCCGCGACACCCGCTTCACCGGTGACCGGGTCGAGGAGCTCGACCTTGTATCCGGGGCTCGGCCGCCCCATGGAACCGGCCTTCAGCAGCTGTCCCGGTGTGTTGGCCACCTGCACGGCGGTCTCCGTCTGCCCGAAGCCGTCGCGGATGGTGACGCCCCAGGCGCGCCTGACGCTCTCGATGACCTCGGGGTTGAGCGGTTCACCTGCGGCGACGACCTCGCGCGGGGGCGTCTTCAGCTGCGTGAGGTCGGCCTGGATGAGCATGCGCCAGACCGTCGGCGGGGCACAGAAGCTGGTGATCGCCGACCGGTCCATCTCCGCCATCAGCCGGGCGGCGTCGAACCGGGTGTAGTTGAAGATGAAGACGGTGGCCTCGGCGCTCCACGGCGCGAAGAGATTCGACCACGCGTGCTTCGCCCAGCCGGGCGACGAGATGTTCAGATGGACGTCGCCGGGCTTGAGCCCGATCCAGTACATCGTCGACAGGTGGCCCACGGGGTAGGACACATGGGTGTGCTCGACGAGCTTCGGGCTGGCCGTGGTGCCCGAGGTGAAGTAGAGCATCAGGGGCTCGCCGGCGTCCGTCTCGCGGTCCGGGGTGAAGGTCTCCGGTGCCGCGTCGGCCCCGGCGTAGGAGAGCCAGCCGTCAACCTCGGCGCCGACCGCGATCCGGGTGTAGTCGCCGGGCACCTCGTCGAACTTCGCGGTGTCCCCCGACCGTACGAGGACATGGCGGACCTTGCCGCGTCCGACCCGGTCGCGGAGATCGACCGGCCCCAGCAGGGGGGTCGCGGGGATGACGACGGCGCGCAGCTTCATCGCGGCCAGCGCGGTCTCCCACAGCTCGGTCTGGTTGCCGAGCATCACCAGGATCCGGTCGCCCTCGGCCACGCCCTGTTCCCGCAGCCAGTTCGCGGCCCGGTCGGAGCGCGCCGACATCCGGGCGAAGGACACCTCGGTGCGGGTGCCGTCCTCCTCCACGATGTGCAGGGCGGTGCGGTCGTTGTCCCGGGCGATGACGTCGAACCAGTCGAGTGCCCAGTTGAAGGAGTCGGGACGGGGCCAGCGGAAGCCCTCGTACGCCGCGGTGTAGTCCTCACGGTGTTCGACCAGGAAGTCCCGGGCCGCCCGGAACGTCTCCGTCGCACTCGTTGCAGGCATGTGTCCTCCTCATCGCGAACCCGTGGCCTAACATCATGTGAACAGTGACCCAGATCTCACCACCCCCGGACGGGGGTAGGGCCGGGAGGGCGGAGAATCAGCGGCGTGGCTGAACCGGGTGAGGCGACCGAACTGCGGGCGGCCCTGCTCGGGCTGCGCCGGACCAGCGGGCTGCCCGTGGTCTTCGGCGGGCTGCTGTCGGACGCCCGCCACGCCCGGATCGCCGAGCTGAACGGGGCGCAGACACCCGCACTGCGCGGGCTCGTCATCTCGGCGGGGAGCGGGCTCGGCGGCAAGGCGATCGCCCTGTCACGGCCGTGCGCGGTCACGGACTACCGCTCCTCGCGCCACATCAGCCACGAGTACGACACCGCCGTCGCCGCCGAGGGCCTGCGTTCGGTCGTCGCGGTGCCCGTCGTCGTACGCCGCGCTGTGCGCGGTGTGCTGTACGGGGCGCTGCGCGAGCCGCTCACGCTCGGGGACCGTACGTTCGACGCGGCGGCTTCGGCGGCCCGCGATGTGGAGCAGGCCCTGGCCGTCCGTGACGAGGTGCAGCAGCTCCTGGCGGCCACCCGGGAGCAGATCGCCGATCCTGGTGCGGGCCCCGGCACCTGGGAGGACGTCCGTGAGGCTCACCGTGAGCTGCGCGCCCTGGCGCCGAGGATCGTCGACCCGGCACTGCGCGACGAGCTGCTCGCGGTGTGCGGGCGGCTGGCCTCGGCCACGGGGGCCGACCGGAGTCCGTCGGCCGGGCGGGTGCGGCTGGCGCCGCGCGAGGTGGATGTGATCGCCTGCGTCGCGTCGGGCGCGACGAACGCGACCGCCGCCGAACGACTCGGGCTGCGGCCGGAGACGGTGAAGAGCTATCTGCGGTCCGCGATGCGGAAGCTGGGGGCGCACACCCGGCTGGAGGCGGTGGTGGCGGCCCGCCGCGCGGGGCTGCTGCCCTGAGGACGTTCTCCCGGACTCCCGGACTCCCGGACCGGTCGGTGTCAGTCCCCGAAGTCGACGAAGGTGGCGAACCGGACGTCGTGGGCGGGTGCCGTGGACATCACCTTCTGCATGTCCACGGCCTCCTGGGTGATCTCCTCGCGGGTGGCCAGGCCGAGGTCGCCCAGGGCCTGCACGGTGACGGTCGCGGTCTCCTCGGTCTCGTCGAGGCGCCAGAGCGCGGCGAGGAATCCGTCGGCCAGGACGGTCCCGTAGGCCTGGTTGCCCACGCCGTTGCGTCCCTTGTACGCCGGCGGGATCACCCGGGTCCGGTCGGCGTGGCCGAGCAGGACGTTGTCGAACTCGGGGAGGAAGCGCGGCGGGGCCGGGGTGTCGGCGTCCGGGCGTGGGGCGTCGGGCAGGTCGAAGAGCTCGACGCCGTTCTCGTCGCGGAAGGTGACGAGCCGGGGCCGCAGGCGGTCGAAGACCTCCCGCATCCGGGTGAGTCCGGCCCACATCTGCATGTCCTTCACCGAGGCAGGTCCGAAGGCGCCCAGGTAGCGCAGCACGGTCGCGTCGGGCGAGGCCGCCGGCTGTGAGGGGGTGTCCAGCCAGTGCTCGGCGGTCGTGAGGGCGACCTGCCCGCTGCGCCCCCACACCCCGCGCGGGGTGACCTGGACGAGCGGCAGCCGGCAGCGGGCGGCGACCGCCAGCGCCCGGGGGTCGGCGTCCGGCCAGTGGACGAGGAGCTCCTCCCGCAGTTCCTTCATGGTGCGCGGCCGTTCCTCGACGAGCTCCCTGGCGAGCGAGGCGAGCCGGTCCAGGTCCACACCGGTGAGGCCGCCGCGGAACATGTTCAGCTCACGCTCGCGCGCCTGCTGGACCAGCGGGCGCAGGGTGAGGGCGTCATCGGCGGTGTGGGTGTGGATGGTGGAGCGCAGGCTGACGATCCTGACCACCTCGCGTGACTCCATCAGTGCCGAGAGCTCGGCCGGGTCGAAGCCTTCCAGCCGGGAGTAGAGCTGGAAGTACGGCGGCCGGGTGTTCTGCGCCTGGAGACCGATCAGGTGGGCGACGGTGTCCTTCACCGGCACCGGGGTGCGTCGGAGCAGCAACTGGCGTTCCAGCGTTGCCCTGTTGAGAGCGCGGGTGGAGAGCACGGGAGCGTTTCTGGCGGCCATGGTCCGCAGAATACGCGGGCCAGGTGGCATCGGGCTTGAGCGAGCGACACTCGCGCGGGGGCGCGGCAACACGAACCGGATGGTGCCGGGCCCCATGATGGGGCGGTGATCAGTGTCCTGTTCGCCGTCCTGACCGCTCTCAGCAACGGCACCGCCTCCGTGATGCAGCGCCGCGCCGCGCAGAAGGTCCCCGACAACGAGGCGATGCATCTGTCGCTGATCGGGCATCTGCTGCGGCAGAAGGTGTGGCTGGCCGGCATCGGTCTGGTGATCGTCGCCGCTGTCTGCCAGGCGGTGGCGCTGGCCACGGGCCCCATCGCCGTGGTCCAGCCGATCTTCGTGATCGAGCTGCCCGCGACGCTGCTCGTCGCCGGGTTCGTGATGCGGGTCGGGGTGCCGCGCACCGTCTGGGCCGGGGTGGCGGCCGTGACGCTGGGCCTGGCCCTCGGCATGGCTTCCGCGGCGCCGGTCGGCGGCAGCGACCAGGTCAGGGGGGTGGCCTGGATCCCGGCACTGGTGGCGACCGGGATCTTCCTGGCCGTACTCATCGGCTCGGCGCTCAGCACCTCGGGCAACACCCGGGCCGCCCTGCTCGGACTGGCCGCGGCGTGCGGTTACGCCCTGACCGCCGCCCTCATGAAGGACGCCATGGCGCGGCTGGACAGCGGCGGCGTGAGCAGCCTGCTGACGGCGTGGCAGCTGTACGGCACCGCGGTGGCCGGCGTGGGCGCGCTGTTCCTCCTCCAGAACGCGCTCCAGGCCGGCTCGCTGGTGGCGGTGCAGCCGATGCTGACGCTGGGGGACGCGCTGATCAGCATCACCTACGGGGTGACGCTGTTCGGCGAGGAGCTGCGGACCGGCTGGTGGGTGCTGCCCCAGCTGATCGGGCTGGTCCTGATCGCCGTCGGCTGTGTCGTCCTCGCCCGCTCCCCGCTGGCGAGCGCGAACACGGCGCCGTCCCGGGTGAAGTGACCGGGCACGGGGCGCCGCCCCGCGTGACGTGACCGGGCCCGGTCAGGGGCGGCCTCGCGCCGGGACCTCCTCGCCGGGCGGCACCGGTCCTGGCGGGGTGCCGTCGCCGAAGGGGCGTCCGCCCAGCTGCTCCCTGTGGTGCGGTGCGGTCCAGCCCGACAGGTCGGGGCCGAGCGGCACGATGCCGGTCGGGTTGATGCCGGTGTGCACCTGGTAGTAATGCCGCTTGATGTGGTCGAAGTCGACGGTGTCGCCGAAGCCCGGGGTCTGGTAAAGGTCGCGCACGTACGCCCACAGGACGGGGTCCTCGGTGAGCTTCGAGCGGTTGCACTTGAAGTGCCCGTGGTAGACGGCGTCGAAGCGCACCAGCGTCGTGAACAGCCGGATGTCCGCCTCGGTGATCGTGTCACCGACCAGGTAGCGCTGTCCGGCGAGGCGTTCGGACACCAGGTCGAGGCGGCGGAACACATCGGTGTACGCCGCTTCGTACTCGCCCTGGCCGGCGGCGAATCCGGCGCGGTAGACACCGTTGTTGACGTCCCGGTAGACGCCGTCCATCACCGTGTCGATCTCGTCGCGCAGCGGCTCGGGGTAGAGATCGGGGGCTCCGGGGCGGTGCAGGGCTGTCCACTCGGTGGCCAGGTCCAGGGTGATCTGCTGGTAGTCGTTGGTGACCAGCGAACGGGTCGGTACGTCGACGATCGCGGGCACGCTGACCCCGCCCGGGTAGCCGGTCTCCCGTGCGTCGTAGGCCTCGCTCAGAAAGCCGATGCCGAGCACCGGGTCCTTGCCGTCCTCGTCGAGGGTGAAGCGCCAGCTGCGGTCGTCCTGGACGGGGTCGGCGACGGCCAGCGAGAGCGCGCTCTCCAGACCGAGCAGCCGGCGGGAGACCAGGGCCCGGCTCGCCCAGGGGCAGGCCCTGCTGACGACCAGGCGGTAGCGCCCTGCCTCGACGGGCCAGCCGTCCCGTCCGTCGGCGGTGATCCGGTCGGCGAAGTGGCTGCGGGAGCGCTTGAAGGGCTTGTGGCCGTACGCGGTGTTCCCGTCCTGCTCCCGGTCCTCGGTGTCGCTCATGGTGTCCCCCTCGGGGCGTCGGTGGTATCGGATCTCTGGATACGTCTCTTTCCCCGCCTGCCCGCCGCGACATCGGCCAGCGCCACGATCAGGCCCGCGACGACGAACGCGACCGAGACGAGCAGCCCGTGGTCGTAGGCCCCCGCCCAGTCGCCGGGGCCCAGCCGGGCGAAGAAGACCGAGCCCACCGCGGCGATGCCGATGGACGAGCCGACGCGCTGGCTGGTCTGGAGGGTGCCGCCGGCGCTGCCCGCGTTGTCGACCGGGACCTCGGAGAGGGTGAGGGTCTGGTTGGGCGCGATGACCAGGCCGCTGCCCAGGCCGGCCAGCAGCAGCGGCGCCGCCATCGCGAACCCCGCGCCCCTGCCCGGCACCAGATGGGCGGCCATCGCGGTGAACCCGAGACCGACGGCGACCATGGCGAGCCCCACGACGATGAGGGGCCGGCCGAAGCGGCCGACCAGCCGGCCCCCGATGCTCGCCGACGCACCGGCGCCCAGGGCGAACGGGGTGATCGCGAGGCCGGCCTCCAGGGCGCTGTACTGCAACCCGGACTGCAGGTAGAGCGTGCTGATGAAGAAGATCGAGGTGAAGCCCGCGAAGTACAGCAGGATCATCAGACAGCCCAGCCAGAAGGTCCGGAGCCGGAAGAGCGACAGGCTCAGCACCGGCTGGAAAGCCCCGCGCGTGCAGCGGGACTCCCAGGCGACGAACGCCGCGAGCAGGACCGCGGCCACCACGACCAGCAGCCATTTCCCGTTGCCCGGCCACTGCTGGGCCTGGACGAACGGCAGCAGCAGGGCGAGTACCCCCGCCCCGAGCAGCAGGACACCGACAGGGTCCAGGTCGCGCGGGCGCACCCGGCCCGCCGACGGGGTGTCGGGGAGCAGCCGCCTGGCCAGCAGGAGACAGACGGCGCCGATCGGCAGGTTGACGTAGAACACCCACCGCCAGCCCTCCCGCGCCCCGGCCACCTGGATCAGCAGACCGCCCAGGAGCGGGCCGACGGCGGTGGAGATGCCGACCACGGTGCCGAACATACCGAAGGCGCGGCCCCGCTCGCGTCCCGAGAACATCTGCTGGATCAGTGCGGAGATCTGCGGTGAGAGCAGTCCGCCTGCCGCGCCCTGGAGGAGCCGGGCGATGACGAGCCAGAGGCTGGACTGGGCGGCCCCGCAGGCGGCGGAGGCCAGGATGAAGAGGGTCAGCCCCGCCATGAACACCGCGCGCCGCCCGCGCGCGTCGCCGAGGCGGCCCCCGGGGATGAGGATGAGGCCGAAGGCGAGGGCGTAGCCGGACAGCACCCACTGGAGGTCGGACTCCGGGGTGTCGAGGCCCTCCTTGATGGACGGCAGCGCCACATTGACGATGGAGACGTCGAGCAGCGTCATGAAGCCCGCGACGAGACAGACGGCGAGGGCACGCCAGCGACGGGGATCGGAGGGGCCCGGTCCGGGCGTGCCGGTGTCCCGGTGCTCCGTGCTCTCTGCCATGTCCCGCACCTTAGGACGCGGCTCCGCGATCCACGCCCCGGGCGCGCCGCGCGGCGGGCCGCCGGACCCCGTCAGCCCTCATCCGCCTGTACGGCCGCATCGCGGGTAGCCGGGGAGACATGACTGTCGCGAAAACGAGTGTTCTGGTCCTGGACTGCGGCGAGCCGCTTGAGCTCGCGGACTTCTACGCGAAACTCCTCGGCGGTGAGACACGGAGCGGGAGCGATCCCGACTTCGTCGAGATCGTCGGGAACACCGGTGTGCACCTGGCCGTCCGCCGCGATCACGGCTACGCGCCTCCGAGCTGGCCCCGCCCGGAGGACTCCCAACAGGCGCATCTGCGCGTCCTGGTGGATCCGGGGGACATGGACGAGGCCGAGCGGGAGGCGATAGGCCTCGGCGCGCGGCCGGTGGACACGGGCGACAGCAACAGCGGCCCCCGCGATGTCCGCGTCTACACCGACCCGGCGGGACACTCGTTCTCCCTGGCCGTGTACCCGGCCAGGCCGCCGTCCGCGGGCCCGCTCGCGTAGCACCGGCTGCCGGGCCGCCGCCCCGGCCACCGTGGGCGTTCCGTAGGATTCGACCGTGACGAAGGGGACGGGCACGACGGGAACGACGGGGGCCTGGGCGCAGGAGGCCGAGGCACGGCGCAGGCCGGATGCGGGGCACGTCCCGCCGACCGGGACGGAACGTCTGCTGCACGAAGCGGCGGTGGCGGGCGACCGGGGCGCGATCCTGAAGGCCTTGGCCGGGAGCAGGCTCTTCGTGCTCGTCGCCCGGCTCCACGCGGACACTCCCGGCTTCACTCCCCCGCTCCCCGCACAGCCCGATCCAGCGACGCCGGGCCGGATGTGTGTCACGGTGCTGACGTCCGGGGCGCTGCCTCCCTGGCACCCGGACTGGGTGTTCGAGGCGATCGGTCTAGACGACCTCGCACGCCGCTGGCCCCCCGGAGCCCGGTGGCTGGCGGTCGATCCGGGCACACCGTACGCCGTCACGCTTGAGGCGGGGCCCGGGAAACGCCGCGCCTGGGCGAAGGAACAGGCCAGGTCCGGCGGGCCCCGGGCCGGCCGGCTGCTGACCCTCGGGACCGGTCCGCTGCACGGGCCGGCCGCACACGGTCTGGCCATCGGCGCCCATCTCGCCGTGCACAACGGCCTCGTCTGGAACGACCTGGGCGCCGCCTACGAGGGGTACGCGACGGATCGCCTCCGGCTCCGTAACCCCTGGGGCGTGTACAACCGCGCCACCTACCGGGAGACGCTCGAATCACTGCTGGCCGCCCGTCTCGTGGGCCGTACGTACGAGTCGGTGCTCCGGATCCGGCAGAGCCTGGCCGGACGGCTGGGCCGCACCCCGACGGCCCCCGAGTGGTCGGCCGCGCTCACCGACGCGCTGGCGCGCCACCGCTCCACACCCGAGGAGGCGGCCGACGCCCATGAGGCACTGCGACTGGCCGTCACGTACGAGGACCGGTTCCGCGCGGACGGCGTCCTCGGCGCCGGCGAACGGGTCGACACCCTGGCGGCCTTCGACCACGGGCGGGCGGTCAACCTCGTGCGGCTCGCGCTGGCTGCCCGGCTCTGCGATCCGGTGGAGGCCGAGCAGGCCGTGCTGCGGATCGGCGCCCAGGCCCGTCAGGCGTACGGCTCCTGGGCGGAGCTCTCCCTCGGTTACTCACTGGCCCGCGTCATGCACTTCGACGCGGACGACCCGTCAGGGGCGAAGTACGCACAGTCGCTCACCCAGCACCGCCTTCTGACGCAGGACCCCGAAAGCCCCTACCGGAACCTCGCCTGGTCATGAATTCACTGCCCTGGGGCACCCCTGCCCACGCCGCCCCCTGGATCTCTCCCTCGGTGACGGAGCACCAGTTGCACGAGGCGGGAGTGCGCGGCGACTTCGAGGCCCAGCTGCGTGTGCTGGCCGGCGAGGATCTCTACATCCTCGCGCCGAAGGCCGAGGTGGACGCGGCACCCGACATGATCACGTGGCGTTCGCACCGGGACGAGGCCGGCCGGAGCTGCCGTGGGGTGCTGACCCGGGGCATGCTGCCGCCGTGGCACCCGGAGTGGGTGTTCCACTCCGTCTCCCTCAAGTGGCTGGCGGAGTTCGACTGGCCGGACCCGTATCAGCTGCTGTCCGTCAACACGGGCACACCGGCCCAGATCCTCTTCCCCGCCACACCCCCGCACCGCGCGCTGTGGCTGCGTTACCACGCGGAGAACGACCGCCCCGCGGGCGACCGGCTGATCGCGCTGCGGCACGGGGCACTCCACGGCCCGCTGGCCTACGGGCTGGCGTGCGGGGTCCATCTGGCGGTCGGCAACGGGGTGCCCTGGAACGAGGTGGGCACCGCCTACCGCGAGTACGCCCTCGAGCGGGAGTTGCTGAGCGAGTCCTGGGGCATCACCGGCCCGGCCGGGTGGCGTGAACAGCTGGACGCGCTGCTGGACGCGCGCAACAGCCCGGCCGAGCCCGACTTCGTCCTGCGGGTGCGTGAACAGCTCGGCCTCGGGCTCGGCGAGCAGCCCTCCGCCGATCTGTGGCGCGAAACGGCTGCCGGGCACGCCCAGGACATCGGGGCGAGCCATGACACGGTCAGGAACATCGAGGAGCTGGTGCGGCGCATCGTCAGGTACGAGGCCCGCTTCCGCGCCGACGGGCTGCTGGCGCCGGACGGCCGGGTCACCACGACCGTCGCCTACGACTACGGCCGCGCGGTGAACCTGGCCAGGTGGGGGCTCTCCGCCCGGTACTGCGTCCCGCACGAGGCCGAGCAGGCCATCGTGTACGCCGGTGCGCTGAGCAAGTCGGCCTACGACTCCTGGGAGGACTTCTCCGCGGGGTACGCGCTGGGCCGGGTGCTGCGGTTCGACCGCGAGGACTACGGCACCTACTACCAGGACAACGTCACGGCGCACCGTCTGCTGACGGAGAGCGAGGGCAGCCCCTGGCGGAACATCCCCTGGCGCTGACCTCCCTTTCTCAGACCGTGCGTCCGGCCCATCAGGCGAAGAACCGCCGCGTGCCCCGGTGCCGCTGCGCGAGCGCGTCCAGGACCCGGCCGTGCGCGGATCTGCGGCGGCGGCCGATCGGTATGAGGAATCAGGGGCCGGCGTGGCCGGTGACCCACTCCGCCAGGGCGACCAGGGTGGACTCCGCGCTGTCGGCCATGTGGTCGCGCAGCGCCTGGAGGTCCTCGCGTGTGTCGCCCAGGACCGGATCGGTGCGCAACAACTGCCAGGACTGCTGGGCGATGCTGCCGCTGCCCTGTGCGCTGAAGTGCCAACTCCAGCGCACTATGCCGTCGTCGGCTCCACCGACGACAAAGGCGAACTCGGTTCCCGGATCGGCCTGCACCACCTCGGAGTGGGTGACCCATTCGCGTCCGTCCCGGCTGTTGCGGCCGCTGAACCGGGCGCCGACCCACGGTCCGTCGCCCGGTGCGTAGCTCACCGCCTTGGCGCTGGGACTCCACGTTTCGATCAGTGCCACATCGCTGATGAGGCGGTAGAGCGAGTCCGGTGTCGCGTCCACCCAGCACCGCCGGGTGAACGCGTATGGAGCCAGGTCGAGCCCGGCGAGCGGATGCTGTGGGTCCGAGGTATGCGGGTCGGGGGCGGCACTCGTGGATTCCTGCTGTGAGCGAGGAGAGGTAAGAGGCATGCGGCTCATCCTGGGGTCCCGGGCCGGTGTCGGCCAGACCCTGCGGTTACCTACCCCAGCAGGGTGAGGTACGGATCGCGGCGGGTGCCCATACTCATCACCATGAACAAGCACGGGCAACTCGCCGACTTCCTCCAGGCACGCCGAGCCCAGTTGCGTCCCGAGGACGTCGGGCTGCCGACCTACGGCGAGCGGCGCCGGGTGCCGGGATTACGGCGGGAGGAGCTCGCGATGCTCGCGGGCATCAGCGCTCCCTACTACACCCGCCTGGAGCAGGGTCAGTCGCGCAACGCCTCCCCCGAGGTACTCGACGCCATCGCGAGAGCCCTGCGACTGGACGAGTCCGAGCGTGCGCATCTGCACACCCTGGCCCGTGCACCGAAAGGAGGCCGATCCGCGGGCCGACCGCGGGCCGAACGCATCACCCCGGCCACCCGCGCCCTGCTGGCAGCCATCGGCGGCACACCCGTCATCGTCATGGGCCGCCGCAGCGATGTCCTGGCCTGGAACCGTCAGGGCCACGCTCTGTTCGCCGGCCATCTCGATCCGAGCAGTCCCGACGACCCGGGCCGACGACCCAACATGGCCAAGCTGGTGTTCCTCGACGCCCACACCCGCGACCTCTACACCGACTGGCCCGCCAAGGCCAGGACCGTAGTGGGCAACCTGCGCCTGACAGCCGGCCGGTACCCGAACGATCCGCAACTGGCCGCACTGATCGGCGAACTGACCATGCGCAGCCCGGAGTTCGCCACGATGTGGGCCGACCACCGGATCCAGGCCTGCGACACCACCGACTACGAGATGCACCACCCCCTGGTCGGAGCCCTGACAGTCACCCAGCAGACGCTCCAGAGCCCGCAGGGCGACAGTCCCGTCCTGGTGGTGGCCACGGCCACCCCCGGCTCCCCCTCGGCGACAGCCCTGGCCCTGCTCGCCCACACCACCGTCACCACCCACGCCGTCGCGCCCCGGGAAGCGGCCCAGCCGCAGCACGACGCCGAGCCCCACACCACCGGCTGACCCACGGCTTGTCGGCAGGCCGACAACCGTCCGCCGCGTTCGTATCCGCCCTGGCGCAACGGCCCCAACGAGGTCGCGCTCATCCGGCCCGACGGCACCAGCGCCACCCTCCTGGACGCCTCCGACGGACTGCGGGCGGCCCCACCTCCGTCGCCGTGCACGGCAACGACGTGACCGTCTTCAGCGCGCCTACAACTCCGCCACCGATCCCGACCCGCTCCGCGCCCACCTGCGCCGCGGGCACCTGTAACACCCGACCCGTCAACTACACAGGAGCACACACCATGAGCGACATTACTCTCGGCGACGTCGAAGTGACCCGCGTCGAGGAGATGCACGGACCCATCGGCATGACCCCGGACGTGTTCTTCCCCGGCTCGCCGAAGGAGCACTGGGACGAGCAACAGTCCACGCTCGTACCGGACTTCCTCAACGCGGAGACCGACATCTGCGAGGTCGCCGTACAGACGTGGGTCCTGCGCAGCGAGGGCAGGACCATACTGATCGACACCGGGGTCGGCAACCACAAGGAGCGGCCGTACGTTCCGTCCTGGGGGCACCTGGAGCTGGACTTCCTCGGCAACCTCCAGCGGGCAGGCGTGGACCCCGACGACGTCGACATCGTGGTCAACACCCATCTGCACGCCGACCACGTCGGCTGGAACACCCGCCTGGAGGGCCAGTACTGGGTGCCGACCTTCCGCAACGCCACCTACCTGATGCCCGAGGCCGACTTCGAGTTCTGGAACCCGGCCAACAACCCGAAGATCGCCGGCGGGGTCAACCAGAACGTCTTCGAGGACAGCGTCGCTCCGGTGCACGCGGCGGGCCAGGTCCAGCTCTGGGAGACGGGTCACGTGATCGACGGCAATCTGAGGCTGGAGGCCACGCCCGGCCACACACCGGGATCGAGCATCGTGAAGCTGGCGTCCGGTTCCGAGCGCGCGGTCTTCGCCGGCGACCTGATGCACTCCCCCTTCCAGGTCATGCAGCCCGACCACAACAGCTGCTTCTGCGAGGACCCGGAGGCCGCCCGCAAGACCCGCCACGAGATCCTCGGCTGGGCCGCTGACTCCAACGCGCTCGTTCTGCCTGCCCATTTCGCGGGACACGGTGCGCTTGAGGTCGAACGCCGCAGCGGCTCGTTCGGCAGCACGGCGTCAGGATCGACGTCGAGTCCCACCGTGCGTGGATGGGTGACGAGGAACTCCAGCTCACCGCAAAGGAGTTCGACCTCCTGCGGGTCCT
>NZ_JBEZIH010000056.1:0-11494 GCF_040650935.1 Streptomyces sp. NPDC048565
TCATCCAACGCCCGCCCGAACACCGGAAACACCAACGCCAACTCACGCCCCATCCCCGCCCACTGCGCACCCTGACCCGAAAACACCAACCCCAGGTCACCGGGGGCAGCGCCTGTCGGAGCGGTACGGGTGTCGGGGTCGCGCAGTGCTTCGAGCAGTGCCTCGCGTCCGGTTCCGACGGCCACGGCACGGTGGCCGAGCACGGCACGACCGGTGGCGAGGGTGTAGGCGACATCCAGCGGGTCCAGGGCGGGGTCCTGCTCGACATGGGCGAGCAGCCGCGCCGCCTGGTCCGCCACGGCCCGGGGCGTGCGGCCTGACAGCACCCAGGGCAGCACAGGAAGGGTATGGGAGGGCGTATCCGCCGTCGGCTCCGCGAGGCTCTCGGCAGGGATCACCGCCGGGGCCTCCTCCACGATCACGTGGGCGTTGGTGCCGCCGAAGCCGAACGAGGACACCCCGGCCCGGCGCGGGTGGTCGGCCGAAGGCCACTCCCGCGCCTCGGTCAGCAGCTCGACCGCACCACTGGACCAGTCGACCATCGGCGTCGGCTCATCCACATGCAACGTCCTCGGCATCACCCCGTGCCGCATCGCCTGCACCACCTTGATCACACCACCGACACCCGCAGCAGCCTGCGCATGACCAATATTCGACTTCAACGACCCCAGAAACAGCGGCCGTTCACGGCGGCCCTGCCCATACGTCGCCAACAACGCCTGCGCCTCGATCGGATCACCCAACCGAGTCCCCGTACCATGCGCCTCCACCACATCCACATCACCGGCCGAAAGCCCGGCATCCGCCAACGCCGCCCGCACCACCCGCTCCTGCGAAGGACCATGCGGCGCCGTCAGACCATTACTCGCACCGTCCTGATTCACCGCACTCCCCCGCACCACCCCCAACACCCGATGCCCAAGGCGCCGCGCATCCGACAACCGCTCCACCAGCAACAGCCCCACACCCTCCGACCAGGACGTGCCGTCGGCCGAAGCGGCGAAGGACTTGATACGACCGTCGGGGGCGAGCCCCCGCAACCGGGAGAACTCGACGAACGCGACCGGTGTGGACATCACCGTCGCCCCGCCCGCGAGGGCGAGGTCGCACTCGCCGTTGCGCAGGGCGTTCGCCGCCAGATGCAGGGCGACCAGGGAGGACGAGCAGGCCGTGTCCACGGCGACGGCCGGGCCCTCGAAGCCGTACGTGTACGACAGCCGGCCGGCGGCGACGCTGCCCGCGCTGCCGCTGAACAGATAGCCCTCGGCGTCCTCGGGCGGCAGTTGGGGACGCGAGCCGTAGTCGCTGTACATCAGCCCGGTGAACACTCCGGTGCGGGAGCCGCGCAGGGCCGTGGGATCGATCGCGGCGCTCTCGAAGCTCTCCCACGCGGTCTCGAGCAGCAGCCGCTGCTGCGGGTCGATCGCGGTGGCCTCCCGGTGCGAGATGCCGAAGAACTCGGGGTCGAACCGGTCGGCCTCGTGCAGGAACCCGCCCTCACGGCCGTACGACGTGCCGGTGTGGTCGGGGTCGGGGTCGTAGAGGGCGTCCAGGTCCCAGCCGCGGTTCTCCGGGAAGCCGGAGACCGCGTCCCTGCCCTCCTCCACCAGACGCCACAGATCCTCGGGCGAGGAGACCCCACCCGGATAACGGCAGGCCATGCCCACGATCGCGATCGGCTCGTGGCGCCCCTCCTCCATCTCCCTCAGCTGCCGACGTGCCTCCCTGACATCGGCGACGGCCTTCTTGAGATAGCCCCGGAGCTCTTCCTCGCCCGCCATGTTGCGTCAACTCCCGTATATCGCTGGTGTTGTTCGATGAGATTGCGGTGCTGATCCCTGGACCTGGTCAGTCCAGCTCGTCCACGAGGGCGAAGAGCTCCTCGTCCGTCGCCGACTCCAGGTCGTCCTCCTCGGGGTCGCCGGCCGTCGCGACGCCGCCGGCCGCCGCGTCGGCCGCGACGAGGAGTTCGCGCAGCCGCGCGCTGATCCGGCCATGGGCGCCCGGGTCCGTGGCGGCGGACGCGATGACGGTCCGCAGCCGTGACAGTTCGGTGAGCACGGCCTCGTCGGGCGCGGTCTCCTCGACGACGAGCAGTCCGCCGAGGTACGCGGCGATGGCCTTGGGCGTCGGCTGGTCGAAGACCAGGGTGGTGGGCAGCCGCAGCCCGGTCCCGGCGCCGAGCTGGTTGCGCAGCTCCACGGCGGTCAGCGAGTCGAAGCCCAGTTCCTGGAGCGGCCGGCCGCCCTCGATCGCGGTCGCGTCGGCATGGCCGAGTACGGCCGCCGCCCTGTCCCGTACCAGGTCGGTGAGCAGCTGGTCCCGCTCGGTGACGGACAGCGGCGCGAGCCGTTCGGCCAGCGCGGGGCCGCTGTCCTGCCCGGCACCCTGGACCGCCTGGGGCTTCCTGGTCCGGTTCCGGACGAGGCCGCGCAGCACCGCCGGAACCTCTTCCTCGTTCCGGCCGCGCAGGGCGCGGACGTCGAGCCGGGTGAGGGCGAGGGTGCTCTCCCCGGCCGCGGGCGCGGCGTCGAACAGGGCCATCGCGTCGTCGGTGGCCAACGGCAGCAGCCCGGAGCGGGTGAGACGGCGCAGGTCGGTTTCGGCGAGGTGCCCGGTGAGTGTGCTGGACTGGTCCCACAGGCCCCAGGCCAGCGAGAGTGCCGGCAGACCATGGGCACGGCGGTGCGCGGCGAGTGCGTCCAGGAAGGTGTTCGCCGCGGCGTAGTTGGCCTGGCCCGCCGTACCGAGCAGACCGGCGACCGAGGAGTAGAGGACAAAGGCGCTGAGGCCGAGGTCCCGGGTGACTTCGTGCAGGTGCCAGGCCGCGTCGGCCTTCGGCCGAAGGACATCGTCCAGACGCCCACCGGTCAGCCCCTCGACCGTCCCGTCGTCCAGCACACCCGCCGTATGCACCACACCCGACAGCCGCGCACCGAACCGGCCCACCAGCTCCGCCAACTGACCACGGTCCGCGACGTCGCACGCCTCCACGACCACCGACTCCGCACCCAGCGCCGACAGCTCGGCCGCCAACTCCCCGGCACCCGGCGCCTCCGCACCCCGCCGACTCACCAGCACCAGCTCCCGCACCCCGTGCTCCACCACCAGATGCCGGGCCAGGACCGTTCCCAGCGTGCCGGTGGCTCCGGTGATGAGGACCGCGCCGTCACCCCACGCCGGGGCCGCTGCCGGTGCGTCGTCTTCTTGATCAGGCGCAGGCAGGACGCGGGCCAGCCGTGGCACGAGCAGTGCGTCACCGCGTACCGCGCTCTGTGGTTCCCCGCTCGCCACCACGCCGGTCAGGGCGGTGCCGAGCCGGCCGGGATCGTCGGCGTCGACGACCTGGACGCGTCCCGGGTGCTCGGACCCGGCCGATCGCAGCAGACCCCACAGCGGGGCGTGCACCAGGTCGGTGACGTCCTCGTCCGGCGCGGTGGCGACGGCGTGGCGGGTGACGGCGACGAGACGGGTGCCGGTGAGCCGGTCGTCGGACAGCCAGGCCTGGATGTCCGCGAGTGAGGCACGTGCGGCGGCCCTGGCGTCCTCGGGCACGGCGACGCCGGTGCGCGGTTCGTCCAGGTACGGCAGGATCAGCGCGCTCGGCGCGGGTGCCCCCGCGTCCAGCGCTGCGGCCAGGGCCGCGGAGTCCGCGTAGAAGGTGACACCGGCGCCCAGGCCGAGGGCGTCCGCGCCCCCGACCCCGAGCACCGCCCAGCCGTGGGCCGCACCGTCGGCACCGGTACCAGCACCTGCACCGGTGCCGTCCAGCGGCGTCCAGTCGATCCGGAGCAGTCCGTCCGACTGCTGCCGCGATATGGCGTCCAGGTCGGCGGCGCGCAACGGGCGCAGCGTCAGTTCCGCGACCGATGCGAGGGTCGTGCCCTGCTCGTCGGCGATGGTCAGCGCTACCACCGGCGACCCGGCTTCGCTGCCCGTGCGGCTGAGCCGTACGCGCAGGGCCGAGGCGCCGGTGGCGCGTACGGAGACGCCGGACCACGAGAAGGGCAGCAGCGCCTCCCCGGTCTCCTGGGCGACGCCGGGCAGCAGTGTGTGCAGCGCGGCGTCCAGGAGGGCCGGGTGGACCGCGAACCGTCCGGCGAGCGGCCGTTGGCCGGCGTCCAGCGCCACCTCGGCGTACAGCTCGTCGTCCGAGGCCGCCCACAGCCTGCGCAGATTACGGAAGGCGGGCCCGTAGGCGTAGCCCTGGGCGGCCAGCCGGTCGTACGCGCCGGTCAGGTCGGTCTCGGTGGCCCCTGCCGGCGGCCAGTCCGTGAGATCCCCTTCGGTGTCCGGTGTCCCGTCGTCGTCGTGCAGTGTGCCGTGGGCGTGGAGCGTCCACGGGTCATCGGCCGGGCCACCGTCGTCGGGGCGGGAGTGGATCCGCAGGGGGCGTGCTCCGGTGGTGTCCTGGGCGCCCACGGTCACCTGGAGCCGGCGGGCGCCCCGGCCTGGCACGGCCAGGGGTGCGGCGAGGGTCAGTTCGCCGAGCTCGGGGGTGCCGGCGCGTTCTCCGGCGGCCAGGGCGATCTCCAGCAGGCCGGTGCCGGGGACCAGCACCGTGCCGGCCACGGCGTGGTCGGCCAGCCAGGGATGGGTGTGCAGGGACAGCCGCCCCGTGAAGATGTGCTCGTCACGGTCGGCGAGGGACAGTCCGGCGCCGAGCAACGGATGGTCACCGGCGGACAGACCGAACCCGGCCGCGTCGCCCACGGTGACGGGAGCGTCCAGCCAGTAGCGCTGCCGCTGGAAGGCGTACGTGGGCAGTGCGGTGCGCCTGCCTCCGGGGAACACCGTCTCCCAGCGCGGCCGGGCCCCATGCGCGACGAGGAGACCGAGCGCCGAGGTGAACGTCCGGGGTTCGGGGCGGCCCCGGCGCAGGGCGGCGACGACAGCGCCGGCCTCGCCGGTCAGCGACTGCTGGACCAGGGCGGTCAGCACCCCGTCAGGACCCAGTTCGAGCCACTCCGTGACACCGCGGTCCTCCAGCAGCCGTACGCCGTCCAGGAAGCGGACCGCCCCACGGACGTGCCGCGTCCAGTAGTCGGCCGAGCCCAGCTCATCGGGCGTGGCGATCTCGCCGGTGAGGTTGGAGACGATCGGGATGCGGGGCGCACGGTAGGTGAGTCCGGCCGCGACAGCCCGGAACTCGTCGAGGACGTCGTCCATGTGCGGCGAGTGGAAGGCGTGGCTGACGGGCAGCCGCCTGGTCCGTGCGCCCTGCCGGCCGAACAGGTCCGCGACCTCGTCCACGGCGTCGGCGTCGCCGGATATCACCGTGGACCGCGGTGAGTTGACCGCGGCGATGTCGACCCGGCCGCCGTACGGTGCGAGCGCGGCGCGCACCTCGTCCTCCGCCGCCTCGATCGCCACCATGGCGCCGCCCTCCCGGGCTGCCTGCATCAGTCTGCCCCGCTCGACGACCAGGACGGCGGCCTCCGGCAGGTCGAGGACGCCCGAGAGATGGGCGGCGGTGACCTCGCCCACGGAGTGGCCGAGCAGGTAGTCCGGGGTGAGGCCGTGGTGTTCGACGAGCCGGAAGAGTGCGGTCTCCACGGCGAACAACGCCGCCTGGGTGAAGGCCGTCTGGTCGATCAGCGCCGAGTCGGCGGACCCCTCGGGGGCGAACAGCACCGACTTCAGCGGCTTGACCAGCTCCCGGTCCAGGTGCGCGCAGACCTCGTCGAGCGCGGCGGCGAACACCGGGGACGTCTCGTACAACTCCCGTCCCATCCCCAGGCGCTGGGCACCCTGGCCGGTCAGCAGGTACGCGGTCTTGCCGGGCGCTCCGGGGACGGCCCGCAGAACCGTGCCACTGCTCTCGCCACGGGCCAGGGTGCCGAGCCCGTCGAGCAGTTCGGCCCGGTCACCGGCCACGACGACCGCCCGGCGGTCGTGCAGCGCCCGCGTGGCGGCAAGGGAATGGCCGACGTCCATGAGGTCCGCCTCGGGGTGGGCGGTCAGATGGGCGAGCAGCTGTGCGGCCTGGGCGGCGAGGGCCTGCTCGGTGCGGGCGGACAGCAGCCAGGGCACGGCGACGGGTGCAGGGCCGGTGGGTCGCTCGACCTCCGCCCGAGGTGCGGACTCCGGTGCGGGTTCCTCGATGATGACGTGGGCGTTGGTGCCACTGATCCCGAACGAGGACACCCCCGCCCGGCGCGGGCGGTCGGCCGAAGGCCACCCCCGCGACTCGGTCAGCAGCTCGACCGCACCACTGGACCAGTCGACCATCGGCGTCGGCTCATCCACATGCAACGTCCTCGGCATCACCCCGTGCCGCATCGCCTGCACCACCTTGATCACACCACCGACACCCGCAGCAGCCTGCGCATGACCAATATTCGACTTCAACGACCCCAAAAACAGCGGCCGTTCACGGCCCTGCCCATACGTCGCCAACAACGCCTGCGCCTCGATCGGATCACCCAGCCGAGTCCCCGTGCCGTGCGCCTCCACCACATCCACATCACCGGCCGAAAGCCCGGCATCCGCCAACGCCGCCCGCACCACCCGCTCCTGCGAAGGACCATGCGGCGCCGTCAGACCATTACTCGCACCGTCCTGATTCACCGCACTCCCCCGCACCACCCCCAACACCCGATGCCCAAGGCGCCGCGCATCCGACAACCGCTCCACCAGCAACAACCCCACACCCTCCGACCAACCCGTACCGTCCGCACCCGCAGCGAACGACTTCGACCGGCCATCCGGCGCCAACCCCCGCTGCCGCGAGAACTCCACGAAGACGTGCGGTCCTGCCATGACCGTGACCCCGCCGGCCAGGGCGAGGTCGCACTCGCCGTTGCGCAGGGCGTTCGCCGCCAGATGCAGGGCGACCAGGGAGGACGAGCAGGCCGTGTCCACCGTGACGGCCGGGCCCTCGAAGCCGTACGTGTACGACAGCCGGCCCGACACGACGCTGGAGAGGTTGCCTGCGAGCAGGAAACCCTCGTACTCCTCGGGGCTCGCGGCCAGTCGCGAGACGTAGTCGTCGTACATGGCACCGACGAACACCCCCGTGTTCGAGCCGCGCAGCCCCGTCGGGTCGATCGCGGCGCTCTCGAAGCTCTCCCACGCGGTCTCGAGGAGCAGCCGGTGCTGGGGGTCCATGGCGGTCGCCTCACGCGGCGAGATGCCGAAGAACTCGCGGTCGAACCGGTCGGCATCGTGCAGGAATCCGCCGTGCCGGACGTAGGAGGTACCGGTGCGTTCCGGGTCGGGGTCGTAGAGCGCCTCCAGGTCCCAGCCACGGTTCTCGGGGAAACCGGAGACCGCGTCCGTACCCTCCTCCACCAGACGCCACAGATCCTCGGGCGAGGAGACCCCACCCGGATAACGGCAGGCCATGCCCACGATCGCGATCGGCTCGTCGTCGGCGGCCCGTGCCGCCGGGCCGCCGGCACCGGCCGTTGCGGTGGCCGGGGCCAGCCGGGACAGCATCAGGTCAGCGACGCCCTGCGGCGTGGGGTGGTCGAAGACGACCGTGGCGGGCAGTCGCAGCCCGGTGGCGGCGTTCAGGCGGTTACGCAGCTCCACCCCGGCGAGGGAGTCGAAGCCGATCTCCTTGAACGCCCGTCTGGGATCGAGGCGTTGCACGTGGGAGCGCCCGAGGACGCCCGCGACGGTGGTCCGCACCAGGTCGAGGACGGCCTCGCGCCGCTGCTCCTCGGGGAGGGCGGCCGTACGTGCGGACCAGTCGCCGTCGTTCTGCCCGGCGGTGGCGGTCGTGGCGCGCCGGGCCCTGGTGCGGACCAGGCCGCGCAGCAGGGCCGCCGGTTCGGCTCCGGCCGTGTTCAGCAGGGCCGGGTCGAAGGCCGCGGGGACGCGCAGGGCGTGCTCGCCGGACGCGGAGTCGAAGAGCGCGAGGCCCTGCTCCGGGGTGAGCGGCCGGATCCCCGCCCGGGTCCACCGCGCGAGGTCGGACTCGCCGAGTGCGCCGCCCATGCCGTGCGTGGCATCCCACAGGCCCCAGGCCAGCGAGAGTGCCGGCAGACCATGGGCACGGCGGTGCGCGGCGAGTGCGTCCAGGAAGGTGTTCGCCGCGGCGTAGTTGGCCTGGCCCGCCGTACCGAGCAGACCGGCGACCGAGGAGAACAGGACAAAGGCGCTCAGGCCCAGGTCCCGGGTCAGCTCGTGCAGGTGCCAGGCCGCGTCGGCCTTCGGCCGAAGGACATCGACCAGACGCCCACCGGTCAGCCCCTCGACCGTCCCGTCGTCCAGCACACCCGCCGTATGCACCACACCCGACAGCCGCGCACCGAACCGGCCCACCAGCTCCGCCAACTGACCACGGTCCGCGACGTCGCAGGCCTCCACGACCACCGACTCCGCACCCAGCGCCGACAGCTCGGCCGCCAACTCCCCGGCACCCGGCGCCCCCGCACCCCGCCGGCTCACCAGCACCAGCTCCCGCACCCCGTGCTCCACCACCAGATGCCGGGCGAAGAGGGCCCCGAGACCACCCGTGCCACCGGTGATCAGGACGGCGCCGTCACCCCATGCGGGGGCCGGACCGCCACTCGCTGCTCTGACCAGCCGTGGCGCATGGAACCCGGTGCCGCGCAGGGCGAGCTCGGGCTCGCCGGTGGCGAGTGCGGTGGCCACCCTCGGGTCGTCGGGGCCGAGCACCGTGTCGGTGTCCAGGAGCACGATCCGGTCCGGGTGCTCGGACTGCGCCGTACGCACCAGGCCCCACAGGGGGGCTGCGTACAGCTGGGACACGCCCTCGTCCGGGGTCGCGGCGACCGCGCCCCGGCTGACGAGGAGGAGCCGCGCGCCGTCCGGGCGGGGGTCGTGCAGGAACCGCTGGAGCAGCTCCAGGAAGGCGGTGGCCGCCTGGTGCGCGGAGCTGGGCAGCTGCTCACCACGAGGGTCCTGGATGCCCGGGGCCAGGTGCTCGGCGCGTACCAGGAGGACGTCCGCCTGCGGCAGCTCGGGCCCCGTCACCTCCGTGACGTCCGGTGCCGCTGTGGGTTCGGGGGCCGTGACCCGCTGCCACTCCACGGCGTACAGATCGTCCGTGCGCCGGGGGGCGGACGCGGAGAGCCGGGCCGCCGTGACGGGCCGCAGGGCCAGGGAGTCCACGGACACCACGACCGCTCCGGCCGGATCGACGGCGGTCAGGGTGTAGGTGTCGGTCCCGGTCCCGGCCGGTGCGATGTGGACGCGCAGCGAGGTGGCGCCGATCGCGTGCAGCCGGGTACCGGTCCAGGAGAACGGCAGCCTGATGCCGTCGGCAGCCCCGCCGATGTCGGCGGCGTGCAGCACCAGGGGGTGCAGGAGCGCGTCGGCCAGCGCGGGATGCAGGCCGAAGTGCGCGGCCGCCGGGTGCTGTTCGGTCGGCAGGGTGACCTCGGCGTACAGCTCGTCACCCGACCGCCACAGCGCGGTCAGTCCCTGGAACACCGGGCCGTACTCGTACCCGAGGGTGGCCAGGCGGTCGTACACCCCGTCCAGCGGTTCCGCGACCGCCTCGGCGGGGGGCGGCCATGTCCCTGTCGCGGCCGACACCGGCTCGGCATGGTCGTGGGCCGTCGCGAGGACCCCGGACGCGTGGCGGGTCCACGGCTCGGCTTCGGCGGTGCCGTCGTCGGGGCGGGCGTGGATCGTGAAGCCGCGTGCGCCGGAGGGCTCGGGTGCCGCGACGGAGACCTGGACGCGGACCGCGGTGTGCTCGGGCAACACCAGCGGGGCCTCCAGGGTCAGTTCGTCGACCAGGTCCGCTCCGGCGCGGCTGCCCGCGGCCAGGGCCAGTTCGAGGAACGCGGTGGCGGGTACGAGCACGGTGCCGCCGATGGCGTGGTCGGCCAGCCAGTGGTGGGTGTCGGTGGAGAGGCTCCCGGTGAGCAGCAGGTCGTCCCGTCCAGCGAGGTCGACCGCGGTGCGCAGCAGCGGGTGCCCGGCCGGGTCGAGCCCGAGGCCGCGGGCGTCGCCGGGAGCCCCGGGCGCGAGCCAGAAGGGTGCGCGCTGGAACGCGTACGTCGGCAGATCGACGCGGCGCCCGTCCGGGTGGAGGGTGCCGCCGTCCAGCGGGGCGCCGTGGATCCACGCCGTGGTCAGCCCCTCGGTGAGGGTCTCCCGCTCGGGGCGGCCCGCCCGCATGAGGGGGACGGCCGCCGCGCTGTCGCCGAGCGCCGCGCGGGTCAGCGAGGCCAGAACCGCGTCGGGGCCGGCCTCGACGAAGACGGTGGCGCCCTGCCGGGCCAACGTGCGTACGGCGTCCAGGAAGCGGACCGGCCTGCGGATCTGGTCCGCCCAGTAGCCGGGAGCGGTGAGCTCCTCGGGGGTGGCGAGCTCGCCCGTGACGGTCGAGACGACGGGGACCCGGGGTGCGTGGAAGGTGAGGCTCTCGGCGACCGCGCGGAACTCGTCGAGGACATCGTCCATGTGCGGCGAGTGAAAGGCATGGCTCACCTTCAGGGCGCGGGTCCGGCGCCCGCGGGCCTGCCAGCGCCCGGCCAGCTCGTCGGCGGCGTCCGCGTCACCGGAGACCACGACGGAGGACGGCCCGTTGACGGCTGCCAGTGCCAGCCGGCCTCCCAGCGCCTCCAGGTCCGCGGTGAGCTCGGCCTCATCCGCCTCGATCGCGACCATCGCGCCACCCGCACGCGCGGACTGCATCAGCCGGCCGCGCGCGGCGACCAGCCGGGCGGCGTCGGGCAGGCTCAGCACTTCGGCCGCGTGCGCGGCGGCGATCTCGCCGATCGAGTGGCCGGCCACCAGGTCGGGCACCGTGCCGTGGTGCGCGGCGAGCCGGAACAGAGCGGTCTCCACGGCGAACAGGGCGGGCTGGGTGTACGCGGTCCGATGCAGCAGCTCGCCCTCCGGGCTGCCCTGGTCGGCGAACATCGCCTCCTGCAAGGGGTGTTCGAGGTACGGGTCGAATGCGGCGCATACGTCGTCGAGCGCGGCGGCGAACACCGGCGACGTCTCGTACAACTCCCGGCCCATGCCCAGGCGCTGGGCACCCTGGCCGGTGAACAGGAACGCGGTCCTGCCCGCCCCGACCGCACTGCCGGTGCGCACCTCGGGCGCCTGCTCCCCGGCAGCGAGGGAGTCCAGGGCGCCGAGCAGGACGTCGGTATCCCCACCGCTCACCACGGCCCGCTCGGGCAGCGCGGTGCGGGTGGCGGCCAGGGACCAGCCGACGTCGGCGGGCAGCGCGTCCGACTCGGCCACGAACTCGCGCAGCCGAGCGGCCTGAGCGGCCAGGGCCTCCGGGCTGTGGGCGGAGAGCAGCCAAGGGCCGGGGGACGCGGACGGCAGCTCACGGCCGGTCTGGGTCTCCGGCTGGTTCGCGGGTTGCGGTGCGGGTTCCTCGATGATGACGTGGGCGTTGGTGCCACTGATCCCGAACGAGGACACCCCCGCCCGGCGCGGACGGTCGGCCGAAGGCCACCCCCGCGCCTCGGTCAGCAGCTCGACCGCACCACTGGACCAGTCGACCATCGGCGTCGGCTCATCCACATGCAACGTCCTCGGCATCACCCCGTGC
>NZ_JBEZIH010000057.1:0-5558 GCF_040650935.1 Streptomyces sp. NPDC048565
TTGTGGGAGGAGCGGAGTGTGATGACGGGGGGTCTGGAGCGGGCGGATCTGGCGCGGATGCTTCGTATGGGTGTGCTGCCGATGTCCAACGAGGACGGACTGCGACTCTTCGACACCGCCGCACAATCGGCGGACAGCCTGCTCGTGGCCGCTCGCTTCGACCCTCAGGCACTGGCCGAGGAGGCAGGTGCCGGACGGTCCATGCTGCGTGACCGCACACGCGGGCCGGGCCCCCTTCGCCGCACCGTTGCCCCGGTCGAGGAACATCGGCAATCGGAGGGCCCGCCGCTGCCCGCTCGACTGGAGGGACTGGGCGACGCGGAACGCGACCGACTCGTGCTGAGGACGGTACGGGAGCACGCGGCGACCGTGCTGGGATACGAATCGGCCACCGCGATCCCCGTCGAACGGGGATTCCTGGACCTCGGCATCGACTCGCTCACCGGCGTCGAACTGCGCAACCGGCTCAGGACCGAGACCGGTCTGCCTCTGCCCGCAACCCTGGTCTTCGACCATCCCGACGCCACTCGTCTCGCGCGGTACCTGGCGGAGGAGCTGGCACCGGACGGGACCGGCGACGCAGGGGTGGACGCCGCACCGGACCGGCGGACGGACGGCGTCCCCGCTGCGGCAACCGTCTCCGAGACCGGAGCCGATGAAGTGTCCGGCCGCCTGGAGTCGGCCGACGCCGACGAGCTCTTCGACTTCATCGACCGGGAATTCGGTTCGGACTGACCGCCACCGGCACACGTCCCACCGTTCCCCTCGGCCTGTTCGTGCGCCGTACGACCCTCTGACACCGCAGCAAGAGCATGTGAGGCCCTGATGCCGGAAGATGACAAACTGCTCGGCTACCTGCGCCGGGTGACCGCCGATCTGCACCACACCCGGGGACGGCTGCGCGAGATCGAGGCCGCGGCCCACGAACCGGTCGCCGTCGTCGGCATGGCCTGCCGCTTCCCCGGCGGCGTCACCACTCCCGAGGAGCTCTGGCATCTCGTCCGGGACGGCGCCGACGCCATCACCCCGTTCCCGGACGACCGGGGCTGGAACACCGAGGACCTCTACGACGCCGACCCGGACGCACCGGGACGCACCTATGTCCGCGAAGGCGGGTTCCTGCACGACGCGGGCGACTTCGACGCCGATTTCTTCGGGATCTCGCCGCGGGAGGCCGAGGCGATGGACCCCCAGCAGCGCCTCCTCCTCGAAGCGTCGTGGGAAGCCGTCGAACGGGCGGGCATCGATCCCACCTCCCTGAAGGGCCGTACCGCCGGCGTGTTCGTCGGCGCCGTCGCGCTCGGATACGGGCCGCCCCTGGACGTCGCCGGTGGCCTCGAAGGGCACCTGATGACCGGCACCACCACCAGCGTCGTCTCCGGTCGCATCGCCTACACGCTCGGGCTCCAGGGGCCGGCCGTCACCGTGGACACGGCCTGCTCGTCCTCGCTCGTCGCGCTGCATCTGGCCGTGCGTTCGCTCCGCCAGGGCGAGTGCGACCTCGCCCTCACCGGCGGCGTCACCGTCATGCCCACCCTGGGCACTTTCATGGGGTTCAGCCGTCAGCGCGGCCTGGCCACCGACGGCCGGTGCAAGCCCTTCTCCGCCGCCGCCGACGGCTTCGGCCCGGCGGAGGGCGCCGGCATGCTCTGCCTCGAACGGCTCTCCGACGCCCGGCGCAACGGACACCGCGTCCTGGCCGTCGTCCGCGGCACGGCCGTCAACCAGGACGGCGCCAGCAGTGGGCTCTCCGCTCCGAGTGGTCCTGCTCAGCAGCGGGTGATCCGTGCGGCGTTGGCGGATGCGGGTCTTGACGCGTCGGATGTGGACGTGGTGGAGGCGCACGGTACGGGGACGCGGTTGGGGGATCCGATCGAGGCCGGGGCGTTGCTGGCGACGTACGGGCGGGGGCGTGATGCGGGGCGGCCGTTGTGGCTGGGGTCGGTGAAGTCGAACATCGGGCACACCCAGGCCGCCGCCGGCGCCGCGGGCATCGTGAAGACAGTACTGGCCCTGCGCAACCAGGAGTTGCCCCGCACCTTGCACGCCGATGAGCCGTCACCGCATGTCGACTGGTCCGACGGTACCCTGCGCCTCCTTACTCGGTCCGTCCCCTGGCCCCGAGGCGAACGGCCGCGTCGCGCCGGAGTTTCGTCGTTCGGTGTCAGTGGCACCAACGCCCACGTCATCCTCGAAGAGGCCCCGGCCGACGAGGAGATTCCGGCTGACGAGGAGACCCCGGCCGACGAGGAGACTCCCGCCCCCGGGGGAGCTGCCCGGACGCTCCCCTCGGTGCCCTGGGTCCTCTCCGCCAAGTCCGTGGCGGCACTGCGCGACCAGGCCGGGCGGCTCGCCGCCCACACCGAGCTGAACCCCGCCCAGTCACCGGCCGACATCGGCCTCACCCTGGCCACCGCCCGTAGCGCCTTCGACCACCGGGCCGTGCTCCTCACCCCGGAGCGCACCGACGGCACACCCCTGTTGAAGCAGTACGCCTCGGGCGATGAACCCGTCGAACTCGTCTCCGGCACGGTCCACGACGGCATCGGCCCCGTCTTCGTCTTCCCGGGGCAGGGCTCGCAATGGACCGGCATGGCGGTGGAACTGCTGGACGATTCACCGGTTTTCGCCCGCCGGATGGACGAGTGCGCCGCAGCGCTCGCGCCCCATCTCGACGTTCCCCTGCTGCAAGCACTGCTGGACGAAGCCGCGCTGGAGCGTGTGGAGGTCGTCCAGCCCGCGCTGTGGGCCGTGATGGTGTCGCTGGCCGCCGTGTGGGAGTCCTACGGCGTCCGCCCGGCCGCGATCGTGGGCCATTCGCAGGGCGAGATCGCCGCCGCGGTGGTGGCGGGCGCGCTGACCCTGGAGGACGGGGCACGGGTCGTCGCCCTGCGCAGCCGGGCGCTGACGGCGCTCGCCGGCCGCGGCGGCGGCATGGCCTCCGTCACGGCACCGGAGGACGACGTGCGCCGCGTCGTCGACGCCCACCGAGGCACCCTGTCCGTCGCCGCGGTCAACGGACCCGGGCACGTCGTGGTCTCCGGGGACGGCGCCGCGCTGGACGAACTGCTCGCCGCGTACGACGCCGACGGTGTGCGGGCCCGCCGCATCCCGGTCGGCTACGCCTCCCACTCGGCACACATGGAGGAGATCCGAGCCGGCGTCGAGAACGCCGCGTCCGGAGTGTCGCCACGCCCCTCCGACGTGCCGTTCTACTCCACGGTGACCGCCCGGAAGACCGACACGACCACGCTGGACGCCGGCTACTGGTACCGCAATCTCCGCTCCCTCGTGCGCTTCGAGGACACGGTGCGCGTCCTGCTCGAAGCGGGATTCCGCCACTTCGTCGAGATCAGCCCCCATCCGGTGCTCACCCCCGGAGTGGAGCGGACCGCCGAGGACCACGGCAGCGAGGTGTCGGTCGTCGGGACGCTGCGCCGCGGCGACGCCGGCGAAGCCCGGCTGCTCAGGTCCCTCGCCGAGGCCCACGTCGCCGGAACACCGGTGGACTGGGCCCGCGTGTTCGACGCGACCGGCGCGCATCGCGTCGACCTGCCGACGTACGCCTTCCAGCGGCGCCGCCACTGGCTCGACTCGGCCACACCCGTCGCCGCCGCCGGCACCGGCATGGAACCCGTCGGGCATCCGCTGCTCGACGCAGGTGTGCCCCTGCCCGACTGCGACGGTCACCTGTTCACCGGCCGCTGGTCACTGCACACCCACCAGTGGCTCGCCGACCACACGGTCGCGGGCCGGGCGATCGTCCCGGGCACGGCCCTAGTCGAGACCGTGTTGCGTGCGGGCGACGCCGTCGACTGCGACCGGCTCGAAGAACTCAGCATCGAAACCCCCATCGTGCTGCCCGCGGACGGAGGCCCCCTGCGCGTCCAGATCACGGTGGGCGGTTCCGAGGACGACGACGGCCGCCGGGCCGTCGGCGTGTACGTCCGCGACACCGAGGGCGTCTGGGCACGGCACGCCAGCGCCACCCTCGCGGCCACCGGCGACCACCCCGAACCCACCGGACTCGAAAGCTGGCCCCCCGCCGACGGCGCCCGCCGGATCGACACGAGTGAGTTGTACGAGCGACTCGCCGGCGCCGGACTGACCTACGGGCCCGCCTTCCGCGGGCTCGGAACGGTCTGGATCCGAGGAGAGGAGACCTACGCCGAGGTCGCCCTGCCCGACGAGGCGCGTCGGTCCGCCGACGGTTTCGGTCTGCACCCGGCGCTGCTGGACGCAGCCCTGCACGCCTGGCCCGCCCGCGCGGACGATCTCACCTCCGTCGGACTGCCGTTTCTGTGGACCGGCGTGTCCCTGTACGCCACCGGCGCCACAAGCCTGCGCGTCCGCCTGACGCCGGTCACCGGAGGTGGCATGTCGGTACTCGTGACGGACCACGCCGGCCGGCCGGTGGCATCGGCCGAGTCCCTGGTGACCCGGCCCGTGAGGGACGTCGGAGCGACGACCGGAGACGGTGTGGGCGGCACGGCCGACGGGGGCACGCTGCACCGCGTGAACTGGACCCCCCTACAGGTGCCGCCGGCCGAAGCGGGACCCGCCGCGGCCCCGGTCCTCGCGGTCGTCGGCCCGGACGACCTCGGTTCCGCGCTCGACGGGACCGTGTCACGCCACGACGATCTGACCACCCTCGCCGAGCAACTGGCCGACGGCCGGTGCCCGACGCCCGCGTATGTGCTGACGGGCATCGCCCAGGACGACCCGACCGACCGTTCCCACGCCGAAAGGGACACGGCCCAGGAGGCCCTGGCCGCCGCAGCCCACGCGCTGGAGCTCGTGCAGTTCTGGCTGGCCGACGAGGCGTTCGCCGGCGCCGGGGCCAAACTGGTGCTGGTCACGCGGGGAGCCGTGGCCGCCGGAGAAGGCGAGGGCGTGCCCGGTCTGGCCGCCGCGCCCGTCTGGGGCCTGGTGCGATCCGCACAGTCGGAACACCCCGGCCGATTCGTCCTGGCCGACCTCGACCAGGACCCGGCCTCGCTCGCCGCCCTGCCCTCGGCCCTCGCCACCGGCGAGCCCCAACTGGCCCTCCGGCGAGGTGAGATCTCCGTCCCGCGGCTCGGCGCTGTGCCGGATACACCGGAACTGCCCGAAGGTGCCTGGAAGCTACGGACCACCCCGGGAGACACCCTCGACGGACTCGCCCCGGCCCCGTCGACGGCAGCGACCCGGCCGCTCGGTGAACGCGACGTACGTGTCGAGATCCGGGCAGCGGGTGTCAACTTCCGCGACGTGCTCATCTCCTTGGGTACGTATCCGGACGCGGAGAACGCGCTGATGGGCAGCGAAGGTGCCGGCGTGGTCATCGAGATCGGCTCCGGCGTGACGAACGTGGCCGTCGGCGACCGGGTCATGGGGCTGGGAGGCGAGTGGTTCGGCTCGTTCACCGTGGTGGATGAGCGGGTGGTGGTGGGGGTTCCGGTGGGGTGGTCGTTCGTTGAGGCCGCTTCGGTGCCGGTGGCGTTCGTGACGGCGTTCTACGCGTTGGTGGATGTGGCGGGTGTGCGGTCGGGTGAGTCGGTGTTGGTGCATGCGGCCGC
>NZ_JBEZIH010000058.1:0-3751 GCF_040650935.1 Streptomyces sp. NPDC048565
CTTCCCCCACCCCCCTCTCTTCCTATCCCCGCCCACACACTACCCAACCCGGCGGCGCCCCCGTCCGGAAGTGTTCCGGACGGGGGCGCCGCTGGTGAGGCTGGTTACAGCTGTACGGCTCAGAGGCCGAGCTCGACCTCGAACTCGCCCGCCTCGAGGATCGCCTTGACCGTCGTCAGGTAGCGGGCGGCGTCCGCGCCGTCCACCAGACGGTGGTCGTAGGAGAGCGAGAGGTACGTCATGTCGCGGACGCCGATGACGGTGCCCTCGGCGGTCTCGATGACCGCCGGACGCTTGACGGTGGCGCCGATACCCAGGATGGCCGCCTGGTTCGGCGGCACGATGACGGTGTCGAACAGCGCACCGCGCGAACCGGTGTTGCTGACCGTGAAGGTCGCGCCGGACATGTCGTCCGGGGTGAGGCCGCCACCGCGGGCCTTGCCGGCCAGCTCGGCGGTCTTCTTCGCGATGCCGGCGATGTTCAGGTCGCCCGCACCCTTGATGACCGGGGTCATCAGACCCTTCTCGGCGTCGACGGCGATGCCGATGTTCTCCGAGTCGAAGTACGTGATGGTGCCCTCGTCCTCGTTGATCCGGGCGTTGACGACCGGGTGGGCCTTCAGCGCCTGGGCCGCAGCCTTCACGAAGAACGGCATCGGGGACAGCTTGACGCCCTCACGGGCGGCGAAGGACCCCTTCGCCTGGTTGCGCAGCTTCATCAGCTTCGTGATGTCGACCTCGAGGACCGTGGTCAGCTGCGCCTGCGAGTGCAGGGCCTTCATCATGTTCTCGCCGATGACCTTGCGCATGCGGGTCATCTTGACCGTCTGACCGCGCAGCGGGGACGCCTCGATCTTCGGCGCGGCCTTGGACGCCGCAGGGGCGGCGGCGGCCGGAGCCGGAGTGGCGGCGGCGGCCTTGGCGGCCTCCGCGGCGGCGATGACGTCCTGCTTGCGGATACGGCCACCGACGCCGGAGCCCTTGACCGAGCCCAGGTCGACGCCGTTCTCGGAGGCGAGCTTGCGGACCAGCGGCGTGACGTACGCACCGTCGTCACCGGAGGGCGCGGCAGGAGCTGCCTTGGCCGGGGCTGCGGGCGCGGCGGGTGCCGGAGCCGGAGCTGCCTGGGCCGGGGCGGCCGGTGCTGCGGGAGCCGGTGCCGGGGCTGCTGCCGGAGCCGGAGCCGGCGCCGGAGCGGCAGGTGCTGCGGGGGCCGGTGCCGGAGCGGCGGCGGGGGCGGGCGCGGCCGGAGCCGGAGCGGCGGCCGGTGCGGCACCCGGAGCGCCGATGACGGCGAGCTTGGCGCCCACCTCGGCGGTCTCGTCCTCGGCGACGACGATCTCCAGCAGCACACCGGCGACCGGGGCGGGGATCTCGGTGTCGACCTTGTCCGTGGAGACCTCGAGCAGGGGCTCGTCCTCCGCGACCTCCTCGCCGACCTCCTTCAGCCAGCGGGTGACGGTGCCCTCGGTGACGCTCTCGCCGAGCGCCGGAAGGGTGACGTCGGTGCCGGAGGCACCACCGGCCGGAGCGGCGGCGGCGGAGGCCTCGGCTGCCGGGGCCTCGGTTGCCGGGGTCTCGGCGGCGGGGGCCTCCTGGGCGGCCGGGGCCGGGGCGGCCTCGGGCTCGGGCTCGGCGGCCGGTGCGGCGGCGGCAGGCGCGCCCGAACCGTCGTCGATGACGGCCAGCTCGGCGCCGACCTCGACGGACTCGTCCTCGGCGACCTTGATGGACGCGAGCACGCCGGAGGCGGGCGAGGGGATCTCGGTGTCGACCTTGTCGGTCGAGACCTCGAGCAACGGCTCGTCGGCCTCGACGTGCTCGCCCTCGGCCTTCAGCCAGCGGGTGACGGTGCCCTCGGTGACGCTCTCGCCGAGCGCCGGAAGGGTTACGGAAACCGACATGGTTTCAGTTGCTCCTTACGAAAGTGCGGAAGTGGTCGGTCGTCCCCGGGACTGGATCAGTCGTGGGAGTGGAGAGGCTTGCCGGCCAGGGCCAGGTGGGCCTCGCCCATCGCCTCGTTCTGCGTCGGGTGGGCGTGGATGAGCTGCGCGACCTCGGCCGGCAGCGCCTCCCAGTTGTAGATCAGCTGGGCTTCGCCGACCTGCTCGCCCATACGGTCACCGACCATGTGGACGCCGACCACGGCACCGTCCTTGACCTGGACGAGCTTGATCTCGCCCGCGGTCTTGAGGATCTTGCTCTTGCCGTTGCCCGCGAGGTTGTACTTGAGGGCGACGACCTTGTCCGCGCCGTAGATCTCCTTGGCCTTGGCCTCGGTGATACCGACGGAGGCGACCTCGGGGTGGCAGTACGTCACCTTCGGCACGCCGTCGTAGTCGACCGGCACGGTCTTGATCCCTGCCAGCCGCTCGGCCACCAGGATGCCCTCGGCGAAGCCGACGTGTGCGAGCTGGAGGGTCGGGACCAGGTCACCGACGGCCGAGATCGTCTCCACGTTGGTCCGCATGTACTCGTCGACGAGGACGTAGCCGCGGTCGAGCGCGACCCCCGCCTCCTCGTAGCCCAGGCCCTGGGAGACCGGGCCGCGGCCGATCGCGACCAGCAGCACCTCCGCCTCGAAGGTCTTGCCGTCGGCGAGCGTCACACGCACGCCGTCCTGCGTGTACTCGGCCTTGTCGAAGAAGGTGCCGAGGTTGAACTTGATGCCGCGCTTGCGGAACGCGCGCTCGAGGAGCTTGGAGCTGTTCTCGTCCTCGACCGGGACCAGGTGCTTCAGACCCTCGACGATGGTGATGTCGCTGCCGAAGGACTTCCACGCCGAGGCGAACTCGACGCCGATGACGCCGCCGCCCAGGACGATCGCGGACTTCGGCACACGGTCCAGCTTCAGCGCGTGGTCCGAGGAGATGATGCGGTTGCCGTCGATCTCCAGGCCGGGCAGCGACTTCGGCACGGAGCCGGTCGCCAGCAGCACATGGCGGCCCTGGATGCGCTGACCGTTGACATCCACCGAGGTGGGCGAAGAGAGACGGCCCTCACCCTCGATGTAGTGGACCTTGCGCGAGGCGATGAGACCCTGCAGACCCTTGTACAGGCCCGAGATCACTTCGTCCTTGTACTTGTGGACGGCCTCCATGTCGATGCCGTCGAAGGTGGCCTTCACACCGAACTGCTCGCTCTCGCGGGCCTGGTCGGCGATCTCGCCGGCGTGCAGCAGCGCCTTGGTGGGGATGCAGCCGTTGTGCAGGCAGGTGCCGCCGACCTTGCCCTTCTCGATCAGTGCGACGTCCAGGCCCAGCTGAGCTCCGCGCAGGGCCGCGGCGTAACCGCCGCTACCACCGCCGAGGATCACTAGGTCGAAAACGGTGCTGGCGTCGTTCGCCACGTCACGTCCTCCATGCATGTGCGCCGTACGCCGGGCCCCGTCGCTGGGGTGTGACCGGCCGGTCGGCTGGTGTTCGGCCGCTTGCGTTATTCGGCCCTGTGGTGGGGGCCCTGTCCTGCCGAGAACCCATCTTCGCACTTGTTGAGTCCGGACGGGACGCTGGCCCCTGCTCCGAGTCGTACGAAGATCCGGTCCGCAGACTTACCGATGTGCGTGGATTTCCGGAAAAATGCCGCTCGGAACCACTGAGGTGAACGCCCACGGCCCCGGACGTATGCCCGGGGCCGTGGGCGTCACGCAGTTGCCCAGGGCGTGTTTCGAAAGTCCCGCCTGCCCGGCGACGCCTGGCACGCACGCTCGCCGCGTTGTCGGGATCACCCCGATACACCCAGTATCGGGGCG
>NZ_JBEZIH010000059.1:0-3188 GCF_040650935.1 Streptomyces sp. NPDC048565
CAACACCTCCGCGAACACCCGACAGACCATCTCCTCCTCCGGCGACCCCGCCGACCGACCACCCTCCCCCCGCACCACACCCTCCGAAGGAACCGACAACGCCCGCCGATCCACCTTCCCGTTCGGCGTCAACGGCAACTCCCCCACCACCACAAACACCCCCGGCACCATGAACCCCGGCAACCGCCCGGTGAGATGAGCCCGCAGCTCGGCCTTCAGCCGGCTCGAACGCGGTGCGGCGGACGGGGTGTTGGTGAGCGGGCCGGTGACCGGGGCGCCCGCCCGGTGGGTGCCGGCCAGCGGACGGGCGGACGCGGTCGCCCTGGAGACGAGGACGATGTCGAGTTCGCTCTCGCGCCGGTCGGCGGACCAGGTGACAGCGGTGTCGTAGCCGAACTGCCCGCCGAGTTCGGCCAGCTCGTCGGGCTCGGGCCCGTCGGCCGCCGACTCGTCCGTGAGGTCACTCGCCGTACGGGCGTTGGGCACACCTGTCACCCGCAGCAGCTCAGGGCGCCGCGCCGTCAGCGCGGCGGCCAGCGCCTCGGCTGAGCCGCCGAGCTCCTCCCAGGTCACGTGAGGAGCGTCGGCGACACTCAGCAGCTCGTCGGCGGGCTTCTTGTGAAGCACCACTTCGTAGCGGTAGCGCGTGAGTTCGTTGTGCCTGAGTCCGCGCTTGACACGGATGTCGGCGCCCCCGATCCCGGTGGACCTGGCGGCGAAGGAGGTGAACAGCTCGGGGTCCACCAGCAGCTCCTTCTCCTCCGCGAGGGCGAGGCCGGCCGCCGTGCGCACTTCCGCGGCCGGTGCGGCCGCGCCGAGGCGTCCGGTCTGCGCGGCCAGGTGCAGCCGCTTCGCCGACTTGAGGTCCCTGACGTCGCCCAGGTAGAGAGCGCCGCCGCGAGCCAGCAGCCGGACCGCACTGCGGAGGACGTCGAGGAGGTAGCGCTCGCTCGGGAAGTACTGGGCGACGGAGTTGAGCACGACCGTGTCGAACTCGCCCTCGGGCAGCGTGTCCAAGGCGTCGGCCGCGAGGGCGGTGAGCCGAACGCGGTCCACGGCGTCGGGACGGGCGGCGGCCAGCCGGGCTCCGAGGGCGGCGACCGCTTCGGACGAGACGTCGGTACCCCAATACATCTCGCAGTGGTCGAGCAGCGGTGCGAGAAGCAGGCCACTGCCGACGCCGATCTCCAGGATCCGCCGGGGTTCGAGCGCGCGGATGGCGTCCACGGCCGCCGCGCGCCACTCCCGCATGTCGTCGAGCGGGATGGGGCCGCCGTCGTAGGTACTGTGCCAGCCGGAGAAGTCCTCACCGAATCCGGCGCCGGACTCATCACCGCCGTACTGCCTGCTGAACACCGAGGCCCAGGAGTCCAGTTGATCGCGGTCCCCGGCCTCTTCCAGAGCCGGGACGCCGTCGGTGCCCGGGACGACGTACGCGGCGAGACGGGCGTCGCCCTGGGGGTCACGGTGGACGGCCACGGCGGCGGCGGCCACCGCCGGATGTTCGGCGAGCGCGGTCTCGATCTCGCCGAGCTCTATACGATGGCCTCGGATCTTGACCTGCTCGTCGGAGCGCCCGACGAACACCAGCTGTCCGTCACCGGTCCACCGCACGAGGTCGCCGGTACGGTACATACGCTCGCCAGGCGCCCCGAACGGACTGGCCACGAACCGGCTTGCCGTCAGTCCCGACCGGCCCAGGTAGCCGCGGGCCAGTGCCGGACCGCTCACATACAGCTCGCCGGGCACCCCGGGCGGCACCGGGCGCAGCCGCGCGTCGAGAACGTAGACCCGGGTGCCTGTCAGCGGACGGCCGATGGGCGGCGGGGCCTCATCGGCGCCCAGCGGGGCGCTGGTGGTGGCGCAGACGGTGGTCTCCGTGGGGCCGTACGCATTGATCATGCAGCGTTCCGGCGCCCACTGCCGTATCAGGTCGGCGGGGACGGTCTCGCCCGCGACGACGAGTGAACGGACCGAGGGCAGTTCGCGGTCCTCCAGCGCGCGCAGCGCGGACGGCGGCAGCGTGGCGTGGGTGACGTCGAACTCCCGGATCAGCCCGGCCAGCGGATCGCCCGGCATCAGCCGGTCGGCCGGGGCCACCACGAGGGCGGCGCCCGTCAGCAGCCCCATCAGGGTCTCCCAGAAGGCCGCGTCGAAGCTGGGCGAGGCGAACTGGAGCACCCGGCTTCCGGGGCCAGCACCGAAGCGCTCCCGCTGCGAGGCGACGAGGGCGGCGACACCGGTGTGGGTGACCACGACGCCCTTGGGGCGGCCGGTGGAGCCCGAGGTGTAGATGACGTAGGCGGCGCGTCCTGGCTCGTCCGGGCGGTCCGGAGCGGTGGCGGGGACCGTGTCGAGCGCCGCGACGACCTCGGGGGCGTCGAGCAGCAGCGCCGGCACCTCGCCCGCTGCCGGGCGTGGGTCGGTGAGCCCGTGGGTGACCAGGAGGGCGGGCCGCGAGTCGTCGAGGAGGTAGCTGATCCGGGCCGGGGGATAGGCCGGGTCCACGGGCACGTAGGCGGCGCCGGCCTTGAGGACGGCGAGTAACGCCACCACGGTCTCCGGGCCGCGCGGCACAGCGAGCGCGACCCTGTCCTCCCGGCCGATGCCTTGCCTCAGCAGCAGATGAGCCAACTTGTTGGCTTGCACGTCCAGTTCGCGGTAGGTGAGCTGCCCGCCCGGGTGGAGCAGCGCGGGACGGTCGGGGGCGGCGGCCACCCGCTGCTCGAAGAGTGTGGGTACTTCGGCTCCTGCGGGTGGCGCCGCGGTCTCGTTCCAGGTCTCCAGCACCCGCCGACGGTCCTCGCCGGTCACCGTCTCGATCTCACCGATGGGGCGGTCGCGGTCCTCGGCGAAGCCGCTCAGTATCCGGTCGAGCAGCTCCACGGTGCGCACGACCGTAGCCCGGTCGAAGAGATCGGTCGAGTACTCGACGTACCCTTCGATACCGTCCGGCCGCCCCTCGGTGTCGTAGGTCTCGTGCAGGCTGAGCGAGTAGTCGAACTTCGACACACCGGGCACGGTCGGTACCGGCCTGATGTCCAGGCCGGGCAGGGAATATGCCGCCGCCGGCGCGTTCTGCAGGACGACCAGCACCTGGAAGAGGGGTTGCCGGGACAGGGACCGCTCCGGGTTGAGCGCCTCCACCAGCTGCTCGAAGGGCAGGTCCTGATGGGCGTACGCCTCCA
>NZ_JBEZIH010000060.1:0-2888 GCF_040650935.1 Streptomyces sp. NPDC048565
TCATCCAACGCCCGCCCGAACACCGGAAACACCAACGCCAACTCACGCCCCATCCCCGCCCACTGCGCACCCTGACCCGAAAACACCAACCCCAGAGGGCTTTGGGCGCTGGCGGACGAGACGGCGAATCGAGCCGGGTCGGCGGCCAGTTCGCGCAGAGCGGCCTCGAGCCCGGTGCGATCGGCGCCGGTCACGGCGGCCCGGTGGCCGTGCAGGGTGCGAGTGCCGGCCAGGGACAGCCCGATGTCCGCGGCGGTCGGCTCCGGGTGTTCGGCCAGGTGCGTGAGCAGCCGCTCGGCCTGGGCGGCCAGCGCCTGCTCGCCACGGGCCGAGAGGAGCCAGGGGACGGCGGGGAGCGCGGTGGCGGGCGGCGACTCCTGGCTGGGCGCGCCCTCCGGCGGCGCTTCGAGGATGACATGGGCGTTGGTGCCGCTGACGCCGAAGGCGGAGACGGCGGCCCGGCGCGGGCGGTCGGCCGAAGGCCACTCCCGCGACTCGGTCAGCAGCTCGACCGCACCACTGGACCAGTCGACCATCGGCGTCGGCTCATCCACATGCAACGTCCTCGGCATCACCCCGTGCCGCATCGCCTGCACCACCTTGATCACACCACCGACACCGGCGGCGGCGACGGTGTGGCCGATGTTGGACTTCAACGAGCCGAGCCTGAGCGGCTGTTCTCGTTCCTGCCCGTACGTCGCCAACAGCGCCTGCGCCTCGATCGGATCACCCAGCCGAGTCCCCGTGCCGTGCGCCTCCACGACATCCACATCACCGGCCGAAAGCCCGGCGTCCGCCAGCGCCGCCCGTATCACGCGCTCCTGCGAGGGGCCGTTCGGCGCCGTCAGACCGTTGCTCGCACCGTCCTGATTCACCGCACTCCCCCGCACCACCGCCAGCACTCGATGCCCTGAACGCAAGGCGTCCGACAGCCGCTCCACCACGAGCACACCCGCCCCCTCGGACCAGGACGTGCCGTCGGCCGAAGCGGCGAAGGACTTGATACGGCCGTCGGGGGCGAGCCCCCGCTGGCGGCTGAAGTCGACGAAGCCTCCCGGCGTCGCCGTGACCGTGGCGCCGCCGGCCAGCGCGATGCCGGACTCCCCACGGCGCACCGACTGGACGGCCAGATGCAGCGCGACCAGGGAGGACGAGCAGGCGGTGTCCACGGACAGCGCGGGGCCTTCGAAGCCGAGGGTGTAGGCGATCCGCCCGGAGGCGACGCTGCTCAGCTTGCCGGTCATCAGGTAGCCCTCGAGCTCCGCGGGGCCTTCGAGACCGAGATAGCTCTGCTCGGTGATCCCCGCGAACACCCCGGTGCGGGAGCCCCGGAGGGAGGCGGGGTCGATCCCCGCGTCCTCCAGCGCCTCCCAGGCCGTCTCCAGAAGCACCCGCTGCTGCGGGTCCATGGCCAGTGCCTCGCGCGGCGATATGCCGAAGAAGTCGGCGTCGAACAGCGCGGCTCCGTCCAGGAACCCGGCTTCGCGGGTGTAGGAGGTGCCGGCCTCATCGGCATCGGGGCTGTAGAGGGCGTCCAGGTCCCATCCGCGGTCGGCGGGGAACGGGCCGATCGCGTCCCGACCGTCGGCGACCAGGCGCCACAGGTCGCCGGGCGAGGAGACCCCGCCCGGGAACCGGCAGGCCATCCCGACGATCGCGACGGGTTCGTCGTCGGCCGACTCGAGTTCGCCGATCCGCTCACGTGCCCTTTGCAAATCGGCGGTCACCCACTTCAGGTAGTCGACCAGCTTCTGTTCCCGGTTCTCCCGGTTCTCCTCGCTTTTCTGGCCATCGTGCGGGGCGGGCGGCGTGGCAGCAGACATGAGTGATCAGCCTCTCGTGGTTCGGGGAAGGGCAGGACGACACGGGAGCGCGGGGCCGCCCGCGCCGGGCGGCCCCGCGCCGCGTCAGTCCGCCACGCGTCCGAGCTGGGAGTCGATGAAGTCGAAGATCTCGTCGGTGGAACCGGTCGCGATCAGGTCGCGCACCTCGGAGCCGTCCGGCGCGGCGGTGGCCGCCGCTCCCGGTTCGGAGAGCAGCTCAAGCAGCTCGTGCAGCCGGGTCGCGGCCTCGGACCGCAGCACGTCGTCATCCGGCAGGGCACCGATCGCGGCCTCCACCTGGGCCAGTCCGGTCCGTACGGCGGCGGACGGATCGGCGGGAGCAGCCGGAGCCCCGGTCTCGGCGGTGGCGAGGGACAGCACATGGCCGGCGAGGGCCGACGGGCTCGGGTGGTCGAAGACGACGGTGACGGGCAGGCTCAGTCCTGTGGACCGCGCCAGCCGGTTCCGCAGCTCCACCCCGGTCAGCGAGTCGAACCCGAGCTCCTGGAACGGCTTGTCGGGCACGATGCCCGCCGGGTCCGGGTGCTTGAGGACGGCAGCGACCAGGGCGGTCACGGTCTCCAGCACATATGCTCCGCGCTGAGCCGCCGTGAGACCGGCGAGTCGTTCGGTCAGGGTGAGCACGGCCTCGGGGGCGTCAGGTTCCCGCTCGGCCGGTGCGGTCGGCGCAGGTCCAGGGGTGCCGACCGCACCGGCCGAGCGGTCCGCGTCCAGCCAGTAGCGCCGGCGCTGGAAGGCGTACGTAGGCAGTGGCACCCGGCGGGCCCCGGACCCGGCGAAGAACGCCTCCCAGTCCAAGCTCACGCCCCGGCCGTACAGCGCGCCCAGTGCCTGGACCACGGATTCCGGCTCAGCAAGTCCGGAGCGAACCGAGGCGAGCGCGACGGTGGTGTCCTGGTCGTCATCGGGCAGGGACTGGGCTGCGAGGGCGGCGAGCGCACCACCGGGCCCGATTTCGAGGAAGGTGCGGACGCCGTGCTCATACATCGTGGTCACCGCGTCGCCGTACCGAACGGCCTCACGCACCTGACGGACCCAGTAATC
>NZ_JBEZIH010000061.1:0-2825 GCF_040650935.1 Streptomyces sp. NPDC048565
GGAGGGTCGCCCCGATACTGGGTGTATCGGGGTGATCCCGACAACGCGGCGAGCGTGCGTGCCAGGCGTCGCCGGGCAGGCGGGACTTTCGAAACACGCCCTAGTCCCGCCGCCATGCCGGCCGCCGCTCGTCTGCGGCGGGAGAACAGGGAACGGGCGCGGCTGGTCACATGTGCTCCAGGTGTCGGGGATCGGGAGATCCGAAAGACGGTCTACGTATCCTCCGTCACCGCGTCGGCGCTCTGCTGGGCACGGTCGATCTCGACCATGTGTTCCTCCGCCCACTGGCGGACGGCGGCCAGCGGGATCTCCAGTGACAGCCCGAGCTCGGTGAGGCCGTAGTACACACGCGGCGGCACGGTGGTCTCCACCCGCCGGCTGACGAGGCCGTCGCGGCACAGCGCCTGCAGCGTGACCGACAGCATCTTCTGCGAGACACCGGTCATGCGCCGCTGGAGTTCGGCGAAGCGCACCTCGTCCGGGGAGGCTTCCGCCAGTACCTTGACGGCCATCGAGGTCCACTTTCCGCCGATCCTGTCGAGAAGCCGACGGGTCGGACACAGCGGGTCGAACAGATCGCCGCGGGCGCCTTCCGGCGTACGCGTGGTCCGAGGGGTCACCTGGAGCTCACCACCTGGGGTAAAAGTGCGGTCTTGGCCGCTCCAGGGTAGTTACCTATCGTTCTGTTGTCACCAATGGTTACTGCCCGAAGAGGCCATCATGTCTGTTGCTCCCGTCCAGATGCACCGTGTCGCCGTCAACGGCGTCGAACTCGACGTGGCCACCGCAGGCACGGGCCCCGCCGTGCTGCTGCTCCACGGTTTCCCGCACACCTGGCGGCTGTGGACCCACGTCCTGGACGATCTGGCCGCCCGGCACCGGGTGATCGCCCCTGACCTCCGGGGGCTCGGCGGGAGCACGCGCGCCTCGGACGGCTACGACGCCGGGACCCTCGCCGACGACTGCCTCGCGCTCCTGGACACGTTCGGCGAGAGGTCCGCGTCCGTGATGGGCATCGACGCCGGGACTCCGCCCGCCTTCCTGATGGCGATGCGCAGCCCCGAGCGCGTCCGCCGGCTGGTGCTCATGGAGTCACTGCTGGGCACCCTGCCGGGCGCGGAGGGGTTCCTGGCGTCGGGGCCGCCCTGGTGGTTCGGCTTCCACTCGGTTCCTGGCCTGGCGGAGACCGTGCTGCTGGGCAACGAGGCGGCGTACATCGACTGGTTCCTCGACTCGGGCACCCTTGGGCAGGGCATCGAGCCCGGGATCCGGGACGCCTTCGTCAGCGCCTACACGGGCTCCGAGGCGCTTCGCTGCGCGTCCTCCTACTATCGCGCCATGCCCGCCGGCGCCCGGCAGATCCACGCGGCCGTGGAGGCGGGCCGGTTGTCGGTGCCCACGCTGGCCGTCGGCGCCCGGCCTGTGGGGGACGCACTGGAACGGCAGTTGCGACCTGTCGCCGACGAGCTCACGGGCCATGTCATCGAGGACTGCGGTCACATCATTCCGCTGCACCGCCCTGAGGAACTCCTCCGCCTGGTGCGCCCTTTTCTCACCTGAGGCCCCCGCTCGATCCGGCAGACAGCTGGGGCGCTGCGCCCTCCCGGCCGCGCGCCCCAGC
Source organism: Streptomyces sp. NPDC048565 (assembly GCF_040650935.1). Classification (NCBI taxonomy): domain Bacteria; kingdom Bacillati; phylum Actinomycetota; class Actinomycetes; order Kitasatosporales; family Streptomycetaceae; genus Streptomyces; species Streptomyces sp. NPDC048565. Next base: position 1,622 of record NZ_JBEZIH010000061.1, read on the forward strand.
TGGATGATGCGCGGGCGTGTCAGCTCACCGAGATGCTGGAGCTCCCGCTGCTCTGATAGCCCTCCGTGGCCATGATCATGTAGTAGTTGAAGCTGCCCAGCGGCATTCCGTAGCCGGCCCAGGCGTCGAAGTGGTTGCCGGCGGTGATGCTTCCGCCCGTCCGCTGCGACTGGCGGACGCTCCAGTACTGGTCGAAGGTCTTGGTGCCTTCGACGGAGGGGGCGTTGTACCGCGTCGTCCGGTAGACGTCGTAGGTTCCGCCGTCGCTCGAGACCGTGCCCTGGAACGTCCCGGTGGGCCGGTAGGTCCCCCAGTTGTCGACGATGTAGTACTCCACGAGGGGATTCGCCGTCCAGCCGTAGAGCGTCAGGTAGGAGTTGCCCGACGGGTTGAAGCTGCCTGAGTAGTTCACGGTCCGGCGTGCGCCGTTGGCCCAGCCCTTGCCGGCGACGAAGTTCCCGCAGTTGGTCCACGAGGTGCTGTAACTGCCGCCGGACGACAGGTTCATGGAGACCGAACCACCACCGTCGGTCCAGAACGAGTAGTAGTAGCCGTTGTCGGTGCCCTCCTGATTCGTGGTGATGACCGTGTCGGCGTGGGCGGTGCCAGGCAGCATCAGCCCGGACGTCGCCAGCGCCAGGGCACCTGCCCGGCCGATGAAGCCTCTGCGACTGACCGGCCGGCTGGGGATGTTGTCCATGTTCATGCCTTCTCCTTTTGACGGCTTGCGGGAGCCAGGTGGCGGGCCGGCCGGTCGGCGCACGGTCGGCCCAGGAGACCGGATCGCGTGGACGACCCGGGACCGCCGGGGCTTGTGGCCTGGCGATGCCGACAGTGTTGAGCGGTACCCGTCAAGAGTCAACAGTTTCCGCAATGATTGCGAAAGATCAGGCTCACACGGGAAAGTGAATGGCTGTTATATATGCAGGTCAAGGTCCGATTGAACCGCCGAAGCCGATCAAAGACAAAAGGAAGACCGGATTCCTGGAGAAGAATCGAACAGAATCGGGCGCGAAAGTTTCGAAAGTTTCGACTGCCTTTCGGATCGCGGAGTGCTCCCGTGGGTGAGCGCGACGCACCACGCACAACGACGCGCAGGACGGAGTGGACTCCGTCCTGCGCGTGGGTGTGCGTGGCGCCGCCCCGGGCGGTCAGCCCGCCTAGATCGGAAGAGCGTCGGGGAGGGAAGAGTGTTGTAGTCTGG
>NZ_JBEZIH010000062.1:0-2499 GCF_040650935.1 Streptomyces sp. NPDC048565
GCAGTCGTGACTGCGTGCCTTTTGAAGAATGAGCCTGCGAGTTAGCGGTGTGTAGCGAGGTTAACCCGTGTGGGGAAGCCGTAGCGAAAGCGAGTCCGAATAGGGCGTTTGAGTTGCACGCTCTAGACCCGAAGCGGAGTGATCTAGCCATGGGCAGGTTGAAGCGGAGGTAAGACTTCGTGGAGGACCGAACCCACCAGGGTTGAAAACCTGGGGGATGACCTGTGGTTAGGGGTGAAAGGCCAATCAAACTCCGTGATAGCTGGTTCTCCCCGAAATGCATTTAGGTGCAGCGTCGTGTGTTTCTTGCCGGAGGTAGAGCACTGGATAGGCGATGGGCCCTACCGGGTTACTGACCTTAGCCAAACTCCGAATGCCGGTAAGTGAGAGCACGGCAGTGAGACTGTGGGGGATAAGCTCCATGGTCGAGAGGGAAACAGCCCAGAGCATCGACTAAGGCCCCTAAGCGTACGCTAAGTGGGAAAGGATGTGGAGTCGCAGAGACAACCAGGAGGTTGGCTTAGAAGCAGCCACCCTTGAAAGAGTGCGTAATAGCTCACTGGTCAAGTGATTCCGCGCCGACAATGTAGCGGGGCTCAAGCGTACCGCCGAAGTCGTGTCATTCATACACATAGGGCCAACGCCTGTATGGATGGGTAGGGGAGCGTCGTGTGCCGGGTGAAGCAGCCGCGGAAGCGAGTTGTGGACGGTTCACGAGTGAGAATGCAGGCATGAGTAGCGATACACACGTGAGAAACGTGTGCGCCGATTGACTAAGGGTTCCTGGGTCAAGCTGATCTGCCCAGGGTAAGTCGGGACCTAAGGCGAGGCCGACAGGCGTAGTCGATGGACAACCGGTTGATATTCCGGTACCCGCTTTGAAACGCCCAGTACTGAATCAGGCGATGCTAAGTCCGTGAAGCCGGCCTGATCTCTTCGGAGTTGAGGGTAGTGGTGGAGCCGATGAACCAGACTTGTAGTAGGTAAGCGATGGGGTGACGCAGGAAGGTAGTCCAGCCCGGGCGGTGGTTGTCCCGGGGTAAGGGTGTAGGCCGTGTGGTAGGTAAATCCGTCACACGTTAAGGCTGAGACCTGATGCCGAGCCGATTGTGGTGAAGTGGATGATCCTATGCTGTCGAGAAAAGCCTCTAGCGAGTTTCATGGCGGCCCGTACCCTAAACCGACTCAGGTAGTCAGGTAGAGAATACCGAGGCGTTCGGGTGAACTATGGTTAAGGAACTCGGCAAAATGCCCCCGTAACTTCGGGAGAAGGGGGGCCATCACTGGTGATCCGATTTACTCGGTGAGCTGGGGGTGGCCGCAGAGACCAGCGAGAAGCGACTGTTTACTAAAAACACAGGTCCGTGCGAAGCCGTAAGGCGATGTATACGGACTGACGCCTGCCCGGTGCTGGAACGTTAAGGGGACCGGTTAGTGCACTTTCGGGTGTGCGAAGCTGAGAACTTAAGCGCCAGTAAACGGCGGTGGTAACTATAACCATCCTAAGGTAGCGAAATTCCTTGTCGGGTAAGTTCCGACCTGCACGAATGGCGTAACGACTTCTCGACTGTCTCAACCATAGGCCCGGTGAAATTGCACTACGAGTAAAGATGCTCGTTTCGCGCAGCAGGACGGAAAGACCCCGGGACCTTTACTATAGTTTGATATTGGTGTTCGGTTCGGCTTGTGTAGGATAGGTGGGAGACTTTGAAGCGGCCACGCCAGTGGTTGTGGAGTCGTCGTTGAAATACCACTCTGGTCGTGCTGGATGTCTAACCTGGGTCCGTGATCCGGATCAGGGACAGTGTCTGATGGGTAGTTTAACTGGGGCGGTTGCCTCCTAAAGAGTAACGGAGGCGCCCAAAGGTTCCCTCAGCCTGGTTGGCAATCAGGTGTTGAGTGTAAGTGCACAAGGGAGCTTGACTGTGAGACCGACGGGTCGAGCAGGGACGAAAGTCGGGACTAGTGATCCGGCAGTGGCTTGTGGAAGCGCTGTCGCTCAACGGATAAAAGGTACCCCGGGGATAACAGGCTGATCTTCCCCAAGAGTCCATATCGACGGGATGGTTTGGCACCTCGATGTCGGCTCGTCGCATCCTGGGGCTGGAGTCGGTCCCAAGGGTTGGGCTGTTCGCCCATTAAAGCGGTACGCGAGCTGGGTTTAGAACGTCGTGAGACAGTTCGGTCCCTATCCGCTGTGCGCGTAGGAATATTGAGAAGGGCTGTCCCTAGTACGAGAGGACCGGGACGGACGAACCTCTGGTGTGCCAGTTGTCCTGCCAAGGGCATGGCTGGTTGGCTACGTTCGGAAAGGATAACCGCTGAAAGCATCTAAGCGGGAAGCCTGCTTCGAGATGAGTGTTCCCACCACCTTGAGTGGTTAAGGCTCCCAGTAGACGACTGGGTTGATAGGCCAGATGTGGAAGCCCGGTAACGGGTGGAGCTGACTGGTACTAATAGGCCGAGGGCTTGTCCTCAGTTGCTCGCGTCCACTGTGTT
>NZ_JBEZIH010000063.1:0-1888 GCF_040650935.1 Streptomyces sp. NPDC048565
GGGGTGGCGGTGGACTGGCAGGAGTTGTTCGCCGGGACCGGTGCCCGCCACACCGAACTGCCCACCTACGCCTTCCAACGCCGACACTACTGGCTCGACATGCCGCTCGACGGCGAGGAGACGCCGGAAGAGACCTCGGCCCTGGTGAGCGAGCTGCGGCGGCTCGGTGAACCCGAGCGCGCGTACCGGATGACGGAATTGGCCCGCGCACACATCACAGCCACTCTCGGCAGTGGCGTGCTCGGTGAGGGCGCACTCGGTCAGACGTTCCGGGATCTGGGCTTCGATTCCTTCATGTCCGCCGAACTGCGGGACAGGCTCTCGCGTGCCCTGGAGATCACGCTACCGAGTTCGGTGATCTTCGATTTCCCCACCCCCGCCGTTCTCATCGAACACCTGCAGTCCGTGGTGTCGGGCGCGGACGCGGACGCAGACGCCGACACCCAGTCCGTGCCTGTTGCCGATCCCGGTGATCCTGTGGTGATCGTCGGGATGGCCTGCCGTTATCCGGGTGGGGTGTCTTCTCCGGAGGATCTGTGGTCGTTGGTGGTCGAGGGCAGGGAGGGGATCACTGGTTTTCCGGAGTCGCGTGGCTGGGATGTGGAGGGTCTGTATCACGCGGATCCGGATCATCCGGGGACGACGTATGCGCGTGGTGGCGGGTTCCTGCATGACGCGGGTGAGTTCGATGCAGGGTTCTTCGGTATCTCGCCCCGTGAGGCGACGGCGATGGATCCGCAGCAGCGGTTGCTGCTGGAGGTCGCCTGGGAGGCTTTCGAACGCGCGGGTATCGACGCCGACTCCCTGCGCGGCAGCAGGACCGGGGTGGTGATAGGAGCAACACCGCACGGATACGGTGCGGTAGGAACCGACGCCGGCGGATACCTGCTCACCGGTACCACGCCTGGGGTCCTGTCCGGGCGAATCGCGTACCAGTTCGGCTTCGAGGGAGCCGCGACAACGGTCGACACGGCCTGTTCGTCATCGTCGGTGGCACTGCACCTGGCGGCGCAGGCGTTGAGATCGGGCGAGTGCTCACTCGCGCTGGCCGGCGGGGTCGCCGTCATGGGCACGCCGATGATCCTCACGGAATTCGCGCGGCAGCGTGGACTGTCCCCGGACGGCCGGTGCCGGTCGTTCGGCGAGGGCGCGGACGGCACCGGGTGGTCCGAGGGCGTCGGCCTGGTGGTGCTGGAGCGGCTGTCCGATGCGCGGAGCAACGGGCACCAGGTGCTCGCGCAGCTGGCGGGTTCGGCAGTGAACCAGGACGGGGCCTCGAACGGACTGACGGCCCCGAACGGACCGTCGCAGCAGCGGGTGATCCGGCAGGCACTGGCCAACGCGGGGCTGACGGGCGCCGATGTCGACGTCGTGGAAGGACACGGCACGGGTACTCTGCTCGGCGACCCGATCGAAGCACAGGCACTGCTGGCCACCTACGGGCGGGAGCACACCAGCGGCTCACCCCTGTGGCTCGGATCGGTGAAAGCGAACATCGGACACCCCCAGGCGGCGGCAGGCATCGCCGGAGTCATCAAAATGGTGATGGCGCTGCGGCACAGGATCCTGCCCAGAACCCTGTTCGCCGAGGACCCCTCGACCGAGGTGGACTGGTCTTCCGGTGGGGTGGCGCTGCTGACCCGATCACGAGAATGGCCGGACACCGGCCGACCCCGGCGAGCCGGAGTGTCCTCGTTCGGCATCAGCGGGACGAACGCACACGTCATCCTGCAGCAACCACCGAACGAACCAGCGATGGCCGATCACCGGCCGGCGCCGACAGCCACGCCTGAACCTGCTGTGGTGCCGTTTGTGTTGTCGGGTCGTGGGTCGGGTGGGTTGGGTGGTCAGGCTGCTCGTTTGCGGTCGTTTGTGGTGGAGCGGCCTG
>NZ_JBEZIH010000064.1:0-1520 GCF_040650935.1 Streptomyces sp. NPDC048565
CTGGACCGGGTGATCATCCGTTTCGCGGGTGACTCGGGTGATGGTATGCAGTTGACGGGTGACCGGTTCACGTCGGAGACGGCGTCGTTCGGGAACGATCTGTCGACGCTGCCGAACTTCCCGGCCGAGATCCGGGCGCCCGCGGGCACGTTGCCGGGTGTGTCGTCGTTCCAGCTGCATTTCGCGGACCACGACATCCTGACCCCGGGCGACGCACCGAATGTGCTGGTCGCGATGAATCCCGCCGCGCTGAAGGCGAATATCGCCGATGTGCCACGCGGCGCGGACATCATCGTGAACACCGACGAATTCACGAAACGCCCCATGGCGAAAGTCGGCTACACCCAGTCCCCTTTGGACGACGGGTCGCTGGAGGCATTCAACGTCCATCCGGTACCGCTGACGACACTCACGATCGAGGCGTTGAAGGAGTTCGGGCTTTCCCGTAAGGAGGCCGAACGCTCGAAGAACATGTTCGCGCTCGGCCTGCTGTCCTGGATGTACAACCGTCCGACCGAGGGGACGGAAACATTCCTCCGGTCGAAGTTCGCGAAGAAACCCGCCATCGCGGAAGCGAACGTGGCGGCGTTCAGGGCGGGCTGGAATTTCGGCGAGACGACGGAAGACTTCGCCGTCTCCTATGAGGTCGCTCCGGCGTCGCAGGCGTTCCCGACGGGCACCTACCGCAACATCTCGGGGAATCTGGCCCTGTCCTACGGGCTGATCGCGGCGGGCCGGCTGGCGGACCTGCCGGTGTATCTGGGTTCCTATCCGATCACTCCGGCATCGGACATCCTGCACGAACTGAGCAAGCACAAGAACTTCGGTGTGCGCACGTTCCAGGCGGAGGACGAGATCGCGGGGATCGGCGCCGCGCTGGGCGCGGCGTTCGGCGGTTCGCTGGGTGTGACGACGACGTCGGGGCCCGGGGTTGCCCTGAAGTCGGAGACGATCGGTCTGGCGGTGTCGTTGGAGCTGCCGTTGCTGATCATCGATATCCAGCGGGGTGGTCCTTCGACGGGGCTGCCGACGAAGACGGAGCAGGCGGACCTGCTTCAGGCCATGTACGGGCGTAACGGTGAGGCTCCGGTGCCGGTCGTGGCGCCGAAGACGCCGGCGGACTGCTTCGAGGCGGCTCTGGACGCGGCACGGATCGCCCTCACCTACCGCACTCCGGTGTTCCTGCTCTCGGACGGATATCTGGCCAACGGTTCCGAGCCGTGGCGGATCCCGGAGGTCGACCAGCTGCCCGACCTGCGGGTCCAGTTCGCGACCGGCCCCAACCATGAACTCGCCGACGGCACCGAAGTGTTCTGGCCCTACAAACGCGACCCCAAGACCCTGGCCCGCCCCTGGGCCGTGCCGGGCACGCCGGGCCTTGAGCACCGGATCGGCGGGATCGAGAAGCAGGACGGCACCGGGAACATCTCCTACGACCCGGCCAACCACGACTTCATGGTCCGCACCCGCCAGGCCAAGATCGACAACATCACCGTCCCGGACGTCGAGGTCGACGACCC
>NZ_JBEZIH010000066.1:0-1278 GCF_040650935.1 Streptomyces sp. NPDC048565
ACCTGCTGTGGTGCCGTTTGTGTTGTCGGGTCGTGGGTCGGGTGGGTTGGGTGGTCAGGCTGCTCGTTTGCGGTCGTTTGTGGTGGAGCGGCCTGGTGTGGCGTTGGTGGATGTTGCGTTTTCGTTGTCGGCTGATCGTGCGGTGCATGGGGATCGGGCGGTTGTGGTGGCTTCGGGGCGGGAGGAGTTGCTGGATCGGTTGGCGGTTGTGGCTGGGGGTGGGGCCGGGGCCGGGTGTGTGTCGGGTGTGGTGGGTCGGGGCCGGGTGGCGGTGGTGTTTTCCGGTCAGGGTTCGCAGCGGGTCGGGATGGGCCGGGAGTTGTATGGGCGGTTTCCTGTGTTCGCGGCTGCTTTTGATCAGGTGTGTGAGTTGTTGGATCCGGTGGTGAGGGCGGCTGTTTTTGGTGAGGAGGGTGCTGGGGGCCGTCTGGATCTGGATGCGACGGAGTTTGCGCAGCCGGCGTTGTTCGCGGTTGAGGTGGCGTTGTTCCGGTTGTTCGGGTCGTGGGGTGTGGTCCCGGATTTTGTGGCTGGTCATTCGGTGGGGGAGATTGCTGCGGCTCATGTGTCGGGGGTGTTGTCGCTGGCGGATGCGTGTGTGTTGGTGACTGCGCGGGGTCGGCTGATGCAGGGGCTGGCGTCGGGTGGGGTGATGGTGGCGGTTGCCGCGGGTGAGGACGTGGTGGCGCCGGTGGTGGCTGAGCTGGGCGGTGAGGTGTCGGTTGCCGCGGTGAACAGTCCGGTGTCGGTGGTGGTGTCGGGGGCCGGGTCCGCGGTGGAGCGGGTTGTGGGGCGGTTGTCCGAGCGGGGTTTCCGGACGAAGCGGTTGGTGGTGAGTCATGCGTTTCATTCGCCGTTGATGGAGCCGATGCTGGATGATTTTCGTGCGGTGGTGGCGGGGTTGGTGTTTCGGCCGCCGTATCTCGCGGGTGTGAATGAGGCGGTGGCGGATCCGGAGTACTGGGTGCGGCATGTGTGTGACACGGTGCGGTTTGCGGATGCTGTGGTGGGGTTGCGCGAGCGGGGTGTGACGCGGTTCGTGGAGTTGGGTCCGGACGCGGTGCTGACGGGGTCGGTGCGGGAGTGTCTGGATGGTGAGGACATTACGGCGGTGCCGAGTCTGCGTCGTGGTCATGGTGAGGTCGAGTCGGTGCTGGCTGGGTTGGGTGCGTTGTTCGCGGCCGGGGTGGCGGTGGACTGGCAGGAGTTGTTCGCCGGGACCGGTGCCCGCCACACCGAACTGCCCACCTACGCCTTCCAACGCCGACACTACTGGCT
>NZ_JBEZIH010000067.1:0-1010 GCF_040650935.1 Streptomyces sp. NPDC048565
CTAGGCACTGTTTCTCGGATCATGTTCTGAGCCAGATGACGAGTGCTGCGAGCGTGACGGTGCCGAGGTAGATGTAGGCGCGTTTCTCGTAGCGGGTGGCGACGGCCCGGAAGCCCTTGAGGCGGTTGATGGTGCGTTCGACGGTGTTGCGTTTCTTGTATCGCTCGCTGTCGAAGCCGGTGGGGCGACCGCCTCGGGAGCCTCGGTTCTTGCGGTGTCTTTGCTGGTCAAGGCGTTCGGGAATCGTGTGCGGGATACCGCGTCGTCGCAGGTAGCGGCGGTTTCTGCGCGACGTGTACGCCTTGTCCGCCAGGACACGGTCAGGCCGGGTTCGAGGCCGGCCGACTCCGGTTCGGGGCACCGATACCTGTTCCAGGACCCGCTCGAGCTGGGGTCCGTCACCGTAGTGTCCGGGTGTCAGGACGAACGCGAGGGGCCTGCATCGCCCCTCGGCGGCAAGGTGGATCTTGGTGGTGAATCCCCCGCGGGAACGTCCCAGACACTCGCCGATCTGACCACCTCCTCCAGACGGGCGACCAGTTTCCGCAGTACCCGATCGACCTGGTTCGTCCCCCGTCCGGCCCCCTTTTGAGGAAGGGCGGCCGGAGGAGCCTTCCTCGCACCGGCGGCGTGCTGGTGGGCTCGTACTGCTGTCGAGTCCACCGACACGTCCCAGTCGATACCGCCCGCCGCATCCTCGGCTGCCTGGATGCGGGACAGCAGCATCTGCCAGGTCCCATCAAGTGACCAGCGACGATGTCGTTTATAGACCGTCTCCCACGGCCCGAACCGCTCGGGCAGATCCCGCCACTGCACGCCGGTCCGCACCCGGTAGAGAACCCCGTTGATCACCCGCCGGTGGTCACTCCACCGACCACCACGCGCACCAGCACGAGGCAAGAACGCCTCCAGCCGATCCCACTCCGCATTCGTCAGATCCCCACGACCCATGAAGCCAGCCTGACCCCAACACCCCACCCACGTCAGGAGATCCGAGAAACAGTGCCTAG